>NZ_JBSGVS010000002.1:186707-328874 GCF_053608565.1 Streptomyces sp. NPDC055025
GCGTACACCGTGGTGATGGGCCCCCGCCCGCGGGCCCGTATCCCCGTGACCCCGGGCCCCTCCAGCGGGGGGGCCGGCGCCGGGGCGTACATCCCCCCCCCCCCGCCGCCGATGACCACCATGCGCTCCGCCGCCATTGCGCGTCCCTTCGTTGCGTATGCGTGGGGAACGCTACGCGGGCGGAGCCCTGATCAGTCCTCCGGTGCCGTCCGCGGGGCCGGAGCACTCGGAGCACTCGGAGCGCCGGGAGCGTCGCCGGGGCCGCTCGGGTCCGCCGGGACGTTCCCCTCAGGGGCGGGCGGCGCCGGACGCCCGGTCCCGGGCCGGGCCGGGACCGCGGCGGGACGTCCCTGGTGCGCCCCGGCCGCGGACAGCAGCCGGCGCGCCAGCCGCCACAGCGCGTAGAGCACGGCGAACGCCGCGGCGAACGGCGCCACCGCGCCGATCACGACCGCGATCCAGCGCACCGTCGCGGTGAACGCGTCCCAGCCGCCGCCCAGGGCGTCCAGGAAGCCCGGACCGTCATCCTCCTCCTTCGTCTTCTGCGGCCTGGCGAGCCGCGCCTCGGAGAACTCCAGGGTGATCGTGGCCAGCGTGGTGCGGTCCTTGAGCGAGGCCTGCTGGGCGAGCAGCGACTCCAGCGCCGCCTGACGGCTGCTCAGCTCCCCCTCCAGCGCGACCACGTCGCCGAGCTTGTCGGCCCGGTCCATCAGCTCCCGTATCCGCGCCACGCTCACCCGCTGCGAGGCGATCCTGCTGTCCACGTCGACCACCTGGTCGGTGACGTCCTTGGCGTTCGCCTTGCGGGCCAGCAGCGTTCCGGTGCCCTCCAGTTCGGCCAGGACCGAGTCGTACTCGTCCTGCGGGACCCGCAGGACGACGCGCGACAGCACATAGGAGTCCCCGTCCCGCTCGGTGGACTCGTTCTCGACCAGGCCCCCGGCGTTCACGGCCGCGGCGCGCGCCGTGGACAGCGCCTTCTGCGTGTCCTTGACGCGCACGGTGAGTTCGGCGGTACGGATCACATGGGTGCCCGCCCGTGAGGGCGCTGTGGTCGCCTTCGCACCCTCGCTGCCCGGAGCCTGCGCCGCCTGGTCGGCCGCCCCCGCGCCGTCCTGCTCGCTCCCCTGTTCCGGAGCGGCGTTCAAGGCCCGGTCCGCGCTCGATTCCTCGCTTCCGGTGTCGCTCGCTCCGCATCCGGCGAGTGCGAGCGAGATGGTGAGTAGTGCCGCCGCGAACGCGGGTGTCCTGCGCATACCGGCCCCCCTGGGCAAAAATCGGATGACGCCGGTTCGACGTGTGAGGCCCGTGGGCGGGTTGCCCGTTCCCGGTTCCGAAGCGGTCACGGTCGGGACTCGTTACGGGTTTGAGAGAGTGGGGTCATGGAGCCGAGCGCGCAGCACGTGGACACGCACACAGGTCATGTCGTCGTCATCGGGGGCGGTATCGCCGGTCTGGCGGCGGCGCACCGGCTGCTCGGCGCCGGGATCGACGTGACCCTGCTGGAGGCCACCGACCGGCTCGGCGGAAAGCTGTACGCGGGCGAGATCGAGGGCGCGCCCGTCGACCTCGGAGCCGAGTCGATGCTCGCGCGCCGCCCCGAGGCCGTCGATCTGGCCCAGGCCGTGGGGCTCGGCGGATTCCTCCAGCCACCCGCCACCGCCACCGCGTCGGTATGGACCCGCGGCGCGCTGCGGCCCATGCCCAAGGGCCATGTGATGGGCGTGCCGGGCGATCCCGCGGCCCTCGCGGGCCTGCTCTCCGACGAGGGCCTGGCCCGGATCGCCCGCGAACCCGAACTGCCGCCCACGGAGGTCGGCGACGACGTGTCGGTCGGCGCGTATGTCGCCGAGCGGCTCGGCAGGGAGGTCGTCGACCGGCTGGTGGAGCCGCTGCTCGGCGGGGTCTACGCGGGCGACGCGTACCGCATCTCCATGAAGGCGGCCGTTCCGCAGCTCTTCGCCGCGCTCCGGACCCATGACTCCCTGCTGGAGAGCGTCCGCGACCTCCAGGCGAAGGCCGCCGGGGCGAGTGCCGCCGGCGGCGCGGACACCGCGCACGGCGACGGCTCCGGCACGTGGCGGACGGGCGCCGTCTTCGCGGGCATCGAGGGCGGCGTGGGCCGGCTGCCGGGCGCCGTGGCCGACGCCGTACGGGCCGGGGGCGGCCGGATCCTTACGGAGACCCCCGTCCTCGGTCTCACCCGTACGGCCGACGCGTGGCGGATCCGTACCGGCGGCGGGGTACTGGCCGCCGACGGCGTGGTCCTGGCGACCCCCGCCCGGTCCGCCTCCGCCCTGCTCGCCGACGAGTCCCCGGCCGCCTCCGCGGAACTCGCCGAGGTCGAGTACGCCTCGATGGCGCTGGTGACGATGGCCTTCCGGCGCGCCGACGCCGCCGCGCTGCCCGACGGCAGCGGCTTTCTCGTACCGCCCGTCGACGGGCACACGATCAAGGCGTCGACCTTCTCCACCCGCAAGTGGGGCTGGGTCGCGGACGCCGCGCCCGGTCTCTTCCTCCTGCGTACCTCGATCGGGCGGTACGGCGAGGAGGAGCGGGTGCACCAGGACGACGCCGATCTGGTCGAGGTCTCCCTGCGCGACCTCGGCGAGGCGACCGGGCTCGCCGCGCGTCCCGTGGCCACCGAGGTGACCCGCTGGATCGGCGGTCTGCCGCAGTATCCCGTGGGGCACCAGGCCCGGGTGGCCCGGATCCGGGAGGCGGTCGCCAAGCTGCCGGGTCTGCGGGTCTGCGGAGCCCCGTACGACGGGGTCGGAATCCCGGCCTGTATCGCGAGCGCCCGCCGCGCGGCCGACGAGATCATCGCCACGTCGACCCTGGCGTGGGGCACCGGACGCGGCGCGGGAGAATAGGCGTATGACTGCTGCTCCAGAGAAGACCCCGAACGCGGGCAAGAAGGCCAAGGACCTCAACGAGGTCATCCGCTACACGCTGTGGTCCGTCTTCAAGCTGCGTGATGTGCTGCCCGAGGACAGGAACGGCTACGCGGAGGAGGTCCAGGAGCTGTTCGACCAGCTCGGTGCCAAGGACATCACCGTACGGGGGACGTACGACGTGTCCGGGCTGCGCGCCGACGCCGACGTCATGATCTGGTGGCACGCCGAGACCTCGGACGAGCTTCAGGAGGCGTACAACCGCTTCCGCCGCACACGGCTGGGGCGGGCGCTGGAGCCGGTCTGGTCGAACATGGCGCTGCACCGGCCCGCCGAGTTCAACAAGTCGCACGTACCGGCCTTCCTGGCCGACGAGACACCCCGCGACTATGTGAGCGTCTACCCCTTCGTGCGCTCGTACGACTGGTATCTGCTGCCCGACGAGGACCGCCGCAGGATGCTCGCGGACCACGGCAAGATGGCACGTGGCTACCCGGACGTGCGCGCCAACACCGTGGCGTCGTTCTCGCTCGGCGACTACGAGTGGGTGCTCGCCTTCGAGGCCGACGAGCTGTACCGGATCGTCGATCTGATGCGTCATCTGCGTGGCTCGGAGGCCCGGATGCATGTCCGCGAGGAGGTCCCGTTCTACACGGGCCGCCGTAAGTCGGTCGCGGAACTGGTCGCCGGGCTGGCCTGAGTCCGGGGTGCTGCCCTGGGCGTGTCCACGGCTTTCCGGACACGCACGGGGCTTTCCGGACACGCGCGGGGCGCACGGGTTTCCGTCGCCCGCGCTCGGTGACCCGCGCTCGGTGACCGGTCCCCGGCTGTACGGACCGGTCACCCCGCCCGGAAGATCAGACGATCGGCGGCAGCTTGCGGCCGCCCGACCGTTCGTCCAGCGACACCGGGTTCGGCTCCGCGTGCGGCGCGCACTCCGCGCGCCGCACCGGTGCCTCTCCGCGGAGCAGATAGTCCTCCAGGTATTTGTTGACACAGGCGTTGCCGCCGCCGGCGATCCCGTGCGTGCCCGCGTCGCGCTCGGTCACCAGGACGGAACCGGCCAGCCTGCGCTGTAGTTCGAGCGCCCCCTCGTAGGGCGTCGCCGCGTCCCGTTCGGCCGCGAGGATCAGTGTCGGCGGAAGCTCACCGGGCCAGGTACGGATGTCGAGCGGCCGCTGCCGGGGCGCCGGCCAGTAGGCGCACGGCAGATTCATCCAGGCGTTGTCCCAGGTCTCGAAGGGCGCGCGGCGGGCGAGTTCGGTGTTGTCGCGGTCCCACACCCGCCAGTCCGTCGGCCAGGGCGCGTCGTTGCACTCGACGGCGGTGTACACGGCGTTGCCGTTCTCGCTGTCGGCGGCGGCCACCGGCCGGGGCGAGGCCTGGGCGATCAGCGGAGCCGCGTTGCCCTTGACGTACTCGGAGAGCGCGGTGGCGCGCATCGCCCAGTAGTCGTCGTAGTAACCGGCCCCGAGCATCGCCGCCTGCAACTGGCCGGGGCCGACCTTTCCGCCGGCGGGCTCGTGCGCCACCCCGGCGCGCACCTTCTCGTAACTGCGCTGGACCTCCTCCGGGGTGGTGCCCAGCCGGTAGGTCTTGTGGTGCTTGGCGACCCAGGCGCGGAAGTCGGCCCAGCGGCGTTCGAACGCGAGCGACTGGGCGAGGTTGTTGCCGTACCAGATCTGCCGGGGGTCCGGGTTGACCGCCGAGTCGAAGACCATCCTGCGCACATGGGAGGGGAAGAGCGTCGCGTAGAGCGCGCCGAAGTAGGTGCCGTACGAGGCCCCCATGAAGGTCAGCCGCTCCTCGCCGAGCGCCGCGCGCAGCACATCCAGATCGCGGGCGTTGTTGAGGGAGGTGAAGTGGGCCAGGGCGGGACCGGCGTCCTCGGCGCAGCCCTGGGCGTACGCCTTGGCCTCGGCGATCCGCTCCCTTTTGTACGACTCGGAGGGATGCACCGGGGACGGGGTCGGGGCCTTGGTGAAGTCCGCCGGGTCCGCGCAGGAGAGCGGGGCGGACCGGCCCACTCCCCGGGGGGCGTAGCCGACGATGTCGTACGCCTGGGCGATCCGCTTCCACTCGGACATCTCGGCGGCCATCGGGAAGTACATGCTGGAGGCGCCGGGGCCACCCGGGTTGAAGACCAGCGCGCCCTGCCGCTGGTCCGGCTCGCCGCCCGCGCGGACCCGGCTGACGGTGAGATGGATCTTCCGGCCGTCGGGCTTCGCGTAGTCGAGCGGGACCTCGACCGTGCCGCAGGTGATGGGAGCGGGCAGCATCTCGGCCTCGGGGCAGGCACCGAACCGGATACCGGTGGCGGCGGCGTGCCGGGCGGCACGGGCGACGCCCCGGCTCTCGGCCGCGACGGCGGCCTTGGTACGGGAGATGACCGCGCCGGCGATACCGGAGCCCGTGCCGTCGGCGCCGTCGGCGGGGGTGACGACGAGCGCCGACAGGACCAGGGAGCCGAGGGTGGTCAGAGCCCCGTACTTCGCTACTGCTCGCATCGCGTTCCCTTCAGGCCTGCGATTGAGGGTCAACCGCAGACAGAGGGTCAGCAGCGGGGAGGGGCTTCGCAAGGACTGGTGAGCGGTGTCGGAGGCGATGACCCCGATGCGCCCCAGGGCCACTCAGGAGGGTCTTCCGGGGTGCGGAGTGGTCCGGGATGTGCGGGGGGAGGGAGCGGGGCGCGGGGGAGGGCGCGGGCGCGCGTGCCGCGTGCCTCGGGGCTGCGGGGTGCGGGTGGGGGGCTGCTGCGGGGGGCGCGGCACGCGGGGTGCGGTGGCTTTGAGGCGTGGTGCCGGCGCGGCGCGGGGGCCGCGCCGCCCTCACCGTCGGATCCGCTCCGCGAAGGCGGCGCGCTGCCCGTGGGCTCCGGTCTCAGGAACCGCCTCCGCCGCCACCTCCGCAACTGCTGCCTCCGCCTCCACCGCAACTGCTGCCTCCTCCGCCACCTCCGCCGCCGCAACTGCTGCCGCCCCCGCCCCCGCCGCAGCTGCCGCCCCCGGAGGAACCCCCGCCGCCACCGCAGGAGTTCGCGCCGCAGCCGGACCCCGATCCGCCGCATCCCGTACCCGAACCGGGATCTCCGCCCGAGCACCATGCCACCACCGCGGCGGAGGCGGACCCGGCGGTGGAGAAGTCCCGCCCCGGCCGCAGCCGGGTGGCGGTCAGCAACTGCTGTTGCAGCAGGGGATCGGGCAGCGCCGTGATGCCGTGCGCCGCGACGAGACGGTCCGCCGGCGCGCCGCCGCCGTACGGATGCGCCGCGGCGAACTCCCGCAGCGCCCGCTGCCCCGCCGCCGTGATCCGCCGTCCGGTGAGGGACGAGCAGACCATTCCGACGACGGCCCCCGCGAACAGGGTCGGCAACAGGGAGAAACCCGCCGGACTGCCGTCGCCCGGGACGGAGCCCGCGACGAACACCATGATGGCGAGGACGAAGCACACGGGCAGACCGAGAAAGCAGAGGAGCGCCTGGATCCCGCCCCAGAGCCTCGGCCCGCGCGCCTCCGCCGGGGGCACCAGCAGGCCCCGGGCCGCGAGGCCGTCGCCCACCCGCTGCACGGCGGGACCGCGCATCACCGCGAGCCGCAGCGTGTGCAGGGCGCCGCTGGGCGCCGTGGCGTGTTCGTGGAGTACGGCCTGTTCCACCTCGTTCCTGGCGACCGGGTGCGGTACGGAGACGATGCCGGGGCCGCCGACGATCAGCCGGCCGTCCGCGTGCATCCCGGCGATCGCGGCGTCCGCGACCCGGCCGGGACCGCCGCCGAGGAAGGCCGCCTCCATCGCGTCATGGACGTGACCGCCCGGACCCCGGCGGCGCAGCCGGACCACGGCGGAGATCAGCAGTACGGAGGAGACGGCCACGCCGAGATGGACCACCGTCACGAGGATCACGGTCATCGTCCGTCACCTCCCCGCGAGCGCGGCGCGTGCCCTGCGGACCAGCCGGGTCGCCCGGCGCGGCGGACGCGATCCGGCGCGCTCCTGCCACCAGGAGGTCAGCTCCCGCCGGGCGGCGGGGTCCTCCGGCCGCCCCTCGATCAGCAGATGCTCGGCGAAGTCGAGGGCGTCGCGGCGGTAACCGGCGCGCATGGGCCGGTTCGCGGCGTACGAGAGAAAGGCCGGCCGGTAGCCGCTGCCGAGGATCCCGGGCAGCTCGGGGGCGACCTTGGCGATCACATCGGCACGCTTGGCGGCGAGCGCACGGCTCTGCACCCGCACCCGCCGGGTGTCGAACCCTTCGGGGACGGGCGTACCGGCGACCAGCGCGGAGAGCAGGGCGGCCTCACGCAGCGCGAGGCGCTCGCGCGCCGTGTCGGTGGGGCCGCCCGACGTGCCGTCGTCCGAGGGGATTTGGCGCGGTACGGACGGTACGGGAGGTGCGGACGGTACGGAGGGCGCGGACGGTACGGAGGGCGCGGACGGTACGGAGGGCGCGGACGGTATGGGCGCCACCACGAGCAGGGCGCCGGGGCGGGCGTCGCGCCGGGTGCCGGCGGCCGTATGCGACAGGGTGGCAGGCTCACCCGTAGCCGTAGCCGTAGCCGTAGCCGTAGCCGTAGCCGTACCCGTACCCGTAGCGGAGGCCGTTGCCGTTGCCGTAGCGCTGCCGGTGTGCGCTGCGATCGTGAGCGTCTCGCGGATCACCGTCAGTTCGCCCGCCAGCTCCGACGCCGGCGGGAAGTCGTCGTCCCGCTCCAGCAGCACACCCGGCGGGGCGACCCGCGAGCGCAGTTCCGCCAGCACATCGAGGACCGGCCGGGTGACCGGGTGTGCGTGGGTGTCGTGCCAGACCCCGTCCCGCTCGACACCGCCCGCGACATGGACGTACGCGATGGCCTCGACCGGCAGTTCGTCCAGGGCCTTCGCGGGGTCCTCGCCCCGGTTCACCTGGTTGGTGTGCAGATTGGCGACATCGATCAGCAGCCGCACCCCGGTGCGCTCGACCAGCTCCGCGAGGAACTGGCCCTCGCTCATCTCCTCGCCGGGCCAGGAGATCAGCGCCGCGATGTTCTCCACGGCGAGCGGCACGGGCAGCGCGTCCTGGGCGACGCGTACGTTCTCGCAGAGCACGCGCAGGGCGTCCCTGGTCCGTGGCACCGGCAGCAGATGCCCCGCTTCGAGCAGGGGGGACGCGGTGAGCGGCCCCCCGGCCCGTACGAACGCGATGTGCTCGGTGACCAGCGGGGAGCCCAGCGCCTCGGCGCGCTCCGCGAGATCCGCGAGCCGCCGCGCGTCGGGTCGCTCCGCGCCGCCCAGACCGAGTGAGACCCCGTGCGGCACGACGGTGACGCCGCGCTCACGGAGCCGTACGAGCGAGTCGGGCAGATGGCCGGCGCAGAGGTTCTCCGCGACGGCCTCGACCCAGTCGACCCCGGACAGCCCTTCCACCGCGTCGGCGATCTCCGGACGCCAGCCGATACCGATGCCCAGCTCTGGTATGTCCTTCATGGCTCCCCCTCCTCGGTGCGCGACAGCGCAACGGTGCAGGGGTGATGACCCCGCCGGGCGCCGCTGAATCCGCTGAGGAGGACGTTCAGAGGTCGATTTGAGGTTCCACGGCCTTCCATGGCTCCGGGCCCGTCGGCGGGACTGCCGACGGGCCCGCGCCGACGGGACTGCCGCTGGGTGCTGCTACGGAAGGGGAGTGGGGGGAGCGGGCGTCTGCTGTTCCGTTCCCGGCTCCGGCCGGTTGGTGTTGATCGCCGTCGGCGCGCCCGGCTGGGTGGAGGGCCGGGAGGTGAAGGACTGGTCGCCGGTGGCCTCGACGGGCGGCGGCGCCGGCGGAAGGTTCCCGTCCGGGGGCGGCGGCCCGGTCGGACTGGCGGTGGCGGTACCCGCGGCCTCGTTGGCGATGCCGTCGAAGTCGACGAAGCCGGTGGCCTCCAGCATCGTGATGTGGTCCAGGACGGTCTGGTTGGCGTCGCTGGCGAGCTGTCGTATCAGAGTGTTTCTGGTGGTGTGCCGTACCTGCGCGATCAGCGCGAACACCTTGCCGTGGGCGTTGCGCAGCAGATTGGCGAACTTCCGCTCGTACTCCTGGCCGGTGGCCGCGGACAGCTCTCTGAGCCACCCCTGCTGCTGCTCGGTCGGCTGGTTCGGCAGCTCGATCCCGAGCTTGGCCGCCACATCGCGGGCGCGCTTGTCGAGATCGGTGTGGCCGACGACGAGATGGTCACCGCAGTCCTTGATGGCCTGGCTGGGCGCGCGCTGGATGGCCTGCTGCCCGGCCGGCAGCTCCCAGAGCCCGGCCAGCCGCACCTTGACCAGCAGATCACGGTCGGTCGCGGAGAGCGGCCCCCACTGCGTCGCGACGGACGAGGCATTGAGATTGGCCTGCCCGGTGCCGGAACGGTCGGCGTACGACCAGACGGGGAAGGCCAGCGCCCCGACTGTGGCCACGAGTGCCGCGATGATGAGCGCCGTACCGTTGATGCGTCGCAACAATGTGCTGCCTCCCGAACCGTTTAGGACACCACTGAACCAACCGCCGCCCGACGGGGCCGTTCAACCTACGCGGCGGTACCGGGAGATACGTACACGACCTCCGGAATGTTCAGCTCCGCAGGGCCGGGTGGTCCGGGGCGGCCCGGAACGACGCGACGGATCAGGGCGCGGCCCCGAACGGAACCGCGCCCCCCTCTTTTTCCGACCCGGCAAGCCGGGTCAGCCGATGGTCTGTCGGGTTCGCCACCAGGTGGATGCTCCGATGATTTCGGTTCCGGTGCCGGTGAGGGCGGTTCTGCTGCCGGGGTGGAAGCGTACGGCTCCGTCGGAGCGTACGGCCCAGATGTCGGGGATGGTGTCGCCGTTGGCGTCGGGGGTGCCGAGGAGGAGGCGGACGGTGGAGGGCTGCCAGCCGCTGGGGCTGTAGGTGGTGTCCGCTCCGCCCGCCGAGTTGCCGGAAAGGGCGAGGGAGTTGAGGTCGACGCCGCCGGACGCGGCTTTCTTGCCTGTGCGCAGGGAGAGGTGGCCGTCGTTGAGGCGGAAGACCATGTCGGTGACTCCGTCTCCGGAGATGTCCAGGACGCTGACGATGTCGCGGGTGTCCCAGGTCGCGGTGTGGAGTTGTACGGCTTGGTCGATGGTGGCGCCGTTGTATCCGACGAAGGCCCAGAGTGAGCTGCCGGCGGTGGCGAATATGTCGGCTTTGCCGTCTCCGGTGGCGTCTCCGGCGGAGAGGATCTGGGTCAGGGCGGCGGGGTCGGGCGATCCTGCCGGGAGCAGGATCTCGCGGCGCTTGTCGATGTTGACGCCGCCGTAGCCGTCGCCGGGGTAGATCCATAGTCTGCCGTTGACGCGGGCGATGAGGTCCTGGAGTCCGTCGCCGCCGTAGATGTCGCCGTTGTGGGTGATCAGTGCGTTGTCGAAGTGGCCGGAGGGGGCGCCGGTGTAATACGGGAGGTCGTCGCCGTTGGGGTCTTTGTCGGGGTTATCGCGGTAGGCGCCGAGCATCGCGTAGTCCAGGTCGCCGGTGCCCTTGAGAAGGTCGTTGGTCGCCTGTGAGGGATACAGGTTGAGGTTGCCGGCCTCGGTGATGGACATGAGGTCGGGCAGTTTGTCGCCGGTGAAGTCGCCGGGGGTGTCGGCCTGGTCCCTGGGACTGACGTAGAAGAAGTACTTGGTCGGGGCCGAGACGTTGCCGGCGCCGTCGACCGTGCGTACGTACAGCACGTTGGGGCCTGCGGCGGGCGGTTTGGTGTTGGAGAGCGTCGCGCTGACGGTCGTCGCTGTGCCGGCGGTGCGGGGCAGGGAGAACGGGTAGCTGGCGGAGTTGAAGCCGTACTCGTACCGCACGACGTCCGTGCTCAGGGCGCGGACGGTGAAGGAGCCCGGGGTGCCGAACTTCTTCTCGCTCCAGATGCCGTCCTCCGGCAGGTTGCCGAAGCCGTTCTCGCTGTCGTCGGCGTTGGGGAAGTCGATGGAGGAGACCTTGGGCGGCTTGGGGGCAGCGGTGTCCAGGACGAACCGGCAGGGGGTCTTCTTGGGGGAGTAGTCGGAGCTGGTGCCCGCGTCGTCGAAGGCCCTCGCCCGCCAGGAGTACACGGTGTTGTTGGTCAGCTTGCTGGTCGGGAAGGCGGAGGTGGTGACACGGGCGGTGCTGGTGGCCGAGCCCACGGACTTCTTGCCGGTGGTCTTGAGCAGGTCGCCGATGGTGTCCCACTTGCCCACCGGCCACAGGTCGAAGTCCAGGTAGTCGAGGTTCTTGTCCTTGTCGGTGGCCGAGGCGGTGAAGGTGATCTCTCCGGCGCCCATCCGGACGTACGGCTCCGTGGTGGTGCACTTGGAGTCGGGCCCGAGGTCGAGCGACGTCGGGGCGCCGGGGCGCCGGTTGTACTCGAGTTCGAGTACGGGGGCGAAGTCTCCGTTGGCGGTGAACTTCTTCCAGGAGTACTGGGAGTTCTCGTTCACGGCGCGCATACCGAAGGTGATGCTGCTTCCGCCACTGTCGGCGGTCTTCTGGGCGGCCTTCTTGACGTCGAAGGTCTCGAACGCGTCGCGGCAGCCGGACTTGTAGCCGTGCGCGAAGCTCCTCGTACTGATCTTGTTGCCGTCGTGGAGCCTGGGGGCGTTGCTCCAGTTGCTCTTGGAGTCGATGCGCTCGGTGAGGTGCACGCTCATGGCACGGCTGTCACACGACCAGGAATAGGTCTCCAGGACACGCAGCGTGGCCCGTTTGATGACCGTGCCCTTCAGGGACGCGTCGAAGTCGATGTTGAAGAACGAGCGTGAGGTGCCCCAGGTGTCGGACTCGAAGCCGACCCGGGCCTCGTGGGTGCCGCCCTTGTTGAAGCCCTTGCCGTTGTAGAAGGTGGCCTTCGGATAGCGGTTGTAGACCGTGGTCCAGTTCTGGGTGTGCTTCTTGACCGACGGGTCGATGAAGACCGGGAAGACGGTGGACGGGTCGGCCAGGAGTTCCGCGTCCGGGGTGAGCACCCAGTTGGCGCCGGACAGGTCGGCGTCGACCAGCGCGCCGTGGGAATCGGGGGAGGGGCCGTCGAGCGCGGGCAGGGACAGAGTGGCGGCCGAACCGGTCTGCGAGGGCGCGGGTGTCGGCTCGGCGGGAGCGCTGGGCAGAGGGGATTCCGATACGGGAGGAACGGACTCGTCGCTCGCGGCCGGGAGCACCTCGGCGTACGGGTCGGTCTGCTCGTCCGCCTCGACCTCTTCGTCGGCGCTGACCGAAGGCGAGGGCTCATCGGAGGGTGTCGTGGTCTCGGAGGGGAGGACCTCGGGTGCGGTGGGCTGTGCGGTGGCGCCGACCTGGCCGTCGGTGACGGCGGTCGCGCCGGCGTTGTCCCACATCACCGGGGAGGGGGACATCGCCACCTCGTCGCCGTAGGGGTCCTCGGCGCTGACGATGTCGGATCTCGGGTCGAGCCGGAAGGTGAGGGTGGGCGACGTCAGACCGTAGGAGAGCTGGGCGATACGGGGATCGGCGGCGGCGGCACGATTCTTCACCACGATGAGCTGGGCGAATCCGTCGTCGTCCGCGGTGAGGACCAGATCCGCGCCCGGGATGATCTCGGGATACAGCGCCCGGTTCGCGTCGATGATCGGCTCGGGAATGGGGCCGGGCCAGGTGAGCTGGATGTCGTGGCCGTCGGAGTGCAGTGTGACGAGCGCGCTCCCGGCCGCATCGGCCGCGGAGGCCGCGGACTTGAGGAGCGGGACCCGGTGCGCTGTCGTACGTGACGCGCGCTCATCGCGTTCCGCGCCGCCCGTCGATCCGGCGGAGAACACCATGCCTGTGTTGGTGGCCTTGGGCTCCCAGCCCTTGTCGGTGCGGTGCAGTGACCGGTCGATGGGCTTCCACTCGCCGCCGACCTTGGCACGGATCGGCGATACATGGATCTGACGGGACATCAGGCCGTCGGGGCGTGCCCAGGTGGTGGAGTCGGCCGTACGGAGCGCCGTGGCCTCGACCGGCTTGCCGGTCTTCGCGGCCCGGGTGATGGCGTCCGACTCGCTGACGTCGGAAGTACCCGAGTCTGTGGTCGGCTTGGATCCCGGATCCGTGAGTCGAAGTCCGGCGTAGGTCAGACCTGTCGCGGCGATGGCGGCCGCGCAGGCCATGGCGATGGCGCGCTGGCCCGGTAGCCGGTAACGGCGTTGCGACATGAGTGAGACCCCTCCCCCCTCGGCCCCGGCACTCGGCGGATCGCCGACCGGAGATACGAAGCCCCCCTCGCGGACCTGAGCGCACGGGACGAGCGAGCAGATCATGACTCATAGGTGAGCGGCCGTCACCCCAAAAAATCCACGAGGACTTCACGGGACGTCGAAGGAGGGGGAGGGATGGCCGTGTCTCTGACAATCGATCAGCGAGCCTTTCATCTCGGCGACATGGGACGAAAATAGCCCTAACAGGTTTATCTTGCGGGTTTCATTGAGGGTGAAACGGTCATGAGTGTTGGTTCGGGATTAATGCCTCGATGCATCGTGATGGTTGCTTCTGACCACCTACCGGGTGCTTCCCCGTGGTGGATGAGTGATTGATCCGTTGCGTGGCGTGACCATCATCACTTGATCAAAAAACCCCTCGCCTTTCCTTACGAATTCCCCACAGAATCAGCGCGTCTTGCATGACGTCCCGTGCGGCCCCACCCCGGTGCCGTGCCGAATGGTCCGGGGGGATCCTGGCGTGTCTCGTCTGTCTGAAACTCGCCGTCGTCGACGCCGTGTCCGCCACACTTTGGTGCCCGCACTGGGCCTCGCTCTGCTGGTGACCCTGCTGCCCACGCAGGCGCTGGCGATTCCGCCGGTGCCCGGCCAGGACGGGCGCGAGGAACTGGTGCTGGAGGAGCTCGACCAGGACCAGCCGGTGCCGGGCAAGACCGCCGACCGGAATCTCGACAGCCTGAAGACCGAGACGCCGGAGGACTTGGCCCAGGCGCCGGCGGGTACCACTACTGTTCCGCTCGCCGACAGCGGCACTGTCACTTTCGGCTCCGGTGCGCTTCATGCCTCCGCGGGCACCGCCGCCTCCGCCCGCGCCACCGCCTTGGCCGGCGCCGTACAGGCGGCCACCACCCCGGTCGAGGACCTGCCCGTCAGCCTGGGCCAGGCGCCCGGCGAGGCGGCGCCGACCGGGACCTGGCAGGTCGTTGTGGCCGGCCGGACGGACGCGGTCTCGCAGGGCGTGGACGGCGCGGTGGTCACCGTACAGGCGCCGTCCACCGGTTCGGTTCCGGTGTCGGTGCGGTTCGACTACGCCGAGTTCAAGAATCTCTACGGCGCGGACTGGGCGTCCCGTCTGCGCTTCGTCCAGTTCCCCGAGTGCTATCTGGTCACACCCGATGTCGAGGAGTGCCAGGCGTACGAGGAACTGGAGACGGTCAACGACACCGGGACCGGAACGGTCACCGCGACGGTGGACACCGCCGCGGACGGCATCGCCACACCTGCCTCCGCGCCCTCGGCCTCCCGCGACGACGGCACCGCCGTCATACGTGCCGGTTACCACACCAAGGCGGCGGCAGCCGGTGACAGCGCGGTACTCGCCATCACCGACTCCGGTGCGGGCAGCGGTGGTTCGTTCAAGGCGACTCCGCTGGCGTCCAGCGGTACGTGGGCGGCCGGTGGCTCCTCCGGCGCGTTCACCTGGTCGTATCCGCTGACGGTCCCGCCGACTCCGGCCGGCCCTTCCCCCAATATCTCCTTCGAGTACAACTCGCAGGCCGTGGACGGCAAGACGGCCGTCTCCTCGCCGCAGGCGTCATGGATCGGCGAAGGCTGGGACTACGAGCCGGGTCATATCGAGCGGCGCTACCGCTCCTGCAAGGACGACACCAAGACGCTTGACGCGGGAGCGCCCAACAACACCGCGAAGAAGGACAAGACGTCCGACCTGTGCTGGGTGTCGGACAACGCGGTGATGTCGCTGAACGGCCGGACCACCGAGCTGGTCCGGGTCGGCACGAGCGATCTCTACCGTCCCAAGAATGACGACGGTACCCGGGTCGAGCGAAAGACCGGCGCCGCCAACGGTGACAACGACGGTGAGTACTGGGTGGTCACCACCACCGACGGTACGACGTACTACTACGGTCTCAACGCCGTCGGCGGCGGTCATGCCGACAGCGGTTCGGTCTCCACCGTTCCGGTTTACGGCAATCACCCCGGTGAGCCCTGCCACGCCGCCGCCTTCGCCGACTCCCGGTGCGGCGCGGGCAAGCAGCAGGCATGGCAGTGGGGCATGGACAAGGTCGTCGACGTCCATGGCAACGCGATGGTCGTCACCTGGAAGCAGGAGACGAACTACTACGCGGTCCATGAGAAGCGCAAGTCGCCGGAGCGCTACGACCGCGCCGCCTACCCCGTCTCCATCGAGTACGGGATGCGCACCACAGACCTCACCAGCCCTTCGGCCACGGTCGAGTTCGGTGTCAAGCAGCGTTGCCTCAAGGAAGGCACGGCCTGTGACGCGGCGAACTTCGACAAGACCGACGACCCTGGCGCCTACCGACCCTGGTGGGACACCCCGGGCAACCTCAACTGCAAGTCCACGTCCAAGATGTGCCCCGCCTTCCCGTCCTTCTGGACCCGGCTGCGCCTGGACACGGTGACGACGAAGGCTGCCCGCCCCGGCCGGACGGGCCTGGGCAAGGTCGACACCTACACGCTTCACCAGTCCTTCCCCGCCGACTGGTACGACACGTCTCCAGGACTGTGGCTCAATTCCCTGACCCGCACCGGGTTCGCTCCCGGCGACACCACGGGAACCGTGCAGTCCAAGGACGGCGTCAGTTTCGCCCAGTACACGGTCGGCTCGTCCTCACCACTGAAGGCGCGGCTGATGGACCGCCAGCTTCCCAACCTGGTGCCGACCGGACCCGGTGACAGGAACCCCGGCTTCACCCGCCCGCGTATCGGTACGGTCGCCACCGAGAACGGCGGCGACATCGAGGTCGAGTACACCGGCGGCTGCTCCGCCGAACCCGCCACCGACAAGGGCAAGGGCAACGGCACCTGCTATCCGGTGCGCTGGTCGCCGGACGGTGAGGAGAAGCTCCCGGCCAAGGCGTGGTTCAACAAGTACGTCGTCGCCTCGGTCACCGAGACCGACAAGGTCACCACACATGGCAAGCCCATCGTGACCTCGTACACGTACACGTCCCCGGCCTGGGACAAGACCGACGACGAGTTCGCCCGTCCGTCCCTGCGTACCTACAGCGTGTGGCGCGGCTACCGCCAGGTCGCCACCGTCAAGGGGAGCAAGTCCACGTCCCAGCAGGGCGACCCCGAGACGCAGTCGTACTCGGTCTCCCGCTATTTCCAGGGCACGGGCGGCGCGGTCAAGGACTCCAAGGGTGCGGTGGAGCTGCTGGCCGACGATGCTCCGCAGTTCGCCGGGATGGCCGCCGAGACCCTTACCTATGAGCACTCCGAGGGCAAGCTCCTCCAGCGTGCTCTCGTCTTCCCCAAGTCGAAGGAGACCGCCTCCCGAGCCCGTGAGGCCGAGGACGGTACCGATCTCGACCCGCTGCTCGCCCATCGCACCTGGATGGCGCGCACCGAAGCCATCCAGACCCTCGACACCGGCTGGCAGGCGATACGGACCGAGACCACGGTCGATGACACCTACGGGCTGCCCACGCAGGTCCAGATGTCGGTCGTCAAACCCCAGGGCACCGGTGAGGCCCTGAGCAACCAGGTCTGCATGCGGACCAGTTACGTCCACAACACCGCCGACTGGATCATCGGCAAGGCGAAGGACACCCGCTCCACGGCGACGCCCTGCTCCGGCTTCACCACCGCGGACCCCGCGACTCAACTGCTGAGCTCGGTGCAGACCTCGTACGACGACCAGGCCTGGGGAGCCGCTCCGACGAAGGGACTTCCGACCTCGGCGGCGGAGATCAACGGTGGGGGTACGTCCCACTCCGTGGTCACCACGACGACGTACGATCCACTGGGCCGGGTCCGGAAGGTCACCGCGCCTCTCACCGGCACCAGTGAGACGGTGTACACCCCTGACACCGGTGGTCCGGTCACCTCGGTCAAGACGATCAACGCCCTGGGGCATTCGTCCACCACGGCTTACGACCCGGGCCGCGCGCTACCGCTGACCGTCACCGACGCCAACGGCCGGGTCACCCGCACCGAGTACGACGCGCTCGGCCGTCTCGTCAAGGGCTGGTCCGCCTCGCGTTCCTCCGGCGGCAAGGACCCGGACGTCCAGATCATCTATCAGACGGCCGTCGCGACGGCCACGGAGACCAAGCCGGCCGCCGTCACCGTCAAGTCCCTCAAGGACGACGGCGGTTACAGCAGCCAGGTCACGATCTACGACGGCCTGGCACGTGAGGTGCAGACCCAGACGGAGGCCCATGGCGCGGGCCGGATCATCACCGACACCAAGTACGACGACCACGGTCTGGTGTGGGAGAAGAGCGGTGGCTATCTCGCCAGGGGCGAGCCGACCACCAAGCCGTTCGCCCGTGTCTCCGAGACTCTGGTACCGAGCAAGATCAAGACACGCTACGACGGCCTGGAACGCGTCGTGCGCACGTCCGAATATCACGGCGGCGAGTATCAGTACGCCTCGTACACCACCTACGGCGACACCTACGTCTACAACGATCCCGCCGGCGCGACCGCTCCCTCCACGCTCACAGAGACCGACGCGATGGGCCGCGTCAGCTCGATCAAGCACTACACCACCAGCGTCGGCGCCGGCTCGGGCCGGACGACGAGCTACCAGTACGACGCGCGCGGCAACCGGACCAGGGTCACCGATCCCGCCGGTAACGCCTGGACCTACACCTACGACGTCCGTGGCCGGCTGACGAAGTCCACCGACCCGGACACCGGCACATCCCTTCTCGGCTATGACGACGCCGACCGGCAGATCAGGTCCGAGGACGCACTCGGCAAGTCGGTCCACACCAGGTACGACGAGCTGGACCGTGTCACAGCCATCCGTGAGGGCTCGGCCACGGCCAGTCCCGTCAAGGAATTCACCTACGACACCCTGCCCGGCGCGGTCGGCCTGCCGGTCGCCTCGATCCGCCATGACGCCGGCGGCGACTACGTCAACCGGATCACCGGCTACGACACCGATTACCGGCCCACCGGGCGCGAGACGGTCATCCCCGCCAATGGGATGACCGCGGGTCTGTCCGGTACGTATGCCTATTCGTACGCGTACACCCCCACCGGGAAGCCGCTGTCGGTCACTCTCCCGGCCAAGGGCGGTCTCGCGGCCGAGAGGGTCGTCACCCGTTACGACTCCGACGGTCTGGCGGAGTCCACCTCGGGCCTCGACTGGTACACCTCCGACGTCACCTTCTCCCCCTACGGCGAGCCGCTGCGGTCCGCCACCGGATCACAGCCCTCACGGGTGTGGACGACCAACTTCGTCGACCAGTACACCGGGACTCTCCAGCGCACGGTCGCGGACGGGGAGAACGTCAGCGGAACCCGGATATCGGACAGTTACTACTCCTACGACGCCTCGGGCACCATCACCTCCAACGCCCGCAAGCTCACCGACGCCACCGGCTCCACCTGGGACAACCAGTGCTACACCTACGACGCACTCGGTGAACTGGTCCACGCCTGGACCTCCAAGATCACCCCCGACGGGTCGGGAACCGGCTGCCGCTCCTCCGGTGGTACCAACTGGGGCTACCAGGAGGACGCCACGGCCTCCGGCGGGCCGGTCACCGACGCCCCCGACACGGCGGGCGACACCACCAGCCCGGACGCGGGACTGACCGCCTCCCTGGCCGCCGCGGCGCCCGCCGCCGACACGGTCTCCACCGGTACCACCGCCTACCGCCAGTCCTTCACCTTCGACTGGCTCGGCAACCGTGCCACCCTCACCGAACACGACACCGCCGACGCCACCAAGAACGTCACCTACAGATACGGCTACGGTCGCGAAGAACCGGCCGGTACCCAGCCGCACACCTTGTCCTGGGTCAGCTCCACCCCTTCGGGCAAGGGCAGCGGCTACACCAACAACGCGGTCGGCAACACAGAGGTCCGCGACCTCGCCGCCACCACCCAGCAGCTTGACTGGACGGCCGAGAACAAGCTCGCCACGATCACCGACGACGGTGTCAGGACGAGCTATGTCTACGACGCCGACGGCAACCGCGTCCTGGAGAACTCGCCCACCGGATCCACCCTCTATCTGGGCGAGACCGAGCTGACCACGGACAGCACGGGCAAGATCACCCATGCCTCCCGCGCATACGGACACCCGGGCGCTCCCACGGTCGTCCGTACCACCACCAACGGCGCGACCACCGGGCACAAGCTCAACGCTCTCATCGCCGACCACCTCGGCACCGCCAACACGACCGTCGAACTGAGCAGCACCCAGACGGTCACCCGACGGTCCTTCAAACCGTACGGAGAGGCCCGCGGCCCCAAGCCCTCCACCTGGCCCAACAAACGCAGCTACCTCGGCGTCGGTATCGATGACGCCGCCACGGGGCTGACCCATATCGGCGCCCGTGAGTACGACCAGGCCGCAGGCCGCTTCCTCACCGCGGACCCGGTCATCGACATCGCCGACCCGCTCCAGATGAACGGGTACGCGTACAGCAACAACAGCCCCGTCAGCAGCAGCGACCCGACCGGGCTGATGCTCGCCCCCATGGGGGGAGGCGACGGAAGCGCCGGGAAGGGCGGGGGCAATGACAGCCCGCCCCCGCCGGCCTCCTCGGGCAGCTCGACCACGGTCACCTACACCACCACCAAGACCGTCACGGTGACCAAGCCGGCCCCTTGCGACTGGTGGTGCAAGGCCAAGGGCTTCGCACGGGAACACGTCACTGTCATCACTGTCGTCACCGAGGTCGTCGTGGGTGTCGGCTGCGGAATCGGGGCAGCCGCCGCCGGCGCGGCCACTGCGGGAGTCGGCGCCGTAGTCGTCGGAACGGCCTGCGGAGCCGCCGCGGGCGCGGTGGCCGGAGCCGTCGGCAACGCCCTTGATCCGAAGGCCGACCACAGCCTCGGCGGCTACATGTCCGCCTCAGGCAAGGGAGCCGCGGTCGGAGGCGTCAGCGGAATCGTCGGCCTGGGCGTGGGCAAACTCGTCGGCAAGGCCGTCGGCAAGCTCGCCCAGACCTCCGTCGGCCAGGCGATCGGCAAGAGCCTCAAAGCCGCGGGCTCCAAACTCCTCGGCAAGGGCGGCGCGTCAGGAGCCGGGGCGACCGTTCCCAAGTGCTTCCTCGCCGGCACCCCGGTTCTCCTTGCCGACGGCACCTCGAAGAACATCGAGGACATAGAGGTCGGCGACAAGGTCCTCGCCACCAACCCGGCAACAGGCGAGACCAGCGCCCAGCCCGTCACGGAACTCCTCCCGTCCGAGGGTGAGAAGAAGCTCAACGAGCTCACCATCACGACGGCCAAGGGCAACAAGAAGATCACAGCCACGGCCGAACACCCCTTCTGGGTGCCCAAGGAAAACGCCTGGGTCAACGCCGCCGACCTCAAACCCGGCACAACCCTCAGCACCCCCGACGGCACCACCGCCAAGATCGCCGCCAACCGCGCCTACACGGACCACGTCCGCACCTACAACTTCAGCGTCGCCAAACTCCACACGTACTATGTACTCGCAGGCACCACGCCGATCCTGGTGCACAATACGTGCGGTCCAGAGAATCGAACGTTTCCAACACGGTCTGAAGCGAAGGCGGCGGCACACGACCGAGCTGAAATTCCATCCGATGCAGACCCAGATGCGTCATGGACAGTTGGCGACGATGTGACCCAGCGTGGGATGCCTGGATATAGGTTTGATTCAAATCCGGGTGCGCATGGGATCTATGAACAGTTCGAAACGGAGCGTGGTTCCCGCCTGATCGCCGAGCACATTAATGATCCGAATGCACCGTTCCCACACTTCCATGCGGGGCAGCCGAAGGGTGACCCGACTCGTGGAGGTGTGAACTTCGGCTGGGATATGGCCTCGGAGTTTGAGCGTTACTCCCCGGTGGGAGGCTCGCATCATATGTACTACGAATCGGCTGGGTGAGTATTTTGGATCTTGAGGCCCGCAGATCGTTGCTGGAGGCGGCGGGGCTTACCGTCCTGGACAGCGCATGGGCCGGAGAAGCCCCGGAGCCCATGAAAGCATGGCGTCCAATTATTAGCGGTGGGGCTACGCCTGATGTTCGGATTCACACCCTAGCGAAAAATGGACATCTCTCCGAAGTTCAGGACCAATGGGTGAGACTTTCCGAGGAGATTGGAATTTTCGGAGACCAAGGTGACTTTCTCATCAGTGTGGCTGGTGCGGGTTCTGCGAATGCTCCATGGGCTCGCGTCCAGCGCACCAGTTCGATGAGGTTGGCTCAGCGACTCGGTTCTGTGGATGGAGAGCCGGAGTTTGTTGCAATGTCCCTCGATGGTCGCGTTTTGTGCGGAGTGACAACTGAGGAGTACGAGGTCTGGATTGTGACGGCGCTGATCGAGTAGGTGCCGTCAGGTGAAATCGCAGAGGCCCCACCGGATTGTTTCGGTGGGGCCTCTGGGGTGTCTGACGGCAGTAGTTGACGGCAACGTCAGCGGACGGGGACCGCGCAGAGCGGTGGTTCCTCGCCGTCGTCGGGCTCACCGGTGATCTCGGCGGGGTCGCGGAGGGCGTTGCCGAGAAGGTCGATGGCGTCGCGTTGGAGGCGGAGCCGGACGTGGGCGTACACCGTCGCGGTCACGCCGATGTGGGCATGGCCCAACACTTCCTTGATCACGACGAGTTCGACGCCCTGCTCCAGGAGGAGGGTCGCCGCCGAGTGCCGGAGATCATGGAAACGAGGGCGGCGCAGCCTTGCGCGGCGGAGCAGGGTGGTGAAGTGCCGGGTGAGGGTGGCGCTCTCGATCGGGGAGCCGTCGAGCCGGTGAAGACGTAGCCGCTCGCCAACGGGCGGCCAGCTGTTGTAACCGGAGGCTACAACACGACTGCCATGAGGGTTCGCTGTCGTCTCGAACGACATGTCGAACGGTGCCTTTACTGAAGCCTGCTCGGTGAACGCACTCGGAGGCGACCCCGGTAACGTGGTCTTTACTTCGCTGATTCTGCGTGCGGCTCTCCTCGATCTGGGCGCAGCGGTGTCCGACCACGACGTGGATCTGGCGGTTCGGCGGATCGAGGACGAGGTCATTGCACAGGGGCGCCTTTCGGAGTTCTCGGCCGCCGCGGCCCGGTGCCTCGTTCATGGACTGTGGACATTCACCGGCCACGCGCTCGGAAGAGCGCTTGAGACACCGGCGCCGACCTCGTCGGGAAACGCCGCCTGGGACGATCCACACTCAGCGGGGCGGGCAAGCGTCGGGGAGTGCTTGAAGGAGGTCTCCCTCGGTTTCCCCGCGAATTGCGAGATCCTTGAGGTGTCGAAGGACACCGACTGCGGAGTTCTGCCATCGATCTCATCCTGATGTGTGGACTGCACGATCATCGCCTCACACCAGCGCCAGGTTCGCCCTGCGTTCGGCAATGATTTCCGGAGAGTTGGCAGATCTGCGCGATCCAACTCGCGGCTTCGCTCGCGAGTTGGATCGGGCGTAGCCGTATCCGGCGATCCGGCGCCTGGCGTTCAGCTCCGCAGGGCCGGGTGGTCGGCTACTACCGTGGCGCTGCCCGGGGCGATCTCCGTGAAGCCCGCGTCGCGGACCAGGGGGAGGCCGCTGGTGGTGAGTGCGTGCCAGTGGGCGGGGGTGGCGGTGCGTACGGCGAGGGGGAAGTCCGCGGCGTGCCAGGCCTTGCGGTCCGTCTCCGACAGTTCCCACCAGGCCAGTTGGGCGCCGTGGCCGGCCTGGGCCATGGCCTTGCCCGCGGACATGTCCAGTTCGGGGTTGAGCCAGAGGACCGGGTGCGCCGGGTCGGGGGCGGGCGGGGGCTCGGGGTCGGTCAGGTCGGTGCCCGAGACCTGGAGCTTGGCCAGGTCCTTGGGCCAGCCGTCGAGCGGGACCGGCGGGAAGACCCGTACCTCGGCGGGCGGTACGTCCTGCGCCGAGGGCCCCGTACCGATGACCGTCAGACCCGGGAGCGCCGAGGCCCGGCGCCACTCCGCGCCGCGCGCCCGCCGTACGACCTTGCGGATCCGGGCGTCCTGCCAGTCCCGTATCGCCTGCGCCCACTCGCCCTCGTCCAGCGACCGCTCGTCGGAGAGCATGACCAGCACCGCGCGGGCCGCCGTCTCCAGCGCGTCGGTACGGGCCGGAGGCGTGGCCTTCTCGATGTGGACCACCAGCGGCAGCACGAACTGCGGGGCCTCGTCGCGGCCCGTCCGCTCGTGCCGGAACGGGCTGCCGGTGCCGGTGCCGGCGTCCGTGCCGGTGTCCGTGCCCGTGGCGGTGCCGCTGTCGGTACTGGTGTCCGTGCTGGTGACGTCGTCGCTGTCGCTGCTCACCGCTCCAGTCTGCCAGCCGCTCCGCCCCCGCCTCCCGCCGGATGATTGGCGGAATGGGACCCTCCGGGCGAGGATGCACGGCATGAAGAGCGACCTTTTCACCGCGGACCACCTGGCACAGCCGGCGACCGCCCCGGGGATGACCCTCCAGAACGCCAAATCGATCAAGTACGCCGTCAACGGCGAGATGCACGCGCGGCAGGGTTCCATGATCGCCTACCGGGGCAGTCTCCAGTTCGAGCGGAAGGGCCAGGGCCTCGGCGGCATGCTCAAGCGGGCCGTCACGGGCGAGGGCCTGCCGCTGATGGCCGTCCGCGGACAGGGCGAGGCCTGGTTCGCCCACGAGGCCGCCAACTGCTTCATCGTCGACGTGGAACACGGTGACTCGCTCACCGTCAGCGGCCGCAACGTCCTCTGCTTCGACCCGACCCTCGCGTACGAGATAAAGACGGTGAAGGGCGCCGGTGTGACCGGCGGCGGACTCTTCAACAGCGTCTTCACCGGTTACGGCAAGCTCGGTCTGATCTGCGAGGGCACCCCGATCGTGATCCCCGTCACCGCGCAGGCGCCGGTGTACGTCGACACGGACGCGGTCGTCGGCTGGAGCACCCAGCTCGGCACCTCGCTGCACCGTTCGCAGTCCGTCGGCTCGATGATCCGCGGCGGCTCGGGCGAGGCGGTCCAGCTCATGCTCCAGGGCGAGGGCTTCGTGATCGTCCGGCCGAGCGAGGCCACCCCGGCGAAGCCCGCCGCGCACTGACGATGGAACTCCGTGGGGTGGGCCGCCGTTACGGCCTCGGCGGCCCATGGGTGCTGCGCGGGATCGATCTCGACCTGCCTCCGCGCGCCCTGATCCGGGTCGAGGGCACCAACGGCACCGGGAAGTCGACCCTGCTGCGGCTTCTCGCGAGGATCGACACACCCACCGAGGGGCGTCTGACCGGCCGCCCCCGTACGGCGTACGTCCCCGAACGCTTCCCGGTCTCCCTGCCGTTCACGGCCCTCGGCTATCTGGTACATCTGGGCAGGATCCACGGGACCGGACGCGTGGCGGCCGAGGCCCGCGCCGTCGAGTGGCTGGAGCGGTTCGGGGCCGCGGGCCACGCCCGTACACCCATGTCCGAGCTGTCCAAGGGGACCAGCCAGAAGGTCGCGGTCGCCCAGGCGCTGCTCGCCGGGCCGGAGCTGCTGGTGCTCGACGAGGCCTGGACCGGACTCGACTCCGCCGCCCGTACGGAACTGGACCGCGCGGTCGCGGAGCGGATCGCGGCGGGCGGCACGGTCGTGTTCGTCGACCACGATCCGCTGCGGCTGGCGGGCGCCGCGGACGAGGTGTACGCCCTGGTGGACCGCGGACTGGTACGCCGCACGGCCGAGGCGCACGGGGACGGCGGCGGGCACGGGCCACGGGTACGGATCGTGGCCGTGGGACCGCCGGGGGCGGCGCCGCCCGGCGGACTGCCCGGTTCGCCGGTGTACGAGCGGGCAGCGGACGGGGCCGTGGCGCTGACGGCGCCGGCCGTGCACTCCGACGCCCTGCTGCGGGCCCTGCTGACGGCACGTCCGCCCTGGCACATCAGAGAGGTACGGGACATGGAGACAGGGGCCGACCGCTCACCGGCCGAGCGCCCACCCTCCGCCCGCCCACCGGGCGAGCCCCAACCGGCCGAGCCCCAACCGGCCGAGCCCCAACCGGACGTCCGCTCGCGGTCGGCCGCCGTGCCGCTCTCCCCGTCCGCCCCCTCCGTCACCACCACGAGGCACCCCTCCGTATGACCGCTCTGCTCCGCTATCAGACCGCTCTGCTGCTGCGCTCGCAGCGCTGGCTCCCGCCCGTCCTGCTGTACGGGATCTTCCTGGTGGTCGGGGTGCGCGCGGGGGAGCCGATTCTGGACTCGCTCGGCTACACGGCGGCGGCGCTGCTGCCCGTCACCGCCTGGCTGGTCCGTATCTGTGTCACCCAGGAACCGGCCGCCGCCCGCGCCGTCACCGCCGCCGCGCGGGGAACGGCCCGGGTCCATCTCGCCGCGCTGCTGGCCGCCGTCGTCGTCGCGGCCGTGCTCGGGACGGTCGCCACACTCGTCGTCACCGTGATCAGCGAGCCGAAGAGCGCGGACCACACCGTCGAGGTGTCCCCGCTCTCCGCGGGGACGGCCGGGCTGCTCGCCGCCATGGTCTGTCTGCTGCTCGGCGCGGCGGTCGGGACCCTGTGCGGCAGACCGCTGCTGCGCGGCCGTGGCTGGTCGGTCACGATGACGGTACTTCTCGCCCTGCTGGCCCTGGTGACCAGCGGATCGCCGGCGAAATACGCGATCACCGGGCTGGTGACCGGTTCGCGGACGGGGACCGTCGAACTGCCGGGAGCGGCGCTCGCGGGCGCCGTGCTGGTGGCGGCCGTGGCGGCGGCGGTGGCCTGCGGCCTCGCGACGCGCCGGGACTGAGTACGCTCGACGGTATGACTGAGGCCGGCACGACCGAGAAGACCGCCGTGGACCGGTCCACGGCGGAGGAGACCGCCTACGCGGACTGTGTGCACTGCGGAAAGCCGACCGAGTACCCGGAATCGGTCAGGGGCGCGACGCTCTGTCCCGTCTGCGAGTGGCAGGAGGCCCAGCGGATGGCCTGCTCGGGCTGATCCACCGGGGCTCCGCGTACTGGCGGCTGCTGGTGTCGCCGTTGCCGTCGACGGGTCCGGTACGGCCCCTCGCGCTCAGTGCCGCATCAGTTCGGAGACCTTGACGAAGCGGTAGCCGCGCTTCCGCAGCTCGGGCACGATCTTTTCGACCGCCTCCTCCGTCACCGGCGCCGCGCTGCGCGTGCAGTGCATCACCACCAGCGAGCCCGGCTTCACATCCTTGAGGACCTGTTCGGCGACGGCGTCCGCGTCCGTGGCGAAGGCGTCCCCGCTGACGACGTCCCACTGCACGGCGGTCACCTTGGCCGGGGCGAGGGCCCGGAGCGCGGTGTCGTCGTAGCAGCCGCCCGGGAAGCGGAAGTACGGCACCACGTTCCGGGCTCCCGCGTCGCGGAACGCGGCGAACGCGCGCCGTACGTCCTCGGCCATCTTCTTCTCGCCGACGGTCGGCAGCCCGTAGCAGTCGGCGGTGTAGGCGTAGTGGCTGTACGAGTGGTTGGCGATCTCGAAGTGCGGGTCGCCGCCGATCGCCTTCGCCTGGCTCGGATACTCCTCGGCCCACCGCCCGGTCATGAAGACCGTCGACGGTACGTCGAGCCGGCGCAGCAGCGAGATCAGGGCGGGATTGTCGAACTGCTCGCCCCGTGCCGCCCGGGGCCCCTGATCGGCCGTCATATCGGCGTCGAAGGTGAGTGCCACGGTCTTCCCGGCGGCCGGGGTCCCGCGCTTGAACACCGGCGTCAGCCCGCCGGGACCCGGGGCCATGGTCGGTGGCGAGCCGACCCCCGTACCCCCGGGCGCTCCGGCGGAACGGGAGCCGGGGAGCGAGGCGGGCGAGTCCGTACCGCCGGCGCATCCGGCGAGCGCGGCACCCAGGACGGCGGCGACGGCGAGCATGCGTACATATGTGGTCACTCACGGAAAATATAGGATGATCTGCCCGGAACGGGTGTGCGGCACTCGCGTGTACGGCACTCGCGCACCCCCGAGGCCGCCGGGCTCCGTCGTACGGCGGCCGTACGGCGGTCGTACGACGGTCGCGCGGCGGTCGTACGACGGTCGCGCGGCGGTCGCGCGGCGGTCGCGCGGTCAGGGCATCCTCAGCAGCCTGTCCCGGGCCCCCTCGACATCGAACCCGGCCTTCGGATAGGCCGGGTCCAGGGCTTCGAGATGTTCCAGGAGCAGGGTGCTGATCACCCAGTTGCGGTACCACTTGCGGTCCGCCGGGACCACATACCAGGGGGCCGCGTCCGTGGAGCAGCGTTCGAGGGCCAGTTCGTACGCCTCCCGGTACGCGGGCCACAGGGCGCGGTCGGCGATGTCGGCGGGGCTGAACTTCCAGTGCTTGTCGGGGTTGTCGAGACGGGCCAGCAGCCGGGCGCGCTGCTCCTCGTAGCCGATGTGCAGGAAGACCTTCACGACGGTCGTGCCCGTGTCGGCGAGCGACTGCTCGAAGAGATTGATCTGGCCGTAGCGGCGGCCCAGATCACGGCGGGGGACCAGCTCACGTACCCGGGTGATCAGGACGTCCTCGTAGTGCGAGCGGTCGAAGATACCGATCTCGCCCGGCTCGGGGAGAGCGCGTCTGACCCGCCAGAGGAACGGATGGCTCCGCTCCTCCGCGGTCGGGGTCTTGAACGCCCTGACCCGGCAGCCCGCGGGATTGAAATGCCCGATCACGTGCTTGACCGTGCCGCCCTTGCCACTGGTGTCCATGCCCTGGAGGACGAGCAGCAGCCGGCGGGTGCCGCCCGCCGTGCTCGCCGCGTACAGCCGGTCCTGGAGGCCGGCGAGACGTTCCGCCAGCCGGGCGGTGGCGGCGAGCCCCGCCGCCTTGTCCTCCGGGCCGCTCGGAATGGCCCTGGTGTCGTACGAGGAGAGGTCGACGGGCCCGTCCCCGGGGATGCGCAGCAGCTCGCGGAGGGCGGGCGGCGGCTGGTCCCGCCGCTCCTTCTTCTCCTGCTTCGCCGCCTTCCTGGCCACCGCGCACCCCTTCCGGTCGGATCGGTCGGTCACCCCAGGGTGTGCCGGACGGACGCGCTCCGCGACCGCTGAGCCGTCGGACAGCGCGCGCTCCCCGACCGCCGACCGCCGGGCCGGGCCGGGTCCGCCGGGGCGGGTCGGGGCCCGCCGGGGCGGGTCGGGGCGCCGGACTACCGCCAGGGGCCGGTCACCGCGAAGGTCGTACCCGGCGTATAGCAGTTGACGTACATCGTGGCGCCGTCCGGAGCGAAGGCGACCCCGGCGAACTCGCCCCACTCGGGGTCCTCCGGGGAGCCGAGGGACTGCGCGTTCCGCGCCAGCGCGTACACCTCGCCCTTGCGCGTCACGCCGTACACATGCTGCGCGCCCCCGCCGTCCTCGCACACCATCAGACCACCGCCGGGCGCGAGACAGATGTTGTCGGGGGACTCCCCCGGGAGCTGGACGTCCGTGCCGGGGCCGAAGACGATCACCAGGGTGAGCCGGCGCCGGTGCGGCTCGTACTTCCACACCTGTCCGAAGTGGTCCGCCGCCGAGCCCGCCGCGCGCCGCGCGAAGCTGGAGACGAAGTAGACCGAACGCCCGCCCCAGTAGCAGCCCTCCAGCTTCTGCGCGTGGGTGATGCCGCCGGGCCCGAAGTCCTGGAAGCGGACGGGTGTCCCCACGGCGAGCGGGTCCGGTACGGGGACCCACTCCACGCGGTCGAAGCTGGTGCCCGTCTCCTGGACGGCCGAGAGATCCGGCACTCCCGGCACCCGCATGGCCTCCAGGGCGCCGCCCGCGCGCAGCGATCCGGTGCCGCCGCGTGGTCTCTCCGGGAGGAAGCGGTAGAAGAGCCCGAACGGTTTGTCGAACGCGTCCTCCGTCTCGTACACGATGCCGCTGCCGGGGTCGATCGCGACCGCCTCGTGCTGGAAGCGGCCCATGGCGGTCAGCGGTACGGCTCCGGTACGGCGCGGATCCGCGCCGTCGACCTCGAAGACGAAGCCGTGGTCCTTGGTGTAACCGTTCGTACCGGCCTTGTCCTCGGTCTCCTCGCAGGTGAGCCAGGTACCCCAGGGGGTGGGCCCGCCCGCGCAGTTGACGGCCGTACCCGCGAGGGCGATGCGTTCGTCGAGGACATGACCGCGGCCGTCCACTTCGAGCGTCGTGCAGCCGCCCTTGCCCATCGGGTCGTAGGTGAGACCGGGGACGGCCGGGACGGGCAGCGGCGCGGTCTCGCGGTTCTCGTGGTTGCGCAGAAGACGGACCCGGCCGCGGCGGCCCGCGAAGGCGGCCATACCGTCGTGGTTGCCGGGGACCGTGCCCTCGCCCGAGCGGAGCGGATCGCTCTCCCTGGAGAGGACCTTGTAGCGGAATCCCTTCGGCAGATCGAGCAGACCGTCCGGATCCGGGACCAGCGGACCGTAGCCGTGGTGGCCCGGTTCCGGTGCGGCGGCGCTCGCGGTGCCGGTGAACAGCTCCGGTACGGCCCCGCTGAAGGCGATGGCCGTGGCGCCCGCTCCGGTGCGGGCGAGGATCTGACGTCGTGTTGCGGACATGAGGCAACTCCCTGTTGGCGGACAGGAGACGTGACCCGCTTGTGTGTACCACGTGTGCCGGGACACGTGAACCACGCGGGTCACGGCGTGCCCCGGGTGTCGGACGGGACATCAGGTCCGCGCGTGGCGCGTGTGGCGCGCCTGGGACATGTGCCGCCTGTGCTGCCTGTGCCGAAAGTGCCGCCTGTGCCAAAAGTGCCGCCTGTGCCGAAAGTGCCCGCGGTGCCGTCGTACGACGACGGCCGTGCCGCCCGGTCCGGTGGACGGGGCGGCACGGCCGGTGAGCCGGATTCCCGGATTCGGATCCGGGACCGCGTCAGGAGGCGAGCGACGCGCTCAGCGTGATGGACGTGCCCGAGAGCGCCTGGCTGACCGGGCAGTTCGCCTTCGCGTCCTCGGCGGCCTTGACGAACGCCGCCTCGTCGAGGCCGGGAACGGTGCCCTCGACCGTGAGGTGGATACCGGTGATGCCGGTACCGGGCTGGAAGGTGACATCGGCCTGCGTGGTCAGCTTGGTCGGCGGGGTGCCGGCCTGGGAGAGACCGTGCGAGAGCGCCATCGAGAAACAGCTCGAATGGGCGGCCGCGATCAGCTCCTCCGGGCTGGTCTTCCCGTTCGCCGTCTCCGCGCGGGAGGGCCAGGAGACCTCCTGGGCCGCGATGCCCGAGGAGTCGAAGGAGACGGTGCCCGTGCCCTGGAGGAGGTTGCCCTCCCAGACCGTGTGCGCCTGGCGCGTGGTGGCCATGGTGGAACCCTTCTGCTTGGTTCTGGGTAGTACGGACGCGACGCGATGACGCGGGTCACCGCGTCGCTGACCTGCTGACCCGCTGAATTTACCGACCTGCTTGAACCTGTCGACCCGCTGAACCTGTCGACCCGCTGAACCTACCGGGGCACGAGCCCCTGGGCGTCCCGGGCCAGTGCCGTCAACCGCGAGATCGCCCGGAAATATTTCTTCCGGTAGCCGCCGTTCAGCATTTCCTCGCTGAACAGCCGGTCGAAGGGGAGACCGGAGGCCAGCACCGGGATCTCCCGGTCGTACAGCCGGTCGGCGAGGACGACGAGCCGCAGCGCCGTCGACTGGTCGGGCACGGGAGTGACATCGGTGAGACAGACGGCCCGTACCCCGTCCGTGAGCGCGCCGTACCGGCTCGGATGGACCTTGGCGAGATGGTCGAGCAGCCCGGGGAAGTCGTCCAGACTCGCACCCTCGGTGGCATAGGCGGCCCTGGTCACCTGGTCGTCGGAGTACGGAGCGGGCGCCTCGGGCAGTCCGCGGTGCCGGTAGTCCTCGCCGTCGATACGCAGCGGGCGGAATCGCGCCGCCAGGCCCTGGATCTCCCGCAGGAAGTCCGCCGCGGCGAACCGGCCCTCGCCGAGCTTGCCGGGCAGGGTGTTGGAGGTCGCGGCCAGCGCCACACCCGAGTCGACCAGCCGGCGGAGCAGGCTGGAGATGAGGACGGTGTCGCCCGGGTCGTCCAGTTCGAATTCGTCGATACAGAGCAGCCGGTGGCCGCCCAGGGTCTCCACGGTCTGCTGGAAGCCCAGCGCGCCGACCAGGTTCGTCAGCTCGACAAAGGTGCCGAAAGCTTTCTCTTCCGGCGGGGCGGGGGTCGCGTGCCAGAGGGACGCCAGCAGATGTGTCTTGCCGACGCCGTAACCGCCGTCCAGATAGACCCCGCGCGGACCGGTGGGCGCGGCCGGCTTCCTGGCGAACCAGCGCCGGATACCGGACCCGGACCCGGCTCCCGGTCCGGAGCCGCCTCCGCCGGGGCCGTGCGCCCCGCCGAGACCCGCGGCGAACGTGCTCAGCGCCGTGACGGCCTGGGACTGACTGGGCTGACCGGGGTCCGGTACGTACGTGTCGAAACGTACGGAGTCGAAGCGCGGCGGCGGCACCATGTCCGCGACCAGACGGTCGGCGGGGACACGCGGCTCACGTGCGCGGAGGGCGACCGGGGTCGCTTCGGTGACCGACCGTTGGCCGGAGGCGGCGGTGGAGTACGACACAACTCTTCACTCTATGCGCCGTGCCAGACTGCTTCGCATGCGACGCCTGTTCCCTGTGACCGATCAGACAGTCCCGGCCGAGGACCGTGCCGAGGACCGGGAGTGGACGCTCGACGAACTGGCCGACGCCTACGCGTACCCCTCGGTGACGGCGGGAACGGCCGGAGCGGTGACCGCGGCCGGTGAGCTGACCGCGGCCGGTGGGCCTGCCGTGGTGGGGGCGGGCGGCGGGGGCAGGCCCTGGCTCCGGGCCAACATGGTGTCCACCCTCGACGGCGCCGCCCAGCACGACGGCCGCTCGCAGACCATCTCCTGCGCCGCCGACATGCGGATCTTCGGGACCCTGCGCGGACTCGCCGACGCGGTGGTGGTCGGCGCGGAAACGGTTCGTCTGGAGGAGTACCGGCCCGCCCGCGCCCGGGAGGCGTTCGCCGCGCGCCGCGCGGCGGCCGGCCAGGGCCCCGCACCGGCCATCGCGGTGGTCAGCGCCGGTCTTCACCTCGACTTCTCGCTGCCGCTGTTCAGCGAACCGAGTGTCCCGACCCTGCTGCTGACCGGCGCCGAGGCCCCCGTGGCCCGGATCCGCGACGCCGAGAAGGCGGGCGTGGAGGTGGTGATCGCCGGGGAGGGGCCGGGCGTGGACCCCGCCCGCGCCGTACACGCCCTCGCGGAGCGGGGCCTCGTACGGCTCCTCACCGAGGGCGGGCCCCGGCTGCTGGGGCAGTTCGTGGCGGCGGGCGTGCTGGACGAGATGTGCCTGACGGTGTCCCCGACGCTCACCGCGGGGTACGCGCAACGCATCGCGGGGGGCCAGGGTCCCGCGGTACCCGAACGGTTCGCCCTCGTCTCGCTCCTGGAGCAGGACGGGTTCCTCTTCAGCCGGTACCGACGCGTCTGACAATCAGCGGAATTCGCCGTTCCGGTTAGCTTCCGGTGGGCAGACTTACTCTCGCAGACCCCGTGCGGGCACGGGGAAGGATGGTTTCAGCAGTGGGGCCGGACGGTCCATGAAGACGAAGGGCGCCTGTCGTGTTCACAAGCGTACTGATGATCGAGAAGCCCCTGACGCCCGAGGACGTGGAATTCGTCACCACCCTCCATGGCGACGAGCCGGTCTCCTTCGTCGTGCTCATGCAGCCCCGCGGAGATCAGGCGGATGTGCTGCTGCGCGCCATCGACGATGTCGCGCTCGGCGAGCTGAGGGATGCCGCCCGGGAGGGCGACACGCCGGAGGGCGCGCAGGCCAGAGGTCCCGCGGAACTGGCCCTCCAGGCATCCCTGGCCGCCCTGCGCGCCCAGGGGTCCGAGGCCACGGGCCAGGTCGTGGAGGAACATCCGCTCGACCACCTCAAGGGGGTCGTGGAGGAGTGCGGCGCCGACGAGGTGATCGTGCTGACCGAGCCGCACTACGTGGAGGAGTTCTTCCACCGGGACTGGGCGTCCAGGGCCCGCCACAAGGTCGGTGTTCCGGTGCTCAAACTCTTCGCCCACAGCGAATAGGCTGGGACGACACATAAAACTTGACGCTCCGCCCCCGCGCGCACCTGGGAGAACCACCTATGGCACCGGCCCCCGCTGTCCCCGCCGACATGGAACGACCGCACTTCATCGGTATCGGCGGCGCCGGAATGTCGGGTATCGCGAAGATCCTCGCCCAGCGCGGGGCCAAGGTCGCGGGCAGTGACGCGAAGGAGTCGGAGACCGCGGAGGCGCTGCGGGCCCTGGGCGCCACCGTGCACATCGGCCACGCCGCGGCGCATCTCGCGGACGACGCGTCGTGCGTGGTCGTCTCCAGCGCCATCCGCGCCGACAACCCCGAGCTGGCGCGGGCGGCGGAGCTGTCCGTACCGGTGGTGCACCGCTCGGACGCGCTGGCCTCGCTGATGGCGGGCCTGCGGTCGATCGCCGTCGCGGGCACCCACGGCAAGACGACCACGACGTCCATGCTGGCCGTCGCCCTCACCGAGCTGGGCCTCGACCCGTCGTACGCGATCGGCGGCGATCTCTCGGGGCCCGGTACGAACGCGCGGCACGGCGAGGGCGAGATCTTCGTCGCCGAGGCGGACGAAAGCGACCGGAGCTTCCAGAAGTACGACCCCGAGGTCGCGATCGTCCTCAACGTCGAGCTGGACCACCACGCGAACTACGCGTCGCTGGAAGAGATCTACGAGTCCTTCGAGGCGTTCGCCGCCAAGATCGTCCCGGACGGCACCCTGGTGATCTCCGCCGACCAGGCGGGCGCGGTCGAACTGACCTCGCGGGTCCGCGCGCGGCCGGGGGTCAAGGTCGTCACCTACGGTGAGGCCGCGACGGCGGACGTACGGGTTCACAAGATCACCGCACGTGGGCTGACCAGCGAGGTCACCGTGCTGCTCGACGGCCGGCCGCTGACCTTCACCGTCTCGGTCCCGGGCCGGCACTACGCGCTCAACGCGGTCGCCGCCCTCGCGGCCGGGGTCGCGCTGGGTCTCCCCGCGCACAATCTGGCCTCGGCCCTCGGCAAGTACACCGGTGTCAAGCGCCGCCTCCAGCTCAAGGGCGAGGCCGCCGGCGTCCAGGTGATCGACTCGTACGCGCACCACCCCACCGAGATGACGGCCGACCTGGAGGCGATGCGCGCCGCCGCGCCCCCCGGCTCCCGGCTGCTGGTCGTCTTCCAGCCGCATCTCTTCTCCCGGACGCAGGAGCTGGCCACCGAGATGGGCCAGGCCCTCGCCCTCGCCGACGCCTCGCTGGTCCTGGAGATCTATCCGGCCCGCGAGGACCCCATTCCCGGTGTCACCAGCGCCCTGATCACCGACGCGGCCGTGGCGGCGGGCGCCAGTGTGACGGCCGTACCCGACAAGGACGCGGTCGCCGACGCCGTGGCGGGAATGGCGGGACCCGGTGATCTCGTTCTCACCATGGGCGCCGGAGATGTCACGGACCTCGGTCCGCGCATCCTGGCCCGTCTGACCGACTGAGGAGAGCGCATGTCGTACGACATCGACAAGCCGGACGAGCAGTGGCGCGCGGAGCTGTCCCCCGCGGAGTACCAGGTACTCCGCAAGGCCGGCACCGAGCCCGCCTTCACCGGCGAGTACACGGACACGAAGACGGCCGGTGTCTACTCCTGCCGGGCGTGCGGCGCCGAGCTGTTCCGCTCGGACACGAAATTCGAGTCGCACTGCGGCTGGCCGTCCTTCTACGACCCGAAGGACACGGACGCGGTCGAACTGATCGAGGACCGCTCCCACGGCATGGCCCGTGTCGAGGTCCGCTGCTCCCGCTGCGGCTCGCATCTGGGCCATGTCTTCGAGGGCGAGGGCTACCCGACCCCGACGGACCAGCGGTACTGCATCAACTCGATCTCACTGCGGCTGAGCCCGGACGAGAGCTGAGCCCCGGCGAGAGCTGAGCCCCGGCGAGAGCTGAGCCCCGGCCGTGACCGGCACCCGTCGAGGGGTGCCGGTCACGGCCGGGCCTGCCAGGAGCGCCGGTCACGGGCGGTCGTCGCGCGGTTCGTCCGTGGCGGGGGTGCGGGAGCGCCCGCCGAAGCGGAAGCCGAGCCGGCCCAGGGCGCCCGGCCTGTTCCACGTTCTGAACTCCTCCACCTTGCGGCCGTCCGTACGTTCCAGACAGCGCTCGACGGCGGCGACATCGCCCGCGGACAGCGCCCGCACGGCCGGCCGCAGCACCTTGTCGAGCAGGGCCGTACGGGTCTGGTCCCAGGTCTTGTTGGCGCCGGGGAGCGCGGTCCAGGTGGTGAAGCAGTGGGCCGCGAACGCCGGTACGGTACGGAGCCGTTCGCGTACGAGATCGTCCCCGGCCGCCCTGCGGTACGCGTCGGTGAGATCCGCGTCGCCGCAGTGGACCAGGGCGTAGAGCTCCCCCTCCGGCCGCTTCTCGGAGATCAGCTGACGGCAGAGAGCACCGAACGCCTGATCGAGCACGCCTGGTTCGACCGGCTCCGCCATGGCACGCAGCGTGAGCGCCCGGTCGGTCCAGCCGGGGCCCGCCCGCCCCGCCGTGAGATCCCCGGCGTATTCGAGAAGCTGGAGAGCGCTCCGCACGCGCGGTTCCAGCTCCTCGCGGAAGCCGCGCAGCAGGTCGTGGGCGAGAGCGGGCGAGTCGGGACTGTCCCCCGGACCTTCGAGCGCGGCCCTGACGAGGGTCTGCCAGGTTCCGGCGGTCCGGTGGGCGTCCGAGCCGGTCTCCGTCAGCAGCAGCCGGGCCTCACCCGGGGTCGGCGCGCCGTCGGCCCACACCAGCCGGGCGGCGGTGCGCAGGACGAGGGGATCGGCGAACGGGGAGACACCGCAGGCCCGCAGCACGGAGCGCAGAACGGTGACACGGCTGCCGTCCGCGGGCGCCGCGACGGCCGAGCCCGCCACCTCCGCGCACATCCGCAGATGGGGTATGGCCTGGACCTCCGTGAGAGGAAGGTCGATACGGTCGAACAGGCGGGCGGCGGCGGGCGGGTCGTTCGCGGCGAGGCCGTCGAGTTCGCTGAGCAGCGCGGTGCGCAGATCGAAGTACTCCTCCAGCGCCGTCCGTACGGCCGGGGTGTACACGGACACCGGATCGGCCGTCAGCGCGCGGGAGAGCCGGTGGGCCAGGGCGGGCAGCAGATCCGCGCAGTCCACCCCGAGCAGTTCGGCGACGCGCAGCAGCTCCGCCGCCCGTGAGGTGCCGGCCGGGCCGGCCGGGTCCGCGCCGTCGCCTTCCGCGATGCCCGCGCGGAGTTCGGGGGCCAGCTGGTCGGCGAGGCTCCGCTTGAGGTCCGGGGGGAGCGACACGATGTGCAGGGCGGGCAGTTCGAGCCCGGCGGCCGGGTTGCGGACGGCCTCGGCCAGGACGAGCGCCGCGAGGGGCGCGGTCGTACGGGCCGGAGCCCGGTCGCCGAGCACGGTGAACAGACGAGCCAGCGCGGCCGTCTCGGCCGCACCACGGTCGACTGCGGGCGCGGTCAGGGCCTCGGCGAGCTGATCGAGCCGCTGCCCGTCCAGCGCGTTCGCGTGCTCATTGGCCCAGACGGCCGCCGCCGTACGGCCTTCCGTGCCCGGGGCCATCCCCGCGCAGAGCGCGGCCACGGCGAGCGGGCCGGGAGCGAAACGGCCGCCCGGCAGCGTCGCCGCCTCCGCGAACAGCTCGGGAGCCCTGCCTAGCCAGATTCGCGCGGCGATCTCGGCCCAGACATCCACGACGGGCGTGTCCTGTCCGGCCGCGCCCGCCGGCCGGGGCGCCGTGCAGTCGATCACGCGGTAGCGGTGGTCGAGCCCGGCGAGTTCCCGTGCGTCGTCGGGCAGCACACCGATGATCTGCTGCCCGGCCCGCTCGGGACGCCGGGTGTAGGTGGTGAAGGTCAGCCGGTGGGCACTCGCGCCCGGTAGTACGGCGTCGGCCAGCGCGATCCACCGGGCCACGTCGGCGCTGTTCCGCTCCACGAGCACGAGCCGCGGCGCCGTCTCCTCCTCGGCCAGCCCGCGCACGGCGGCGAAGAAGCGGGCGAGCCAGGTCGCGCGGGAGGCGGCGAACGACACCAGCTCACGCCGGTCGAAGCCCCGCGACGAGGGCGGCCGGTCCAGCGGCGGGAGCGCCCCGCCGTCCGGCGTACCGGCCACCCACTGCGGTGAGTCCCAGGCGCTGATGGGCGGCGCTCCCGTGAAGAGCGCGGCATCGGGCGGCAGATGGACGGCGTGGCCGTGGAAGGTGCCCCAGACACCGGTGAAGTCGGCTCCCGCGTAGACCGTCCTGGCCAGCAGGCGGCTGCCGTCGGAGAGCACGCTGTAACTCAACGACTGGGGAAACGAGGTGAGTTCGGCGGCGGTCGCACGCAGCGGCGCGCTGGGCGGCGGCTCGTACGCGAGGAGCTGCTCGGCCTCCTTGAGGAGCGACTCGGGGACGCCGGGCGTGACCGCCGTGAAGCGGAAGCCCGGCCCGCCGGGGGCGGGTGATCCGTCGGCGTCCGGCACGGCGGAGGTGCAGTGAAGCTGTGCCAGGCTCATGCGCCGGCCCCTTTCGGACCGCGCCACCGGGCCACCGGGGCACGGCTGGAGGAGCGGGGGCGGATGACGGTCGTCATGTCAGCGAACCACCAGGTGAGCGGGGAGGGTTGGGCGAGAGGCCGGCCGTCGGCCGCCGACCGCCCGGTCTCGCGGATGACCGTACCGGCGCGACGCGGCCCGGCACCACTCGGCCCGGCACTGCCGCACCGTCGGCGAGGCGGGCCGGGCGGTACGGGGCGGGGTGCGCCGGTACGGGGTGTTCACTCCACGAGCGTTCATCTCGGCAGATCCCAGCAGATCTTCCGCCGCGGCGGCGGAGTTTTCGGAATTCCGGTCCGGCCGGGTGACCGCCGCTTCAGCCCGGCCGCCGGGCGGCGGCCTGTCGGACCGGCGGACCGGAGCAGGTCTGGACGGCCGGCCGGAGCAGGTCTAGGCGGCCGGCTGGAGCAGGTCCCAGAGGTTGCCGTAGAGGTCCTCGAAGACCGCGACCGTGCCGTACGGCTCCTGGCGCGGCTCCCCTACGAAGCGGACTCCCGCGGCGCGCATGCGCGCGTGGTCGCGGGCGAAGTCCTCGGTGTAGAGGAAGAAACCGACCCGGCCGCCCGTCTGGGCGCCGACGCTCGCCCGCTGGGCACTGTCCTTGGCGCGCCCCAGCAGCAGACCGGTGCCGTCGGAACCGGGGGGACGGACCACGACCCAGCGGGAGCCGTCGCCCCGGTCGGTGTCCTCGACCAGTTCGAAGCCGAGGGAGCCGGTGTAGAAGGCGATGGCCTTGTCGTAGTCGTCCACGACGAGGGTGATGAGGGCGATGAAGGACATAAGCAGAAGTTATACGTATGACTCATGACCGGGCAAGATGGAACAATGCCGGCCATGGATGCCCAGCAGATCGCCGAGCTGACCGCCCGCGCCCGTCGGCTCGCCGACCCGGCGCGCGGCGGCGTCCCTGTCGTCCCGGGCGACCCGCTCGCCGCCCTCGGCGCCCCGGGCGACGATCCCGCCGCCCACACCGATCCCACCGATCCCACCGCCCCCGCAGGTCGGCCCGCCGTCCCCGGCTCTTCCTCCACCCGCCCCGGCGGTCCGCGTCCTCCTGGACCCCGGCGCATCCTCGGAATCGCCGGGCCGCCCGGCGCGGGGAAGTCCACCCTCGCCGCCGCGCTCGTCGACCGGCTCGGCGGGCTCGCCGTACTCGTCCCCATGGACGGATTCCATCTCGCCCAGGCCGAGCTGAACCGTCTCGGGCGGGCCGGCCGCAAGGGGGCGCCCGACACCTTCGACGCCACCGGCTATACCGCGCTGCTCGCGCGGCTGCGCGCCCCCGAGCCGGGCACCGTCGTCTACGCGCCCGCCTTCGACCGCTCCCTGGAGGAACCGGTGGCGGGCAGCATCGCCGTCGGGCCCGAGATCCCGCTCGTCATCACCGAGGGCAACTACCTGCTGCACGACGCCGGTCCCTGGGCCCCGGTCCGCGCGCTCCTCGACGAGGTGTGGTTCCTGGAACTCGACCCCGTGATACGGGTCGCCCGTCTCGTGGACCGGCATGTGGGCCACGGGAAGGACCGGCCGTACGCGGAGCGCTGGGTCAGAGAGTCCGACGAGGCCAATGCCCGTCTCGTGGAGCGTGGCCGGGACCGCGCCGATCTCGTTGTCCCCCTCTCGGACTAGCATCGGAGGTACGACGATCACCGGGCATGAGCGGAGGCGATGGAGTGGGGCTGTTCCGGCGGGGACCGAAGCGTGACAGTCGCGACACGACACCGAGGGACGCGGCCTTCCCCTTCTTCTCGGCCGACGAGGCCGCGCGCTTCCGCGGCCAGGTCCGGGAGGCCTTCGCGGAGCGGGGGCTGGAGGTCACGCTCTACGCGGACATGGTGAAGGACAGCGCCGGCCGCCAGTTCGGTCTGGGCAATCTCGCGGCCGTCTGCCACAACGACGACCGTGGCCCGCGCGTCTGGGGCACGCTGGTCCGGCGGCATGTCGGCATGGTGCTGCGCACCATGGACGCCCCCTCGGCCCTGGACACCCTGGCCCCGGAGCAGATCCGCGCCCAGCTCTATCCCCGGGTGATCAGCCAGGACGGCCTCGACCCGCAGACCTTCGGCTATGCGCGCTCCGTCGCCCCCGGGCTGTACGAGGTCCTCGCCCTCGACCTTCCCGAGAGCGTCATGATGCTCACCGACGACGCGCTGGAGCCGCTCGGTGAGACCAGGCAGCTGCGGGAGCGGGCCCTGCACAACCTCCGTGAGCTGCCGGTCGAGGGCCGCGAGACCGTCAAGGACTCCGACGGGACCCGGTTCGAGGTGGTGCTCGGCGACTCCTTCTACACGGCGAGCCGGGTGCTGGCCCTGGAGACGGTCGTGGAGCGGCTCACGGGCCGGCCGATCCCCCCGGAGGGCGCGCTGGTCGCGATGCCCTTCCGCCATCAGCTCGCCTTCCATGTCATCCGCGACAGCACCATGATCCCGTCCTTGAACGCCATGGCCTCCTTCGCCGCCTCCGGGTACGCGGACACACCGGGGGCGATCAGCCCGTACGTCTACTGGTGGCGGGGCGGCAAGCTCACCCAGCTCAGCGATGAGGACGAGGACGGCGAGGGGCTGCGGATCGTGGTGGGCGAGGACTTCCAGGAGCTGCTGGAGCGCCTGGTGGACCAGGACCCACCGGACAGGACCTAGCGATCACGGGAAGTCCCGCCCGCCGCACGGCACTCGGCGCACGGAGGTCCGGTGCGCGGAGGTAACGCGCGCGGCGCCCGTGAGGCCGGTATCCGGACGCCCGGCGCCCGGCGGATGAGCGTCCGGTACGTGCCCGCCGCCTCGCGCGCGTCGGGTCCGGCCGTCATCCTCCCGCCAGGATCACCCCCGACTCCGGCGGCAGCCGCAGCACCCCGTTCCCGTCCGGCGGTCCGACCGGCTCCCAGGCGGCGAGCACCCGGCCGCCGCCGTGCTGGATCCTGGTGCCGCCCAGCGGGATCCGCACCGGTTCGGCGGAGAGATTCACCGCGATCCGCAGATCGCCTCTGCGGTACGCCAGCCAGCGCGCCTCCTCGTCGTACGCCACCTTCGTGGCGGCCAGATCCGGATCGGAGAGATCCGGCTGACCGTGGCGCAGGGCGATCAGCTCGCGGTACCAGGCCAGCAGCCGCGCGTGCGGCTCCTTCCCGGTCTCGGAGCGGTCCAGACAGGAGCGCTCCCGGGTCGCCGGGTCCTGGGGGTCGGGGATCTCCTCCGCCGCCCAGCCGTGCGACGCGAACTCCCGCCGCCGGCCCGTCCGTACGGCCTCGGCGAGCACCGGGTCGGGGTGGTCGGTGAAGAACTGCCAGGGTGTGGAGGCGCCCCACTCCTCGCCCATGAAGAGCATCGGCGTGCTCGGCGCGGTCAGCACGATCAGCGCGGCGCAGGCCAGCAGTCCGGGGGAGAGGGTGGCGGAGAGCCGGTCGCCGAGCGCCCGGTTGCCGATCTGGTCATGGGTCTGGGCATAACCGAGGAAGCGGTGCGCGGGCGTTCTCGTACGCTCGACCGGACGGCCATGGGTCCGGCCCCGGAAGCTCGAATACGTGCCGTCGTGGAAGAAGACCCGGGTGAGGGTCTTGGCGAGCGCGGCGAGCGGCTCACGGGCGAAGTCGGCGTAGTAGCCCTGGGACTCACCGGTGAGCGCGGTGTGCAGGGCGTGGTGGAAGTCGTCGTTCCACTGGGCGTGCACACCGAGGCCGCCCTCCGCTCGCGGAGTGGTGGTGCGGGGATCGCCGAGATCGGACTCGGCGATCAGGAAGAGCGGCCGGCCCAGATCGGCGGAGAGCGCGTCGACGGCCGTCGACAGCTCTTCGAGGAAGGTCAGCGCGCGATGGTCGGCGAGGGCGTGCACGGCGTCGAGCCGCAGCCCGTCGAGCCGGAAGTCCCGCAGCCAGGCAAGCGCGCTGCCCAGGAGATACGCCCGTACCTCGTCGGAACCGGGGGCGTCGAGATTGACCGCGGCGCCCCAGGGCGTGTGATGGGTGGTGGTGAAGTACGGGCCGAAGCGCGGCAGATGGTTGCCGGACGGTCCGAGATGGTTGTGCACCACGTCCAGTACGACACCGAGGCCCAGTCCGTGCGCCGTGTCGACAAAGCGCTTGAGTGCCTCGGGACCGCCGTAAGGCTCGTGGACCGCCCAGAGCGACACCCCCTCGTACCCCCAGCCGTGGGTCCCGGGGAACGGGCACACCGGCATCAGCTCGACATGGGTGATCCCCAGCTCGGCCAGTGGCGCCAGTTGCTCCGCCGCCGCGTCGAGGGTGCCCTCGCGGGTGAACGTGCCGATGTGCAGCTCGTACAGGACCGCGCCCGGCAGCTCGCGGCCCCGCCACGGGGTGCGCCACTCGTACGCGGCCTGGTCGACGACGGCGCTGGTGCCGTCGGGTCCGTCCGGCTGGCGGCGGGAGCGGGGATCGGGGAGTACGGGGCCGCCGTCGAGCGCGAAGCCGTACCGCGCGCCGTCGGCGGCGGACGCCTCGGCGGTCCACCAGCCGTCCCGCTCCGGGTCCCGGTCCATGGGCAGCTCGGTGCCCTCCAGCCGCAGTACGGCCCGTTCCCTCGCCAGTGGTGCCCACACCTCGAACTGCACGAGCGCTTCCCCCTCGTCGTCGGGCCGGCTGTGCCGCCCCTTCGGCGGGCCTTGCCCCCGCCCTGTTCCAGGCCCCTTCGGCTTGTCCCTCTCATGGTCGCAAGAGAGACGGCCCCGGGCCCGGTGATCGGGGCGAGTCGGGTGGAGGAGCGGTGGAGCCCCGGTGGAGGCGGCCGGGGCCGAGGCCCGAGAGGCCCGGCCCGCCGCTCCGGGTGAGGTGGGGAGCGGCGGGCCGGGCCGGTGCGGGTGCCGACGGGGGGGCGAGCCCTCGTCAGGGGCGTACGGGCCCCGTTCACGGGATCACGGAACGGATCACGGGCCGGGGACCGGGGATCAGTGGACCGAGCAGGGCGCCGTGGCGGCGGTGTCCGGCGGTCCTCCGGAGGCGACATAGCTGAAGGTCGTGGTGGCGCCCGCCGCCAGCGAGCCGTTCCAGTCGGTGTTGTGGACCATGACCTCCTGTCCTCCGTAGGTGGCGGTGCCGTTCCAGAGACTGTCGACCCGCTGGCCGGTGGGCAGGGTGAACTCGACCATCCAGCCGAGGATCGGGTTGGCGCCGGTGTTCTTCACCGTGATCTCGGCCTGGTAGCCGCCGGACCAGGAGTTGGTGGTCCTGCGGGTCGCGGTGCAGAGGGCCGTGGGGTCGGTGGGCGGGTCGGTCGGGGGCGTGGTGCCGGGTTCGCCGACGCCGGTCACCTCGCCGTTGCCGCCGTCGAAGACCACGTCGGAGCAGCTGTAGAAGGTCTCGTTGCTGTCCGAGCGCTGCCAGACCATATAGATGACATGACGGCCGGTCTTGCCGCCGGGCAGGGTGCCGCTCCACTTGTACGCGCCGTTCACGGTGCCGACGGTGCCGGTGACCGCCGGGTGGTCGACGGTCAGGAACGGCTGCGACTCCAGATCGTCCCAGGTGAAGGTCCTGGTGGGGTCGAAGCCGTCCTTGGTGACATAGACGTAGAACCAACCGGGGTGCGCCGCCCAGGCGTTGTACGAGAAGTCGAGCCGCGCGCCGGAGGTGAGATGGGTGAGCGGCCAGTCGTTCCTGGCCTGGTTGAAGCCGGAGAACGTGGTGTTGCCGCCGCCGCAGAGCTGACCGTCGGGGATGAATCCCTTCGTCCGGCCGGCGCCGTCGGAGCGCAGTACGGAGAACCAGTTGTAGAGCGGGGTCGTACCGCTCTGCGCCACGGCGGCCTTGCAGGCCGGGTTGACGGGCTTGATCTCACCGGTGCTGGTGAGCCCGTCCCGCCAGCACATGAAGGTGCGGCTGGCGGGCTGCATGGGGGTGCCGTGGGCGGTCGAGGTCCCGCTCCCGCCGACGATCAGCAGAAGGGCGGGAAGGACGGCGAGCAGGGCGAGCAGTACCACTCTGCGCGGGGGTGACAACCACAGTGGGGGGCGAGTCATCGCACAAGTCCCTTCGGCGTGATCATGACAATCGAATGTGACTGGGAGCGCTCCCAATTCGGAACGTAGCGCCGGTGGGTCACTCTGTAAACGCCTTGCGTATGGAAATTTCCTGAGGTCGGGGCGGGAACGTCCCCCGTAACGGGCGTGATGACGCGCGTAACAGTGGGCCACGGTGCGCCCGTTCCGTCTGGACACCTCAGGGCCGTCCGGCGGACAATCACACGTGTGACGTCCTCCTTCGAGTTCCACACGTATCCCGCGCGGCTCTCCGACGCCGAGCGCGACCGTGTTCTGGCGGTGCTCAGGGAAGGCGCGGCGCAGGGCATGCTGTCGCACGACACCTTTCTGCGCCGGATGGATCTCGCGCTGGCCGCGCGGCGGTCGGACGAGCTGAAGGTGCTCACCGCGGATCTGGAGACCGAAAGCCCTTGGTCACGGCGGCTGTTCGGCGCGGTGAGCCGGGTGTCCGCGTTCTCCGTACGGCTGCGCAGGGCCTGGCAGGCGGAGCGGCTGCCGAAGTTGCTGCTGCCGCGGCCGGGTCCGTATCCGCTCCGTATCGGCCGCGATCCGATGAACGGACTGAGGCTCAGCCATGACACGGTCTCGCGGCTGCACGCCGAACTGAGCATGCAGGGCGGGGTGTGGGTGCTGCGCGATCTGGGCTCGACGAACGGCACGACCGTCAACGGACGGCGCGTGACCGTGACGGCGGTCGTCCACGACGGGGACCTGGTGAGCTTCGGGCAGATGAGTTTCCGGCTGGCCGCGGACTGAGCGCGGCTCCGCGCCGGACGCGTTTTTGTCCCCCCTCCAAGTGGTCCGCGCTTCCCCGGTGGTTGCCGAAGACGGTGGCGTCCCGGGGAGCCGTCAGATCTGTCGGCTCAGCAGTGCCACCGGGCGGTCCGCGAACAGCACCGCCAGATCGACCGGGCCGCCGCCCTCGAACTCCCGGCCGGGCGAGGCGAGCAGATCCGTCCAGCGGCCCTCCGGCAGCGTCAGTTCCGTACCGGCCCAGCCCCCCGCCTCCACCAGCCCGAGCGGCAGCCGGGTGACGGCTGTGACCACCTGGCCCGACCGGCAGAAGGCCAGACAGTGGGCCGCCGCCGGTCCGGTCGCGAGCAGCGGGGCATAGGTGCCCGACTCACCGAAGACCGCGGGCCGCTCGCGCCGCAGCCGGAGCGCGGCCGTCGTCACCACCGTCTTCCCGTCGGGCGGTCCGGTCCTGAACGGCGCCCGGTTGTCCGGATCCACCAGCGCCACATACTCACGCTCCGTGCCCTGGTAGAGATCGGGCACCCCCGGCATGGTGAGATGCACCAGCGCCGCGCCCAGCGCACCGGCCCGTACATACGGATCGAGCGCCCGCCGGAACTCCGCGACCGTCTTGCGCGCGGGACCGGCGGGACCCGCCTCGGCGAAGGCCGCCACCGCCTGCTCGTAGAGCGGATCGGGCTCCGTCCAACTCGTGTGCAGCCCCGCCTCCCGCACGGACTTCAGCAGCGCGGGCACCATCCGCGAGCCCGGGGGCATCATCCGCGAGTCGTCGGGAAGGGGCGCGCCGCCTTCCAGGGGCGGGGTGAAGCCGACCGCCGTCTGCCACGCCTGCCAGGCGAGCTGCGGATCGGGCGCCGCCACCCCCGTCTCACCCGTGACCCGCTCCAGCAGCGCCGACCAGCGCCGTGGGCACTGGGACAGGACGGCGATCCCGGCCCGTACGTCCGCGCTGCGCTTGGTGTCGTGCGTGGTCAGCACGGTGCCGGTGGTGGGCCAGTCACGCGCGAGACGCGCGCAGTACGCGTGGAACCGCTCCGGGCTCACCGCCGGCTGTCCCGGATCGCCGCCCACCTCGTTCGCCGAGATCAGCGGCACATAGCGGTAGAACGCCGTGTCCTCGACGGACTTGGCGCGCAGCGCGGACGAGGTCTGGGCGAAGCGCGCGCAGAACGCCGTGTGGTCCGGGCCCGTACCGAGTCTGCCGAGCGCCAGCTCCCGCACCACGTCCACGGCCGCCGCCTCCCGCTCCACCGCGAACGCGGCCTTCGCCCGGCGGACCGCCTCCTCGGGGACCGCCGCCTCGGCCGCTTCCGGGCAGGGGCCGCCCGCCGTCGTGTAGGGGCGGTAGACGGGGACCCGTACGAGCAGTTCCTGGACGGCCGTACGCAGCGCCCAGGGGGCATGGTCGCGCAGCGCGGGATCGGCGGCGCAGATCCGCAGCGCCGTACGGACCAGGAAGGAGGTCTCGGCGGCCAGTTCATGGATGACCACCTTGTAGGCGGCCCGCCGGACCGTTCCCTCCCAGTAGCCGCCCCGGTCGCCGACCGGGCCCGCGACATCGCGGTAGTGCCGCTCCAGCGCGGCGGCGCCCGCCGGGTCCGTGAAGAGCCCGTCGATCCGGCGCAGCGCGTCATAGCCGGTGGTGCCGGCGACCGGCCAGCCGGCGGGCAGCACCTCGTCGTCGGCGAGGATCTTCTCCACCACGGTCCAGCAGCTCCGGCCGGTCGCGCCCGTCGCCTCGCCCAGCCGGCGCAGATACTCCTCCGGGTCGGCGAGCCCGTCCGGGTGATCGATCCGCAGCCCCTCGACGACCCCGTCCCGTACCAGCTCAAGGATCTTGGCATGGGTGGCGGCGAACACCTCGGGGTCCTCGACCCGTACGCCGATCAGCTCGGGGATGGTGAAGAAGCGCCGGTAGTTGAGTTCGGTACGGGCCAGCCGCCACCAGGCGAGCCGGTAGTGCTGCGCGTCCAGCAGCTCGGGCAGCGGGAGATGCCCGGTGCGGGGCGCGAGCGGGTAGCGCGCGTCGCCGTGGCGCAGCTCGCCGTCCTCGACACGCAGCGCGCCCAGTTCGTCCCCGATCGGGGACGGCAGGACCGGCAGCAGCAGCTTGCCGCCGCCCGCGTCCCAGTCGATGTCGAACCAGCGGGCGTACGGCGAGTCCCGGCCCTCGCGCAGCACCTCCCACAGGGCCCGGTTGTGGCCGGGCGCGGCGGCCATGTGGTTGGGCACGATGTCGAGGACCAGCCCGAGCCCGTGCTCCCGGGCGGTACGGGCCAGCCGGCGCAGCCCCTCCTCACCGCCCAGCTCGGCCCTTACGGCGGAGTGGTCGACGACGTCGTAGCCGTGGACCGAGCCCGGTACGGCCTCCAGCACCGGCGACAGATGGATATGGGACACCCCGAGCGCGGCGAGATAGGGCACCGCCCTCTCCGCCGCCGAGAAGGGGAAGGCCGGCTGGAGCTGGAGCCGGTAGGTCGCGGTGGGTGTCATACGATCGTACGTACCCAGCTCGGCGGCTTCTGTGTCATCGATGTCCCCGGTCCCCGCGTACCGCTGGACGGCGCCGCGCTGCCGGGCGGTGACCGCGCCGCGCCCGTGCCCGGCCCCGCGCGGCCCGGGGCCCCCGACGGCCGGAGCCCGCGCGGGCCCGGACCTACGCGGGGCGCATCAGTACCGTCATGCTGCGGCCGATCATGGTGATCCGGTCGCCCCCGTCCACCTTCTCCCCCTGCCCCGGGGCCACCCCCTCCGGGCGGGCCGTGTCCACCATGATCCGCCAGTGTCTGCCATGGTTCAGCGGCACCACGAACTCCAGCTTGTCGGCGCTCGCGTTGAACATCAGCAGGAACGAGTCGTCCGAGATCCGCTCGCCGCGCGGCCCCGGCTCGGAGATGGCGTTCCCGTTCAGAAAGACCGTCATCGCCTGCGCGTGCGCCGCCGTCCAGTCCTGCTGCTTCATCTCCTCGCCCTCCGGGGTGAACCACGAGATGTCCGACAGATCGTCGTGGGTGCCCTCCACCGGCCGCCCGTGGAAGAAGCGCCGGCGCCGGAAGACCGGATGGTCACGGCGCAGCCACACCATCGCCCGGGTGAACTCCAGCATGCCGGTGTCGGTCTCCACGCCCGGCTCGGGCCAGCGGACCCAGGAGACCTCGTTGTCCTGGCAGTACGCGTTGTTGTTGCCGCCCTGCGTACGGGCGAACTCGTCGCCGTGACTGAGCATCGGGACGCCCTGGGAGAGCATCAGCGTGGCGATGAAGTTGCGCATCTGACGGTCGCGCAGCTCGACGATCCCCGGATCGTCGCTCTCGCCCTCCACCCCGCAGTTCCAGGACCGGTTGTGGCTCTCGCCGTCCCGGTTGGACTCGCCGTTGTCCTCGTTGTGCTTCTCGTTGTACGAGACGAGATCGCGCAGCGTGAAGCCGTCGTGGCAGGTGGTGAAGTTGATGGAGGCCAGCGGCCGGCGCCCGTCGTCCTGGTAGAGATCGGACGAGCCGGTCAGCCGGGAGGCGAACTCCGCCAGGGTCCTGGGCTCGCCCCGCCACAGGTCGCGCACCGTGTCGCGGTACTTGCCGTTCCACTCCGTCCACAGCGGCGGGAAGTTCCCCACCTGGTAGCCGCCCTCGCCCACGTCCCAGGGCTCGGCGATCAGCTTCACCTGGCTGACCACCGGGTCCTGCTGCACCAGATCGAAGAACGACGACAGCCGGTCGACCTCGTGGAACTGGCGGGCCAGTGTCGCCGCCAGATCGAAGCGGAAGCCGTCGACATGCATCTCCGTCACCCAGTACCGCAGCGAGTCCATGATCAGCTGGAGGACATGGGGACTGCGCATCAGCAGCGAGTTCCCGGTGCCCGTGGTGTCCGTGTAGTACCGGGGATTCTCGGCGAGCCGGTAGTACTGGGCGTTGTCCAGCCCCCGGAAGGAGAGCGTCGGACCGAGGTGGTTGCCCTCCGCCGTATGGTTGTAGACGACATCGAGGATGACCTCGATCCCGGCGCGGTGCAGTGCCCGTACGGCCTGTTTGAACTCCAGGACCTGTTCGCCCCGGTCGCCCCACGAGGCGTAGGCGTTGTGCGGGGCGAAGAAACCGATCGTGTTGTAACCCCAGTAATTGCCGAGGCCCGAGTCCACCAGCCGGTGGTCGTTGACGAACTGGTGCACCGGCATCAGCTCCAGCGCGGTGACGCCCAGCTCCGTGAGGTGCTCGATCACCGCCGGATGGGCCAGTCCCGCGTAGGTGCCGCGCAGCTCGTCGGGCAGCTCCGGATGGAGCATGGTCAGACCCTTCACATGGGCCTCGTAGAGCACCGTGCGGTGGTAGTCCGTACGCGGCAGCCGGTCGTCGCCCCAGTCGAAGTACGGATTGACCACGACCGAGGTCATCGTGTGCGGCGCCGAGTCCATGTCATTGCGCGAGTCCGGCTTGCCGAAGTGGTAGCCGTACACCGACTCGCCCCACTCGATACTCCCGCTGATCGCACGCGCGTACGGATCGAGTAGGAGTTTGGCGGAGTTGCAGCGGTGCCCGCGCTCCGGTTCGTACGGTCCGTGGACCCGGAAGCCATAGCGCTGACCAGGCATGATGCCGGGCAGATAGGCATGCCGTACGAAGGCGTCCGTCTCGCGCAGCTCCACCGCCGTTTCCGAACCGTCGTCGTGCAGCAGGCACAACTCGATTCTGTGGGCGGCCTCTGAGTAGACCGCGAAGTTGGTCCCGGCGCCGTCGTACGTGGCGCCGAGGGGATACGTCTGTCCCGGCCAGACCTGCATAGACAAGACTCTTCCACTTCTGATCCGGGTGCTGCGGGCCCAGGGCGTGTGCGGAAGTCCCGCCGGCCCCGCTTCCGCGGCACGCCCTAGAGCCAGATCTTCCCCGAAAGAAGCCGCTCGACCTAGGAACTCGATGGGTTCTTGCCGCTGGGTCAGGCCGGGGTCAACTTCACGTTTCCCGCCGTCGCTCGACCTGGCCGTCGTCCCGGGCGCCCCTCGGGAGGCATGACGTCCCGTCCGGTCCGGCCGCGGAACGGCTCCAACCACTATGAATCCGCTCACTCCGGCCGAAGTCGGCCCCGGGAACGCTTGTCACGAATAAGGGAGTTGAGAAAGGAGCCTGTGCATCGGGCTGCACCGCCTCCGGTCGGCGGAGTACCCTTCCTTGATCGTTGAAGGGGGAGAAAAGGCGGTGCGCGGGTGAGCTCGGGAGGGTTGGAGCTGCCCCCCGGTGACACAGGTCACGCGGGGGACTCCGGCGACATTCCGCCCGGAGCGGTCTCCCTCGCGCGGCCGATGGAGATCGGGGCGGAGCTGGACTGGGGGCCGGACGCCTGGAGCGAGGTCCGTACGCGCGCCCAGCGAGCGGGACGTGCGTATATCTGGCTGAATCTGGTGGAACAGCGGCTGCGCGCGGTCGTCGCGGCGGTGCTGCGGCCCATCTACGAGCCGGTGCACGGCGAGGAGTGGGTGGTCGCCGCCGCCGGTCCCGCCGGGCAGGAGTGGGTGCAGCGCGCCGTCGCCGTACGGGAGGTCTCGCGGCGCAAGGGCTATCTGCTCGATCCGGCCGACGACAACGTCCTGAGCTTTCTCACGCTTCCGCAGCTCCGGGAGCTGATGGTCCAGCACTGGCCCGGATTCGAACCGTATTTCGACGACCGCCGCGATGTGGAGCTCGCCCTCGACGAGCTGGAGGTCGCGCGCAATGTCGTGTCCCGTAACCGCGCGCTCTCCGAGACGGTCCTCGCCCAGGCGGAGCGGGCCTCCGCCCGGCTGCTGGAGATCCTGGGCGGCGGCAGCGGGGTGCCGTCGGCGGCCCGGCTGCGGGTCGACGCCATGGAGGATCTGGTCGGCGACCGGTACGCGGACGTGGTCTCCGTCCACCCCGACCGGGTCAGACTGCAACGGCAGATCCCGGCGGAGGATCTCTTCGGCGGCGCCCGGCGTGTCGACGCCATCGGTATCGGACTGAACCTCCTCGTCCAGAACTTCTCGGGGCGGCGGCTGATCCGGCTCGCCGAGTCGGGCTGCCGGATACGGCTGGTCTTCCTCAACCCGGCGAGCAGCGCGGTCAAACGCCGGGAGCGCGAGCTGGGGCTCAGGAAGGGCGAACTGAGCCGTTCGGTGGAGATGAACATCCTTCATATGCGCCGGGTGCGCTCCAAGCTGCGCGACCCGGGCGCCTTCGAGATCCATGTCTTCGACGAGACCCCGCGCTTCACCGCGTATCTCGTCGACGGCGACGGCTCCGACGGACTCGCCGTCGTCCAGTCCTATCTGCGCCGGGCACGCGGTATGGAGGCGCCGGTCCTGGTGCTGCGGGGCGGCGGGCGTGACGTCGTCCGGTCGGGACAGGAGACGGAACACGGTCTCTTCCAGACCTATCGCGAGGAGTTCGAGTCGGTCTGGACGGACTCCCGTCCGGTCTCCTGAAGCCCGTGGCACGGTCGGCCGCCGGTGGGCGGCCCAGGCGTTGTCAGTGGCGCGTGGCAGGGTGAATGTCCTGCGGGGGAGCACCAACGGGGGAAGCTCCGGCGCACCATGAGGGAGGGCCACGATGACTTGGCATGGGGCACGGCCGGCGGGTTCCGGCCCGGGGACGAGGGGCACGGGGCCCACGGCGGTCCACGGCGGAGCGGGGGCCGGGCGATGAGCTGGCTCAGCGGGCCGCTGGTGGCCTTCGATCTGGAGACCACGGGCACGGACGTGGAGACCGACCGCATCGTCACGGCGGCGCTGGTACGGCTCGAACCGGACGGGAGCGTCTCGCGGGAGCGGACCTGGCTCATCGACCCCGGTGTGGTGGTGCCCGAGCAGGCGTCGGCGATCCACGGCATCTCGACGGACCACGCGCGCCGGCACGGGGTGCCGGCCCCCGCCGCGATCGAGGAGATCACCGAGGCCGTCGCCGAGGTGCTGCGCCCGGGGACGCCCCTGGTGGTGATGAACGCGCGGTACGACCTGTCGCTCCTGGACCGTGAGTGCCGGCGGTACGGGGTGGAGTCGGTCGGCGAGCGGCTGGGCGAGGTGCCGTCACCGGTCATCGATCCCCTGGTGATAGACAAGCACGTCGACAGGTACCGCAAGGGCAAGCGGGCCCTTCAGGCGCTGTGCGCGTACTACGGGGTGCCGCTCGACGACGCGCACGACGCGCGGGCGGACGCGGTGGCCGCGGCCCGGGTGGTGCGGCGCATGGGCGAGAAGCACCAGCCCGTCGGGCTGCTGCCGCCGGCGGAGCTGCATGCCCTTCAGGTCGGCGCGGCGGCCGAGCAGTCGGCCTCCTTGCAGGCCTATCTCCGGCGCACCGCCAATCCCACGGCGGTCGTCGAGCGGGCCTGGCCGGTCATCCCCCGGAGCCGCTGAGGGGGCCATCAGCGGTCCGAGCGGCCTGAGCGGCCCATGCGGCCCATGCGGTCCGAGTGGTCCGAGCGGTCCGGGCGGCCTGAGTGGTCCGGGCGGCCCGGGTCCCGGCGGTCCGTCAGAACGGGTACCAGCGGACCTCGGGGTCGTTGTCGCGCAGGGAGGCGACCCTGCGGCGGAACTCCGCCAGAGCCTTCGGGTCGGTCGGCGCGTGCTGGGCCACCCAGGCGCAGCTCGCCGTCTCGCGGGCGCCGCGCAGGACCGGACAGCCCGGCCAGTCGCGGACGTCCCAGCCGTAGGCCGCGGTGAAGGTCCCGTACGCCTCGGCGGACAGTCCGTACCGGTCGCGGGAGAGGGCCATCACCACCAGATCGTGTTCACGGAAGTCCGCGGAGAAGGTCTCCAGATCGACCAGGACCGGTCCTTCGGGACCCACATGGACATTGCGCGGCAGCGCGTCGCCGTGGATCGGGCCCGGTGTCAGCTCCGGGGTGAGGGTGGCCGCGGCCTCGGCGAAGCCGTCCCGGCGCTCCCGCAGATAGCGGGCGTCGGCGGGGTCGATCGCGTCGCCCGCGATCCGCAGCCAGCGTTCGACACCGCCGAGCAGATCCCGGCGGGGGAGCGCGAAGGAGGGCGCGGGCAGTGCGTGGACGAGTCCGAGCAGGGAGGCCAGATCGCCGGGGCCGGCGGTCCGCACGGCGGCGGGCAGCCGGTGCCAGAGGGTCACCGGATGGCCGTCCACCGACCGGGGGCGCGGTTCCGCGGCGCGTACGGCCGGGATGCCGCACTCCACGAGCCAGGACGCGATGGCGACTTCACGCCGTGCGCGCTCCAGCAGCTCGGGGTGGTCCTCGGCGCTCCGTCCGACCTTGACGATCAGCTCACCGGTCCCGAACACCGCGTTCTCCCCCAGGGAGAGCAGCTCAGCGGTGTCCGGCAGTCCCGTCGCGGCCAGGATCTCCCGCGCGCGTGCCTCGTCCATCCTTCGCCCACCCACTCGTACTTCCGGCCGATCGGTCCGCGTAAGTCTCGCATCCGTGCCGGCCGTCTTGACGGGTGGAGACACCCGTCAGCACGATGACAAGGGCCGCCGGGGCGGCTGTACCCCCACAAGCCGCCCGAAGGAGTTGAATCCGTGACATCGGCGACCGCGGTGGAGCGGTCCGGAGAGGACCAGGCTCCCGGGGGACGGTCCGGCGAGGAGCGGTCGCCGGGCGGACGGGCGGGCGGACCGCCGGCCCACGGCGCCTGGTTCCTGGTGCTGCCCGCGCTGATCCCGATCCTGGTGCTGAGCGTCGGACCGCTGCTGTACGGCATCGCACTCGCCTTCACCGACGCGCAGTCCGGCCGTACCGAGCCCACCGAGTGGATCGGCACACTGAACTTCCAGGACCTGCTCCACGACACCCTGTTCTGGGACTCGTTCGGGATCGGTCTGCTGTGGGCGGTGGGGGTGACCGTGCCGCAGTTCGCGCTCGCGCTCGGTCTCGCCCTGCTGCTCGACCAGAATCTCCGCTTCCGCTGGCTGGCCCGCGCCCTGGCGATCATTCCCTGGGCGATGCCCGAGGTGGTCGTCGGCATCATGTGGCGGCTCGTCTACAACACCGACGCCGGAATCCTCAACGAGACCTTCCGGGATCTCGGCCTCGGTGAGGGGCGGGACTGGCTGAGCGGGCTCGCCACCGCCCTGCCCGCGGTGATCGTCGTCGGTATCTGGGCCGGTATGCCGCAGACGACGGTCGCCCTGCTGGCCGGCCTCCAGAACACCCCGCGCGAACTGCACGAGGCCGCCGCGCTGGACGGCGCGGGGGCCTGGCGCCGGTTCCGTACCGTCACCTGGCCCGCGCTGCGGCCGGTCGCGCTGGCCATCACCGGGCTCAATCTCATCTGGAACTTCAACTCCTTCGCGCTGGTCTATGTGCTGACCAGCGGCGGACCCGGCGGGCGCACCCGGCTGCCCATGCTCTTCGCCTACGAAGAGGCATTCCGCTACGGCCAGTTCGGCTACGCCGCCGCCATGGGGTGCGTGATGGTGGCCGTGATCGCGGTGATCCTCGCGCTCCAGCTCGCGGGACGGCTCCGGCCGGGGGAGGACGAGCGATGAGTCCGCGTATCAGCGGGTCCGCGCGCGCCGGACAGTATCTCGCGCTTCTCTGCTATCTCGTCTTTCTCGCCCTGCCGTTCCTCTGGCTGCTCTCCACGGCCTTCAAACCCGCGAGGGAGCTGGGCAGTCTCCATCCCACCTGGATCCCGCGCGATCCGACGCTCGGCAACTTCCGGCAGGCCTTCGAGGAGCAGCCGCTGCTGCGGGCGGCGGGCAACAGTCTGACCGCCGCGCTGGCCGCGGCCCTGATCGCCGTGCTCATCGCGACCCCCCTGGCCTATGTGATGGCCCGACGGCGCGGCAGACTCGCGGCGGCGGCGACCGGCTGGGTGGTGATCAGCCAGGCGTTCCCCTTCGTGCTGGTGATCATTCCGCTCTTCCTGGTGCTCAAGAACCTCCGTCTGATCAACTCCCTGACCGGGCTGATCATGGTGTACGCCGTATGGGCCCTGCCGTTCGCGCTCTGGATGCTGAGCGGCTATGTCCGGGCTCTGCCCGTCGAACTGGAGGAGGCGGCGGCCGTGGACGGCGCGGGCAGATTCCGTACGCTGGTCTCGGTTACGGGACCGCTACTGGCACCGGGCATCGTCGCCACGGCGCTCTTCGCCTTCATCACCGCGTGGAACGAGTTCTTTTTCGCGCTCGTCCTGCTCAAGTCCCCCGAGAAACAGACCCTGCCGGTGGTCCTCACCCACTTCCTGGGGGCGGAGGGCGTGGCCGATCTGGGACCGCTGGCCGCCGCCGCGTTTCTCGCGACCCTGCCCTCGCTCGTCGTCTTCGCCGTCATCCAGCGGCGGATCACGGGCGGGATGCTCGCCGGGGCGGTGAAGAGCTGATGAGCCGTTCGCGCGGATGGCCGCGCATACGGAAGGCCCCGGTCATGGCGGCCGTGCTCGCCCTGCTGCTCGGCGGCTGCTCCGCCGGCGGGGACGGCGGCCCGGACGGTGGCCGGATCACCCTGCGCTTCCAGTCCCTGGCCTGGCAGGACGAGTCGGTCCAGGTCAACAGGGAGCTGGTGAAGGAGTGGAACGCGGCCCATCCGGAGATCCGGGTCGACTATGTCCAGGGGAGCTGGGACAGCGTCCATGACCAACTGCTCACCTCCTTCGAGGGCGGTGAGGCACCGGACATCATCCATGACGCCGCCGACGATCTGGCCGACTTCGCGTACGGCGGCCATCTCGCCGATCTCGGCCCCCTGCTGCCCGGCCGTCTCCGGCGGGACATCCCGGAGCGCGGCTGGGAGACGGCCACCTTCGGCGAGGGTGTGTACGGTGTGCCGTTCCTCCAGGAGCCGCGCGTCCTGATCGCGAACAGGAAGATCCTCGAAGCCTCCGGGGTGCGGATCCCGACGCCCGAAGAGCCGTGGAGCTGGCCGGAGTTCCGGCGGATCGCCGGTGAACTGACCGGGCGGATGGGGCCGGGGAAGTACGCGGTCGCCTGGCCGCTGAAGGATCCCGTCTCCGCCACGCTCAATCTGGGGCTCTCCGCCGGCGGACGGCTCTTCCACCGGGGCGCGGACGGCAGGGTGACGATCCGGTTCACCGACGGGGACGGAGTGGTCCCGGACACCATCCACGATCAGGTCAACAAGGACGGGAGCGCTTCCGCGGCCACTCTGGGGATGGGCGGATCGGACACCCTGCCCGGTCTGTTCGGCGGCAAGTACGCGATGGTCCCGCTGGGCTTCTCGTACCGCCAGCAGATCATCCAGCAGGCGCCGGAGGGGTTCGAGTGGACCGTACTGCCCGCGCCCGCCGGTGACGGCGCGGGGCCGGTCCAGGGGGTGAGCCCGCAGACCCTTTCCGTGGCCGAGGACAGTCCGTACAAGAAGGAGGCGGTGCGGTTCATCGACTTCCTGCTCCGGCCGGAGAACATGGTGCGGCTCGCGAAGGGCGACTGGATGCTGCCGACCGGTACGCGGGCGCTCCAGGACCCGTCCCTGCGGGTCGCCGAGGACGGCTGGGCGACGGGGGCGGCGCTCGCGCGGGAGCTGCGTCCGGCCCCCGCCCTGTCGGTGCGCGGCTATCCCGAGTGGAAGGACAAGGTGGCGACACCGGCGCTCCAGGAGTACTACAGCGGAGCGATCGACCGCGCCGAACTGGAGAAGCGGCTGGTCGAGGACGGCAACAGGGTGCTGGCCCGCTATCAGCGCTGACCGGCCGCGGCGCCGGCCGGCGGTCCGTGGCGCGGATATCGGATTGCACGAGACGTCTCGTCTCGCTTACGGTGAGGTCATGACCGCATCACAGCCCGCCCATATCGCCATGTTCTCCATCGCCGCTCATGGCCATGTGAACCCGAGTCTCGACATCATCCGGGAGCTGGTCGCCCGGGGGCACCGGGTCAGTTACGCGATCCCCGCGCTCTTCGCCGGGAAGATCGCGGCGACCGGCGCGGAGCCGGTGATCTACACCTCCGTCCTGCCCACGCCCGACGACGATCCGTCGGCCTGGGGCACGGAACTGGTCGACCATCTCGAACCGTTCCTCGACGACGCGATCCAGGCGCTGCCGCGGCTCGCCGCCGCGTTCGAGGACGACCGGCCCGATCTGGTCCTCGGCGACATCACGTCCTACCCGGCGCCGCTCCTCGCGCACCGCTGGGGTGTCCCGTACATCCAGCTCTCGCCGAACATGGTCGCCTGGGAGGGGTACGAGGAGGAGGTCGCCGGGCCGATGCTCGAACAGCTGAAGGCCTCCGAGCGCGGCCGTGCGTACCGGGCGCGCTTCGCGCGGTGGCTCACGGAGAACGGCATGGACCACACCGACCAGGACCGGCTGGTCGCCAGGCCCGGCCGCTCCCTGGTGCTGATCCCCAAGGTGTTGCAGCCCCACGCCGACCGTGTGGACGAGTCCGTGTACACCTTTGTCGGCGCCTGCCAGGACGACCGCGCGGATCAGGGCGGGTGGCGGCGGCCGGCCGGGGCGGAGAAGGTCCTGCTGGTCTCGCTCGGCTCGGCCTTCACCAAGCGGCCCGCGTTCTACCGGGCGTGTGCCGAGGCCTTCGGAGGTCTGCCCGGCTGGCATGTGGTGCTTCAGACCGGGCCCCATGTGGACGCGTCCGAACTGGGCGAGGTGGCCGCCAATGTGGAGGTGCGTCACTGGGTGCCGCAACTCGCCGTTCTCCGGCAGGCCGACGCCTTCGTCACCCACGCCGGCGCGGGAGGCAGCCAGGAGGGTCTCGCGACGGGCACCCCGATGGTCGCCGTACCGCAGGCGGTCGACCAGTTCGGCAACGCCGACACGCTGGTCTCGCTGGGGGTGGCCCGTCGCCTCGATACGGAGGAGGCGACACCGGAGGCGCTGCGGGAGGCGGTGCTGGCGGTGGCCTCCGACCCGGAGGTGGCCAGGAGGCTCGCCGGGATCAGACGCGGGATGGCGGCGGAGGGCGGCACACCGAGGGCGGCCGGTCTGATCGAATCGGCGCTTCCGGCCGCGGCGTCCTGACGCGGCCGGCTGTCCGGCCGGACCGGGAACGGTGGCCCGGGGTGCCGTTCTCCGCAAAAGGTGGGGTTGGGATCAGGCCATTCCGTCCGCCTTGTTGATATGCGGGCAGTGCGGCCCGTTCCGCCCCATGGCCGGTCACATCTCTGACAGGAAGAATCGAAGCTCTGCGCCGTCAACGGGGGTTAACGGGCGGGCCCGGCGCTTTCCGGACTGGCCGATTCCTTGTGGGGGATCGAGGTTTACGAGATCGGCGCCGCCCGGAAGCCTTGATCTGCACGCGTCAATCGACCAGGGTTCGAGCCAGTTCGGCGGAGAACTGCCGTCCGCCGGGCGTCCCCCCACAGAAGATGACGAGGAGCTTCCCTCTTCATGGCAACTCAACAGCGTGCGACCAGGATCAAGCTCACCGCCGCCCTCACCGCCGTCGCCGCGGCGGCCGGAATCACCGCGCTCACCTCCCCCACGGCGGGCGCGGCTCCGGCACAGGGTGTGGTGCACGGCGCCGGCGCCGAGGGCGCGGTGGCCGGCAGCTACATCGTGATGCTGCACCGGCCGGCCGGTCAGGACACCGGCCGCAAGACCGGCGAGAAGCCCGCCCCGCAGACCTACGACAGGACCGAGAAGCGGGAACTGGCCGAGGAGTACGGCGGCCGGCTCGCGCGGAACTACAGCACGGCCGTCAACGGCTTCTCCGCCAGTGGACTCACCGAGGCGGAGGCCAAGCGTCTCGCGGCCGACCCGGCCGTCGCCAAGGTCGTCCAGAACAAGACGTTCGGCGTCAGCGCCACCCAGAGCGACCCGCCCTCCTGGGGCCTCGACCGTGTCGACCAGACCACGACCGCCGGGGACAGCTCGTACACCTACCCGGACAGCGCCGGTGAGGGGGTGACGGCGTATGTCATCGACACCGGGGTCCGGATCACCCATCAGGACTTCGAGGGCCGCGCCAGTTACGGCTACGACGCCATCGACGGCGACAACTCCGCCGACGACGGCTACGGCCACGGCACGCATGTCGCCGGAACCATCGCCGGCGCCGCGCACGGAGTCGCCAAGAAGGCGAAGATCGTCTCCGTACGGGTGCTCGACAACAGCGGCTTCGGCACCACCGAGCAGGTCATCGCCGGGATCGACTGGGTCGCCGCGAACCACCAGGGCCCGTCCGTCGCCAATATGAGCCTCGGCGGCGGCGCCGACCCGGCCCTCGACGAAGCCGTACGCAACGCCATCGCCAGTGGTGTCACCTTCGGTGTCGCCGCCGGCAACAACGCCGCCGACGCGAGCATCATCTCCCCGGCCCGGGTCGAGGAGGCCATCACCGTCGCCTCGACCACCGAGGACGACGCGCAGTCGTCCTTCTCCAACTTCGGCCCGATCGTGGACATCTACGCCCCGGGCTCCGGCATCACCTCCGACTGGAACAACAGCGACACCGCCGTCAGTACCATCTCCGGTACCTCGATGGCCACACCCCATGTGGTCGGCGCGGCGGCCCTCCATCTCGCGGGTCACCCGGACGCGACCCCCGACCAGGTCGCCACGGCCCTGACCGACGGCGCCACGCCCGACGCGATCGTCAACGCGTCGGAGGGCACCCCGAACAAGCTGCTCAAGATCGTCGAGTAGCGATCGGCGAACCGCGATCGGCGAACCGCGATCGGCGAGCAGCCGCACCGTCCGCGGACCGGCGGCCGTCGCGCCCTCCCCCACGGGGCGCGGCGGCCGCCCCGCTCGTGCCTGGCGCCCCCGGCGCGGCCCCGCGGCCTATCGTGTGCTGATGACCACGACATACGCGGCGCTCCTGCGCGGAATCAATGTCAGCGGCCACCGACGCGTTCCGATGGCCGATCTGCGCGAGCTGCTCTCGGGACTGGGCCATCGCGATGTCCGTACGTATCTCCAGAGCGGCAACGCGGTCTTCACCAGCGACTCCGACGACGAGAGCGCCCTCGCGGCCGGTCTGGAGCGTGCCATCGAGCGGCGCTTCGGGTTCACCGTCGGCTGTCTGGTGCGCGGCGCCGCCTATCTGCGGGCCGTCGCCGACGACTGCCCCTTCCCCGCGGCCACCCTTGAGGGCAAGCAGCTCCACGCCACGTACTTCTCCGGGCCCGTGGAGGCCGAGCGGCTCGCCACCGTCGACCGGGCCGCGTATCTCCCCGAGGACTTCCGGCTGGGTGACCGGGTGCTGTATCTCTACACGCCGAACGGTCTCGGCCGCTCCAAGCTCGCCGAAGCGCTGGCCAGGCCGGGTCTGCTGCGGGGCGTCACGGCCACCAGCCGCAACTGGAACACCGTTGTCAAACTGGTGGAGCTGACCCGTGACTGACCGCGTCTCCGTGATCTCGGCCGCCATCGAGGCGGAACTGCGTCTGCTCGACCCGGCGGTCCGCTCCTCCGCCGCCCTGCTCGCGGAACTGCTCCATCCGGACTTCAGGGAGTTCGGCGTCTCGGGCCGGGAGTGGGACCGCGGTTCGATCGTCGAGGCGCTCGGCGCGAGGGGCGCGCCCGGACCCCGGCCGATCACCACCTCCAAGATGCGGGGCGTCCAGCTCGCCCCCGGCGTGGTGCTGCTGACCTTCGACACGGAGTTCAACGGCCGCCGGGCCCATCGCAGTTCGCTGTGGCGGCTGACCGAGCGCGGCTGGCTGCTCTACTTCCATCAGGGCACACCGTTCGACTGATCCCGCGCCGTCCGCCCGGCGCGGGTCACCGGGTCACGCGGGTCACCGGGTCAGGCGGGGCGGGCCAGCCGTATGAGACCGTCCGGGGCCGCCGCCCGCTCGTCGTAGCGGCGCAGCAGCAGCCTTGCCAGCTCCGGGGCGGCGCCCAGGACACCGGCCAGTACGTCGGCGCCGCCCTCGCGGGCGCCCGCCGCGATCCGGTCGGGAAGGAAGCCGGGGGCGATGACATACGGCGCCACGGCGACCTTCCGTGCCCCCTCGGCCCGCAGTGCGCGCACCGCGTCCTCGGTGCGCGGAAGGGAGGCGGAGGCGAACGCGGGGCGCACGGCGCACCAGCCGGTGCGCAGCCACTCCCGCGCGATACCGGCGATCACCGCGATCGCCTCCGGGTCCGAGGAGCCCGCCGAGGCCAGTACGACCCCGGTCGAGGCCCGGTCCGCGGGCCTGAGCCCCGCCTCGTACAGCCGCCGCTCCAGCGCGTCGGTCAGCAGCGGCGACGGGCCGAGGACCTCGGCCTGACGGATACGCAGCCGCGGATGGCGCGCCGCCGCCTCGTGCAGCACCGCCGGGATGTCGGCCTTGGCGTGGAACGCGCGCGTCAGGAGCAGCGGCAGGACCACCACGTCCCGTACGCCCTCCCGCGCCAGCCGGTCGAGCAGTCGTGGCACGGCCGGGGCGTTGAAGTCCAGGAAGCCGGTCTCCACCCGCAGTCCGGGCCGCAGCGTGCGCAGCCGCCCGGTCAGGGCGTGCACGGTCGCGGCGTGCCGCGGATCACGGCTGCCGTGGGCGACGACGAGCAGCACCGGCCGGGGGAGGGGCCGTGGTCCGGACCGCGGTCCGGACGGCTGGGCGGAGTGGTGGCGCATGGGGAATCAGCTTTTCACGAGAAGACCGCGGCCGCGCAGCACCCGCCGCTCCAGCGGACTGAAGATCAGCAGGTCGATGGCGATACCGACGACCAGGATGAGGAAGATGGCGAGGAACACCATCGGCATACTGCCGACCGTACGGCCGTTCTCCAGCAACTGGCCCAGCCCCACGCCGAGATCGGGCGAGGACGCGATGATCTCCGCGGCCATCAGCGAGCGCCAGGAGAACGCCCAGCCCTGCTTCAGCCCGGCCAGATAGCCGGGCAGCGCCGCTGGCATCACGATGTGCCAGGTGCCCCGCAGCCCGGTCGCGCCGAGTGTGCGCCCGGCCCGCAGGAACAGCGGCGGCACCTGGTCGACGCCGGAGACCAGACCGTTGGCGATCGAGGGAACCGCGCCGAGCAGGATCACGGCGTACATCATCGAGTCGTTCAGCCCCAGCCAGATCACCGCGGGCGGCACCCAGGCCACCGAGGGCAGCGACTGGAGTCCGGACAGGATCGGACCGATGGCCGCGCGGACGAACCGCACCCGGGCCACCAGCAGTCCGAGCGGCGTACCGATCGCCAGGGCCAGCAGGAAGCCCAGCAGACCGCGCGAGACACTGGTCCAGATATAGCCGAGGAGGGTGCCCTGGGCCCAGGCGTCCGCCACCTCGTCCCACACCGCCGACGGCGAGGGCAGCTTGTAGTCGTCGGTGATCTTCGCCCAGACGAGGATCTGCCACACCACCAGCACCAGCGCGACGGCGATGACGGGCGGCAGGACCTTCTGGACGAGCGTCTCGCGCAGCGGCGCCCGTCCGGTCTGCACGGTGTCCAGCGCGTCGAGCCCGGCTTCCAGGCCCGCCAGATCGTGCGGGAGCGCCGGGTCCCCGGACTCCGTCCCGCCCGCCGCCGGGCCCTTCCGCGACGAGGCGCCCGCCCCGCCGGCCGGCCCCGGCCCCTCCGGTGTCGTGTCCTTCGGCGCTGTGGTCTCAGTGCTGCCCATGGCGGCGGATCTCCCCACGCAGTTCTTCGGTGATCTCGACGGACAGCTCCGCGACGGCGGGGTCCTCGATACGGCGCGGCTGCGGGATGTCCACACGCCACTCATGGGCCACCCGGCCGGGCCGCGACGACAGCAGGACGACACGCTCGGCGAGCCGCACCGCCTCCCGTACGTTGTGCGTGACGAACAGCACCGACAGATCCGTCTCGCGCCAGATCCGGGTGAGCTCGTCGTGCAGCACATCCCGGGTGATGGCGTCCAGCGCCGCGAACGGCTCGTCCATCAGCAGCAGTTGGCTGTCCTGGGCGAGCGCGCGGGCCAGCGCGACCCGCTGCCGCATACCGCCGGACAGCTCGTGCACCCGCTTGCCGAACGAGCCGTCCAGCCGTACGAGGGAGAGCAGCCGCTCCGCCTCGCCGCGCCGCTCCTGCTTGGGCACCCCGCGCAGCCGCAGCGCCAGCTCGATGTTCTTGCCCGCGGTCAGCCACGGGAACAGCGCGTGCTCCTGGAACATCAGGGCGGGCCGGCCGCCGGGCGTCTCGATGGACCCGGCGGACGGACGGTCCAGCCCCGCGACCAGATTGAGCAGGGTGGACTTGCCGCACCCCGACGCTCCCAGGAGGGTGACGAACTCGCCGGGAGCGACATCGAGGGTGATGTCGTCCAGGACGAGCTGCTGCCCGGCGGGCGTCACGAAGGACTTCGAGACATGCGCGATACGGGCGGCGTGGTCCACCGCCGGGGTGCTGTCGGCGGCCTTGGCGAGAGCTGTCGCCATGGTCGTCACCTCCTGGGAACGGTGTGGGAACGGTCGGGAGTCACGCGGATCCGGCGGATACGCCGGATGCGCCGGAGACGGCGTACATCGCGGTTACCCGACGCCGAGACCGGCGTCGGCGACCTCGGGCTGACCGGCGGCCGTGAGCACCTTGTTCAGGGGCCGCAGGTCGTAGATACCGGCCAGATCGGGCTTCTCCAGCAGACCGGCCTTCACCGCGTGCTCGGCCTCCGCCTGGAGCGTGGCGGCCAGCGGGTCGTTGATGATCTCGATCGACTCCCAGGCCGGGTCGAGCACCTCCGGCGGCAGCGCCTTGCCGGAGAGGACCTTCAGCGCCTCGTTGGCGGACGCCTTCGCCTGGGCGTCATTGGCGTTGATCCACTCGTTCGTCTTCACCGAGGCGCGCAGCACGGCCTCGACCACGTCCGGGTGCTCGCCGAGGAACTTCTGCGACACGATGATGTTCGTGATCACGAACTTCTTGTCCGGCCACAGGTCGGACTCGTTCAGCAGCTCCTTGGCGCCCTCGGCGACGAGCTTGGACGCGGTCGGCTCCGGCACCCAGGCGCCGTCGATGGAACCGGCCTTGTAGGCGTCCGGGGTGATCTTGTTGTCCGTACGGACGACGGAGACATCGCCCTTGCCGGACTGGGCGTCGACCTTCCAGCCCTTCTCGGAGACCCAGTTGAGGAAGGCCACGTCCTGGGTGTTGCCGAGCTGCGGCGTGGCGATCTTCTTGCCCTTGATGTCGTCCAGGGTCTTGATCTTGTCGGGGTTGACCACGAGCTTCACACCGCCGGAGGCCGAGCCGCCGATGATACGCAGGCTCTTGCCACCCGTCTGGGTGTAGCCGTTGATGGCGGGGGAGGGGCCGATGAAGCCGATGTCGATGCTGCCCGCGTTGAGGGCCTCGATCTCGGAGGGGCCCGCGTTGAAGGTGGAGGGCGCCACCTTCGTACCGCCCAGCTCCTTCTGGAAGAGCCCCTCCTGGATGCCCACGAGAGCCGTGGCATGGGTCAGGTTGGGGAAGTAGCCGATCTTCACCGTGTCGGCCGAGAGCGCCTTGCCGGTGGCGGCGGGGGCGACCTTGTCGTCCTTGGTGTCGGAGTCCGAGCCGTAGCCGCAGGAGGTGAGCGCGACGGTGAGCAGCGGCAGTGCGGTGGCGACGGCGGCGAGACGGCGGCGCGCGAGGGAGCGGGAGGCTGGCACGGGAGGTTTTCCTCTCGTTGGCCCGGTGCTCACGCCCTTCCGGAGTACGGGGGCGGGGCCGGGAAGTCGGTAGGTCTTCGGCGGTGCGGGGGGTTCGGGTGGTGCGGGAGACGGGAAGACAGGTACGGCAGGTGGGGGGTGCGGGCGCGCGAGCGGTGCGCGTACGTCATCACGCACATCGCGCCACCCCGCCCGTTCCCGCGCCGAGGGCGCCGCTGCCGACCCGGCCGCCCTCCTTCGCGAAGGTCGCGAACACGTCCATCACCATCAGAAATCCCAGCCCTCGTCGTCGGCGGTCACGGCCGCGGTGGTCCCGGCGGTCACGTCGGTGAACGCGTCGCCCGCCATGCCGGCGGTCAGCGTCGTGCCGTCCGCGGGGTCGATCAGCAGAAAGGAGCCGGTGCCCCGGGAGTCCGCGTAGGCGTCGAGCGCGAGCGGCTCCGCCGTACGGACCCTGACCCGGCCGATGTCATTGGCCACGAGCTGCCCGGGATCCGGGTGCTGGGAGAGATCGTCCAGCGTCAGCCGTGACGGGATGTCCTTCACGATCGCCTTGACCGTACGGGTGGTGTGCCTCAGCAGGACCCGCTGGCCGACGACGAGCGGCGCGTCGGCGACATGGCAGACGGTCGCCTCCACGTCCCGGGTCGTCGCGGGCGCGCCGGCGCTGGGCGCGATCAGATCGCCGCGCGAGATGTCGATGTCGTCGGCGAGCCGGACGGTCACCGACTGCGGCGCCCAGGCGATGTCCACGCCCACCCCGAGCGCGTCGATGCCCTCGATGGTGCTCGTACGGCCCGAAGGCAGCACGGTCACCGGGTCGCCCACCCGCAGCACCCCGGAGGCGATCTGGCCCGCGTAGCCGCGGTAGTCGGGGTGCTCGGCGGTCCGCGGACGGATCACGTACTGCACCGGGAAGCGCGCCGGGCTGCTCGCCAGATCACTGCTGACGGGCACGGTCTCCAGATGCTCCAGCACGGTCGGGCCGCCGTACCAGTCCATGTGCGCCGACGGCTCCACGACATTGTCACCGGCCAGCGCCGAGATCGGGATCGCGGTGATCTCCGGGATGCCGAGGGAGGCGGCGTACGCCGTGAACCGCTCGGCGATGGCGGCGAACACGGGTTCGGCGTAGTCGACCAGATCCATCTTGTTGACGGCGAGGACGACATGGGGGACACGGAGCAGCGCGGCCACCGCGGCATGACGGCGGGTCTGCTCGACCACGCCGTTGCGGGCGTCCACCAGGACGACGGCCAGCTCCGCGGTGGAGGCGCCCGTCACCATGTTCCTGGTGTACTGCACATGCCCGGGGGTGTCCGCGAGGATGAACCGCCGCCGGGGCGTGGCGAAGTAGCGGTAGGCGACATCGATCGTGATGCCCTGCTCGCGCTCGGCCCGCAGCCCGTCCGTGAGCAGCGCCAGATCGGGAGCGTCCTGGCCCCGGCTGCGGGAGGCGTGCTCGACGGCCTCCAGCTGGTCGGTGAGCACCGACTTGGAGTCGTGCAGCAGCCGGCCCACCAGGGTGGACTTGCCGTCGTCGACGGAGCCCGCGGTGGCGAAGCGCAGCAGCGTGGTCGCCGAGAGCCGCTCGGTGAACTCCGCGAACCCGGCGGACGGCTGGGTGGGCCCGGTGGTGCTCGTCATGGTTAGAAGTACCCCTCGCGCTTGCGGTCTTCCATGGCGGCCTCGGACAGCTTGTCGTCGGCGCGGGTCGCGCCGCGCTCGGTCAGCCGGGACGCGGCGATCTCGGCGATCACCGCGTCCAGCGTGCCGGCGTCCGAGTCGACCGCGCCCGTGCAGGACATGTCCCCGACCGTGCGGTAGCGCACCTGGCGCCGCTCGACGGTCTCGGACTCGGCGGGGCCGCCCCACTCACCGGCGGTCAGCCACATGCCGGAGCGCCGGAAGACCTCGCGCTCGTGCGCGAAGTAGATCCGGGGGAGTTCGATCTCCTCGCGGGCGATGTACTGCCAGACGTCCAGCTCGGTCCAGTTGGAGAGCGGGAAGACCCGGACATGCTCACCGGGCGCGTGGCGGCCGTTGTAGAGCTGCCACAGTTCCGGCCGCTGCCGGCGCGGGTCCCACTGGGAGAACTCGTCGCGCAGCGAGAACACCCGCTCCTTGGCGCGCGCCTTCTCCTCGTCGCGCCGGCCGCCGCCGAAGACCGCGTCGAACCGCTCGGCCTGGATCTTCTCGGTCAGCGGCACGGTCTGGAGCGGATTACGGGTGCCGTCGGGCCGCTCCCGGAGCTTCCCGGCGTCGATGTACTCCTGGACGGAGGCGACATGGAGGCGCAGTCCGTGCGCGGCCACCGTACGGTCCCGGTACTCCAGCACCTCGGGGAAGTTGTGCCCGGTATCCACATGCAGCAGCGAGAACGGCACCGGCGCGGGCGCGAACGCCTTCAGCGCCAGACGCAGCATGACGATCGAGTCCTTGCCGCCGGAGAACAGGATCACCGGCCGCTCGAACTCCCCCGCCACCTCGCGGAAGATATGGACCGCCTCGGACTCCAGGGCGTCGAGATGGCTCAGCGCGTACGGGGCGTCCGTGCCCCCGGTGACGGCTGCGACGGTGGTCACGCGAGACCCCTCTCGGTGAGCAGCGCGTGGAGCGCGGCGGCGGACTCCTCGACGGACTGGGTGTGCGACTCGATCCGCAGATCCGGCGCCTCGGGGGCCTCGTAGGGGTCGTCGACCCCGGTGAGACCGGAGATCTCGCCCGCCGCCTGCTTGGCGTACAGCCCCTTCACATCACGTACGGAGCACACCTCGACCGGGGTGGCCACATGCACCTCCAGATAGCCGGTGCCCTCCGTGTGATGGCGCTTGCGCACCGCCTCCCGGCTGTCCGCGTACGGCGCGATCACCGGCACCAGCGCCTTGACGCCCTGGGACGCGAGCAGTTCGGCGACGAAGCCGATGCGCTGGACATTGGTGTGGCGGTCCTCGCGGCTGAAGCCGAGACCGGCGGAGAGGAACTCCCGGATCTCGTCGCCGTCGAGCACCTCGACCCGGTGGCCCTCGGCACGGAGCCGGCCGGCCAGTTCGTACGCGATGGTCGTCTTGCCCGCGCTCGGCAGTCCGGTGAGCCAGACCGTCGTGCCCCGCTCCGTCGCGCTCGCGCGCCCCTCGTGACGACGCACGTGCCCCTCCTGATGGTCCGTCATCCGTGCAGCCCGCATTCGGTCTTGCCCCGGCCGGCCCAGCGGCCGGCGCGCGCGTCCTCGCCCTCCAGCACCCGGCGGGTGCAGGGGGCGCAGCCCACGGAGGCGTAACCGTCCATCAGCAGGGGATTGGTGAGGACACCGTGCTCGGTGACATAGGCGTCCACGTCGTCCTGCGTCCAGCGCGCGATCGGGGAGACCTTGACCTTGCCGCGCTTCTCGTCCCAGCCGACGACGGGTGTCCCTGCCCGGGTCGGGGACTCGTCGCGGCGCAGTCCGGTGGCCCAGGCGTCATAGCCGGTCAGGCCCTCTTCGAGGGGCTTGACCTTGCGCAGGGCGCAGCAGAGGTCGGGATCGCGGTCGTGCAGCCTCGGACCGTACTCGGCGTCCTGCTCGGCGACGGTCCTGCGGGGGGTGAGCGTGATGACATTGACGTCCATCACGGCGTCCACCGCGTCGCGGGTGCCGATCGTCTCGGGGAAGTGGTAGCCGGTGTCGAGGAAGACCACGTCGACGCCGGGCCGCACCCGGGAGGCGAGATGGGCGACCACCGCGTCCTCCATCGAGGAGGTGACGCAGAAACGTTTCCCGAAGGTGTCCACGGCCCAGCGCAGAATCTCCGTGGCCGAGGCGTCCTCCAGCTCGCGGCCCGCCCGCTCGGCGAGCGCCCTGGGACCGCCGGTATCCGTCGGAGCCGTCATATCTCTTCCCCGCCGTCACCGTGCCGGAGCCCGCGGGCGAGCAGCCCGAGGAACTTCAGCTGGAAGGCCCGATTGCAGGCCGCGCATTCCCAGGCGCCATGGCCCTGCTCGCTGGGACGCAGATCCTCGTCGCCGCAGTAGGGGCAGTAGAAGGGGGCCGCGCGCTCGCTCATGAGCCCGCCCTCCCCCGGCGCCGCCCACGGGGGCCCGCGCCGCGTACGACGGGGCCGCTCGTGACGGGGCCGCCCATGACGGGACCGCTCATGACAGCGCGGCTCATGACAGCGACTCCTCGCTGGCGCGGGCCGCCCAGGTGGCGAAGCGCTCGCCCTCCTCGCGCTCCTTCTGGAAGCGGCCGAGCACCCGCTCGATGTAGTCGGGCAGCTCGTCGGAGGTGACCTTGAGCCCGCGCACCTTGCGGCCGAAGCCCGCCTCCAGGCCCAGCGCGCCGCCCAGATGCACCTGGAAGCCCTCGACCTGCTCGCCGTTGCTGTCCAGCACGAGCTGGCCCTTGAGACCGATGTCGGCGACCTGGATCCGGGCGCAGGCGTTCGGGCAGCCGTTGACGTTGATGGTGATCGGCTGGTCGAAGTCCGGGATACGGCGCTCCAGTTCGTCGATCAGCGTGGCACCGCGCCGCTTGGTCTCGACGATCGCCAGCTTGCAGAACTCGATGCCCGTGCACGCCATCGTGCCGCGCCGGAACGGCGACGGCTTGACCCGCAGATCGAGCGCTTCGAGACCGGCCACCAGTGAGTCGATCCGGTCCTCGGTCACATCGAGGACGATCATCTTCTGCTCGACGGTGGTACGGAGCCGGCCCGAGCCGTGCGCCTCGGCCAGCTCGGCGATCTTCGTCAGTGTGGCGCCGTCCACCCGCCCGACCCGGGGCGCGAAGCCGACGTAGAAGCGGCCGTCGCGCTGACGGTGCACCCCTACATGGTCGCGCCACCGCTGTACGGGCTGCTCGGGCGCCGGGCCGTCGATCAGCTCGCGCTTGAGGTACTCGTCCTCCAGGATCCGGCGGAACTTCTCCGTACCCCAGTCGGCGAGCAGGAACTTCAGCCGGGCGCGGGTGCGCAGCCGGCGGTAGCCGTAGTCGCGGAAGATCGAGATCACGCCGGTGTAGACATCGGGGACCTCGTCCAGCGGCACCCAGGCGCCGAGACGCTGGCCGATCTTGGGGTTGGTGGAGAGTCCGCCGCCCACCCAGAGATCGAAACCGGGGCCGTGCTCGGGGTGGTTCACCCCGACGAACGAGATGTCGTTGATCTCGTGCGCCACGTCGAGCAGCGGCGATCCGGAGATCGCGGACTTGAACTTGCGCGGCAGATTGGAGAAGTCGGGGTTCCCGATGATCCGGCGGTGGATCTCGTCGACCGCCGGGGTGCCGTCGATGATCTCGTCCTCGGCGATCCCGGCGACCGGTGAACCGAGGATCACCCGGGGGGTGTCACCGCAGGCCTCGGTCGTGGAGAGACCGACCGCTTCGAGCCGCCGCCAGATCTCCGGCACGTCCTCGATCCGGATCCAGTGGTACTGCACGTTCTGCCGGTCGGTGATGTCGGCCGTGCCGCGCGCGAACTCCTGCGAGATCTGGCCGATCACCCGCAGCTGCTCGGTGGTCAGCCGTCCGCCGTCGATGCGCACCCGCATCATGAAGTACTCGTCGTCCAGCTCCTCCGGCTCCAGGATCGCGGTCTTGCCGCCGTCGATCCCGGGCCTGCGCTGGGTGTACAGCCCCCACCAGCGCATCCGTCCGCGCAGATCGTTCGGGTCGATCGAGTCGAAGCCCGCCTTGGAGTAGATCGTCTCGATACGTGTCCGTACGTTGAGACCGTCGTCGTCCTTCTTGAACTGCTCATTGCCGTTGAGCGGAGTGAAGTGACCCACGGCCCACTGGCCCTCGCCGCGGTGACGGCTCACCTTGCGGCGGGGCGTGGCGGTGGACGGCTTTTCCGGGGTGGCGGCCATGGCGGGTACGTCCTTCGAGACATGCAGGAGGGCGGCTCTGAGCCGCACACTCACGCGGGGGGCGTCGGTGCGCGGCGGGATGACAGAGAGGGGGGGATCGCGGCGGTGCTGGGACTCTCAGCCCGCTGGACAGATGGCGCTGGACAGGCGGCCGAGATCGACGTGCCGCCGACTCACCAAGGCTATTCCAGCTCTAGACATGACGGAAGCGTGTCACGCGTATCTCCGGGCAGTCCACCACTATCCATTATCTGGACGAGAGTGTCCCACTCCGCGAGACGATGTGTCGCCCGTCACGGGGTGTGCGGGTTTGACCGCGACCGGTGGCCCGGTCGGCCGGATCCCGTGATCCCGAGGCGGTCATACGGACCTGGTGGCATCCGGTCCCTGGTGCGCGTGGAGCGCGTGGGTCCCCTGGGGCGACCGCGCGCCGGGCCAGGGGCCGGGGGCGGCCACTTCGGGCTCCTCGGTGATCCTGGTGTCGAAGAGGGTGAAGCCGCGGCGCAGATAGTTGTCCATGGCGTACGGGCCGTCCTTGGAACAGGTGTGCAGCCAGACCCGCTTGGTCGGCTCGGCGCCGGGCCACCGCTCGGCGAGGTCCCAGGCCCGTGCCACTCCGTACGAGAGCAGATGGCCGCCGATGCGCCGGCCGCGGAAGGCGGGGATCAGCCCGAAGTACGCGATCTCGACCACGCCCTCCGGTCCCGCCGCCAGCTCCAGATAGCCGGCCGGGGTGCCCTTCTCGTAGGCGACCCAGGTCTCGGCACCCGGCCGCGAGAGGAACTCCTGCCACTGGGCGTACGAGAGCGTCAGCCGGTCGGTCCAGCGGACGTCCCCGCCGACGGCCGTGTAGAGGAAGCGGCTGAACTCGGGCGAGGGGATCTCGGCCCGGACGATCCGCACCTCGCCCGCGGGCTCGGCGGCGGGCCGCAGATCGGCGGGCGAGGTCTGCTCCAGGGACCAGGTGGTCACGGTGATGCTCATAGCGGCCAGCGAATCACGCGCCGGGAACGCGCGGGAAGCCGCCCCCGGGCCGCCCCGCGCGATCGGACGCCGGCAGGGAGCCGTGAGGGCATCATGGCCGGCTGACCGTACGGACACGGCGGCGGACAGGGCGGCGGACACGGCGGGCCACCGGTCACCAGGACCCCCGGGCCCCGGGACCGGCCGGTCGCGCCCCGGGCCCGTCGGCCTCACGCGCCGGTCTCACGTGCCGCCCGGTGGCTGCCTGGCGCTCAGTACCGTCGGCGCCTGTGAACGCGGCAGCAGATCCAGCGGGTTCTCCGGCCCCACCACCGCCACCTCGATCCCCTCGCTGAAACGGTACGGCCGGTGCGCCAGCACGCCCGACAGATGGCGCCGGACCCGGGAGACCTCCGCCCGTACCGTCACCGTCCGGGTGGGGTCGCCGAAGACGTCGGCGGCCAGTTCCGCCGCGCTCCGGCCGTCCCGGTGCACGGCCAGCAGATAGAGCAGCTCGGCGTGGCGCGGAGTCAGCTCCTGGGTCCAGCTCCCCGCCGAGCCGGAGACCGTGACCGCCGGGTGCCGGGGCCGGCTCAGATCCAGTACGACCCGGCCCGGTGTCTCCGCCCGCGGCCGTGCCTCGTCCACCCGTACCAGCCAGCCGCCGGGCAGCGGCTCGACCGTGCACATGCCCAGCGAGGGCAGCAGGACCCGGCCCGCCCGGAAGGACTTGGGCAGCGGCAGCCGGTCCACCGGCGCCATGCCCGTGACCGCCGCGGTCCAGCCGTGCGCGTCGACCGCGACCGCACGGCCCCCGCCCAGCCGGCACATGATCGGCGCGGCCACCGAACGGAGCCGCTCGACGGCCCGGCCGTGCCGCTCGCGCAGCTCGCCCTCCGCGAGCCGGGCGACCGAGGTGACCAGCGCCAGCGTCATCGGATGGAAGCCCGTCGCCGGACCGCTGACATCCACCACACCCAGCAGCCGGCCGTCCCTCGGATCGTGCACGGGCGAGGCCGCGCAGGTCCAGGTGTGCAGCGTCTGGGCGAAGTGCTCGGCCGAGTGGACCCGTACCGGCCGGCGTGCCGCCAGCGCCGTACCGATGGCATTGGTCCCCGTGGAGTGCTCGGACCAGGCGGCGCCCTCTTCGAGCTGGATGCCGTTCGACTTCCGCAGCCCGCCGAGGCCGCCCCTGCGCCACAGCACCCGTCCCTCGTCGTCGGTGACCACCATGATCTGGAGCGAGGACTCGATGATCTCGCTGAGGGAACCGACGAGCGTACGCACCACCTCGCCCAGCGCGGAGGTGCGCCGGCGGTGCTCCAGTTCGTCGCGCTCCAGCAGTGCGCCGGAGTCGTGCCGTTCCGGGTCGGCCCCGATCCGGAACATCCGCCTCCAGGACGCGTCGATCACCGGCCGCGGTGCCACCGGGGGCCGTTCGCCCGCGAGGACGGCGTCCCGGATCTCATGGAGCAGCCGGGCGCCCCGCGCGCTGTCCGTGGCGGTGAGCCTCGCCAGGTCGAGCGGTCCGTTCCTGAGCGGTCCGTTCCTGAGAGGTGTCCCGCCGAGCGGCGCGTTCCCGAGCGGGGTGTTTCTGAGCGGTGTGTCACCGAGCGGAATGTTCTTCATCGGCCTCCCCCAGCCACCGGTGCTGCTAAATCGGTTCTTCTGCAACGGCTTGCAACCCTGGCGAGCGGTGGACGCGTACAAGAAGGTGAGTACGGGCCGGAGGTGGTGCCGTGTCGGCGCGGCATCACCTCCGGCCCACCTCGGGCCCGTCCGCCCGCCTCGCCCCTGTCCGCCCGCTCGCCCCCGTCCTTCAGCCGACGGGCCGCGCCCGGTCCACCACCGACGCCAGACCGAGGGTGTGGGGCAGCGTCCCGAAGGCCGAGCCCCAGTCCCCGCCCAGCCGCGAGGCACAGAACGCGTCCGCGACCTCCGGGGGTGCCCAGCGCACCAGCAGCGAGCCCTGGAGCACCAGAGCCAGCCGCTCCACCAGCCGGCGGGCACGGGCCTCGATCCCGGTCAGATCGGCGAGTTCGGTCAGCAGATCCTTGATCGCCGCGTCGAGCCGGTGGTCGGCGCCGCGCGCCCGGCCCACCTCCTGGAGGAAGGCGTTCAGCGCCTCCGGCTCACGCTGGAGGGCCCGCAGCACATCCAGTGCCTGTACGTTCCCGGACCCCTCCCAGATCGAGTTGAGCGGCGACTCGCGCAGCAGCCGCGGCATACCGGACTCCTCCACATAGCCGTTGCCGCCCAGGCACTCCAGCGCCTCGCCCGCCACCGGCGTACACCGCTTGGTCACCCAGTACTTGGCGGTGGGCACCGCGAGCCGCAGAAAGGCCCGCTCATGGTCCGCGCCGCCGTCGCCGCCGTTCCCGCCGCCACCGCCGGCGTCCTGGATCACGTCGTACGCCGACGCCAGCCGCAGCGCCAGCACCGTCGCCGCCTCCGACTCCAGCGCCAGATCGGCCAGTACGTTCCGCATCAGCGGTTTGTCGATCAGCTCACCGCCGAACGCGCCGCGGTAGGTGGCGTGATGCACGGCCTGTGCCACGGACTGCCGCATCAGCGCGGCCGATCCCAGCACACAGTCGAGCCGGGTCGCCGCCACCATCTCGATGATGGTGCGCACCCCGCGGCCCTCCTCGCCGACCCGCCTGGCCCATGTGCCGTCGAACTCCACCTCGCCCGACGCGTTGGACCGGTTGCCCAGCTTGTCCTTGAGGCGCTGGATCAGGAACACGTTGCGCGTTCCGTCGGCCAGGACCCGGGGGACCAGGAAACACGTCAGTCCGCCGGGCGCCTGGGCCAGTACGAGGAAGCCGTCGCACATCGGCGCCGAGCAGAACCACTTGTGCCCGGTGAGCAGATACTCGCCCTCCGTGCCCAGCGGCAGCGCGCTCGTCGTATTGGCGCGTACGTCGCTGCCGCCCTGCTTCTCCGTCATGCCCATCCCGAAGAGCGCGCCGGCCTTCTCCGCGGCCGGCCGCAGCCCCGGCTCGTACCGGTGGGAGGTCAGCCTCGGCTCCCACTCGGCCGCGAGATCCGGTTCGGCGCGCAGCGCGGGCACCGCGGCATGGGTCATCGACACCGGACAGCCGTTCCCGGCCTCCACCTGCGTCCAGACGAAGAAGCCGGCCGCACGGCGCAGATGCCCGCCCGGTCTGCCCCAGGCGTCGGTCAGTCCGGCCGAGACCGCCTGCCCCAGCACCTGGTGCCAGGCCGGATGGAAGTCGACCTCGTCGATCCGGTTGCCGTAGCGGTCATGGGTGCGGAGCGTCGGCGGACACTCGTTGGCCCGCGCTCCCCACTCCTGGGCCGCCGCGGATCCGGCGGTGCGGCCGAGCGCCATCAGCTCCGCGCGGGTCTCGTCGAGAAGAGCGGGTGCGCTGTGGCGCTCCACGCCCTCCACGAGGACCCGGTCGGCGCTGAAGACGTCGTACCCCACCAGGGGCGGAACCTGATTGGTCACTGTGTGGGTGGTGGCTGCCATGCCGATACGGTAAGGAGGTGCAGGCAGCAAAAGAAACACCCGAGCGGCCGGCGGGTCGACTCCACCGGGCCCGAGTCCTCTACCGCAACGTATCCAAGCGGCGGATGACCTGGTTGCTGCTGAAGGACACGGTCAACTCGTGCATCGAGTACCGCGTGCTGGGGCTCGCGGCCGAGGCGGCGTTCTTCACGCTGCTCTCGCTGCCGCCCCTGCTGCTCGGTCTCATCGGTCTGCTCGGCTATGTGGACGACTGGACCAGCACCGCCACCGTCGCCTCGATCGAGAAGAACATCCTCTCGGCGGTCGGCACCGTGCTCTCGGACCGCGGGGTCAACCAGATCGCCAAGCCGCTGCTGAAGGACATCACCCATGGCGGACGCCCCGATGTGATCTCGCTCGGTTTCGCGATCGCGCTCTGGTCGGGCTCCCGGGCGGTCAATGTCTTCGTCGACACCATCACGGTGATGTACGGGCTCGACGGGCGGCGCGGCATCGTCGCGACCCGGCTGCTCGCCTTTCTGCTCTTCCTCGTGGCGCTGCTGATCGGCGCGGTGGTGCTGCCACTGGCGGTGGTCGGCCCCGACCGGGTGGTCGAACTCGTCCCGTGGGGCACGGCGGTGGTGAGCGTCCTGTACTGGCCGGTGGTCATATCGCTCTCCATCGCCTTTCTGACCACGCTCTACCACGTATCGGTGCCGGCCAGGTCCCGCCGCTGGCTGGAGGATGTGCCGGGCGCGCTGGTGGCGCTGGCGATGTGGGTGCTGGGGAGTTTTCTGCTCCGGATTTATCTGACCAGCACGGTCGAGGGCCCGACCATCTACGGTTCGCTGGCCGCGCCCATCGCCGTACTGCTCTGGATCGGCGTCTCCGCGTTCGCGGTCCTGGTGGGCGCGGCGGTCAACGCGGCGACCGACCGGGTCTGGCCGTCGGTCGCCACGGCGGCGGCGCGCGCTTCCAACGAACGTCTGCGCGCGGCCCACGCGGCGGAACTGGTGGCCCGCGCCGCGGCCGCCGCGGAGGCCAGGAACGCGATCGAGGACGACGACGGAAGCGATCCGGGCATGCCCTCGGAGTACCCGGAGAGATGGTCGAGGTTCCTGCCGCCGGACGATGTGAAGGCACGTGTGAAGGCCCGGCTGCACGCGGGATGGGACGGCTACCGCGGGAGCCGGGACAGGGGCCGTGGCGGCCAGGGGAACGGCGACAAGGGGCAGGGCGGCCAGGGCACGCGAGCCCAGCGAGATCCGAACGAGAGGCCCTAGCCTCGTGGGCAGGTACGAGGAACGGGCGTCACGGCTCGAAGGCGCGGTCGTCTGGACGCGGACGGTGACGGCGGGCGAGCGGTCCACGCCCTACCCCGTGCTGCCCGACGGCTGTATGGATCTGCTGTGGATCGGGGACAGACTGCTGGTCGCCGGACCCGATACCCACGCCTACGCGCCCGAGGGGATCGACGGGCTGTACTGCGCCGGGGTGCGCTTCGCGCCCGGGGCCGCGCCCGCGTTCCTCGGCGTACCGGCGCACGAACTGCGCGATCTGCGGGTGGAGCTGGCCGCTCTCTGGTCACCGGCCGAGGTGCGCGCGCTCACCGGGCGGCTCGCGTCCGCCGACGACCCGGCGGACGCGCTGGAGGCGGTGGCGCTGCGGCGGGCCGCGGCCGTCGGACCGCCCGATCCGCTGCTGCGGGCGGTCGTCGACGGGCTGAACGCCGGACGTACGGTCGCGGCGACCGCCGCCGCCGTCGGGCTCGGCGCCCGCCAGCTCCACCGCCGCTCCCTGGACGCCTTCGGTTACGGGCCCAAGACGCTGGCCCGCGTGCTGCGGCTCCAGCGCGCGCTGGCGCTCGTACGGGCGGGGAAGCCGTACGCCGTGGCGGCGCTCGCCGCGGGCTGTGCCGACCAGGCGCATCTCGCCCGGGAGACACGCGATCTGGCCGGGCTCACCCTCGGTGCCTATGTGGCACTGGCGAACAGCGAGACCTCGCAGCCGTCCGGGTCCAGGACCACCGCGTAACGCTGTCCCCACACGGCGTCCCAGGGCTTCAGATGCCCCCGGTGCCCGGCCGCGACCAGGGAGTCGTAGGCGGCGTCCACCTCGGCGGGGCTCCCGCAGAGGAAGGCGAGCCCGATCCGTCCCCCGCGCTCCGGCCGCCTCCAGCCGGGATCGTAGGTACGGACGGTCTCCTCGGTGTCCCAGAGGATGCGCGCACCCCCGGGCAGGGTGGCCTCGGCATGGGGCGCGGTATCGGCTTCGGCGGGTACGGGCACGCCGAGCGCGCGGTAGAAGGCGAGCGAGGCGGCCATGTCGGAGACGACCAGGCCGATCGCGTCGAGTCGTGGGGTCGGAACGGAAGCGGTAGTCATGTCTCCACGGTAGGAGCGTGCGCGGGAGCCGGTCTTGAACGAATCGGACGTCCGTCGCCCCCGTGGAGGTGTGCCGGAGGTGTCGGGGAGGAAGGGCGGTGTCCGGGGGAACGCGACGGGCCGCGCACCAGGTGCGCGGCCCGTCGGTGTTCCGAGGAAGGATCAAGCGGATGAAGCGTGTTGTCCGTGCCGTGGTGCGAGTGGTGCGAGTCGTGCGAGTGGTGCGCGGAGACTAGAAGATGCTGACGCCGTAGGCGTTCAGGGCCTCCACGACCGGCTGGAAGAACGTGGTGCCGCCGGAGGAGCAGTTACCGCTGCCGCCCGAGGTCAGGCCCAGCGCCGTGGTGCCGGCGAAGAGCGAGCCGCCGCTGTCGCCGGGCTCGGCGCAGACGTTGGTCTGGATCAGACCGCCGACGATCTGGCCGCTGCCGTAGTTGACGGTCGCGTTGAGACCGGTGACCGTACCGCTGTGGACACCCGTGGTCGAGCCGCTGCGGCGGACGCTCTGGCCGACCGACGGGTTGGCGGCGCCGGTGATCTCCTGGTACGAGCCGTTGTACAGGTACACCCGGCCGTCGGCCGCGGCCGCGTTGGAGTGGCGGATGATGCCGTAGTCGTTGGTCGGGAAGCTCGAACCGGCACGGGTGCCGATGTTCCAGGTGGCGCCGGCGTTGGTGCAGTGTCCGGCGGTCAGCGCGTAGTACGTCGAGCCGCTGCGGACGTTGAAGCCCAGGGAGCAGCGGCTGCCACCGGTGGTGATGGCCTCGCCGCCGGCGATGAGCGTGTTGAACGTGCCGGGGGTGTGCTTGATCGTCAGGCCCGCGGTGGCACCCACGGAGTTCTTGATCTCGGCTATCTCCGCGTCCGAGACCGTGCTGTCGACGGTGACGACGACCTTGCCGGAGGCCGCGTCCGTGTACCAGGCCGTACCGGCGACGTCGGCGCCGCGGACGGCGGAGCTGGCGTCGGCGAGCTGGGCCGCGGTGGCCTTGGGGGCCGGGGCGGGCGCCGCGATGGCAGTCGGGGCCGCAAGCGCGACAGCGGTCATCAGACCGGAGGCGACGGCGAGAAGCCGTACGCGTCCTGATACCGCGCCGAGGGGGGAAAAGCGCTTGAAGGTCACAACATCCTCCATAGGTGGGGGAACTCGCGATCCGTTGGGTAATCGGGCCGCTGCGGTGCGACTGTTCACCGCCATTCGGTTTTGGCCGTGAACCTGTCAATCGCACGACTGAATCGTTGACTCCGTTTGGGCTTTGGGCAAGGCCCACTTCTGGACCGGCGGGCGGAGAACGGCCGCCGTGACCGGACACGCGCCCGGGGCGGGTCCGAAGTCCTGCCGTGGGAAGGTCTGTTGGCGGGGCCGGACTTCCGGCCCTCGCACCCCTCAGTGAATTGCTGCAAAGCCCGTGCCGACGGGAGTGTGACCGGTGAATGGCCGTCAGAACGCACGGTCAGCATGAGAATCGACCGGGAGCGCCATTCGGCCATGTGGCCGGGGCGTCACAATCACACATGCTTCACCGTGGGTGGTGGGTGTATGACGCAGCGGGTCCGGGGGGTCCGGTGTGTGATGGCCGGAAGGCGGCGGCGCGGCGGAAGTTCTACCCGCGTCCCGGAGGGCGGCTCGCCCGTTTGCGCGGCGTACCCCCCAATTGTGCCCGAGTTGATCATGGCCGGAAATGAGCGGAGGCGGTGCGTCCGGAGGGGGAACGGCGTGGGACGGCGGTCGGATTCGACCGGCGGGGCGCTCTTGCGGGGCATCAGTGGCGTGTGCTCCGGATGGGTCGGCGGATGAGGCCGCCGGTCGGTGCCACGGCAACATACCGACTGGTCGGGCTGGTGGGTAGAGGGCCCCGGAGGGGCGGGCGTACGGCGGAGGCCCCGGGGTGGCGGGCCCGCGCCCGGGGTACCCGGGTAGCAGCGGCCGGCCCCACGGCCCCGAGCGAGGAGCCCCGGCATGAGCGGCGAACTGAAGATCCTCATCGCGGTGGCGGCCGTCCTGGTCGCGCTGACCCTGGGCGTCGCGATCGCTCTGGCCGTCCGGCTGGTGCGGGCCCGCCGCGCGCTGAACCGGGCGGGGCTGCCGGTCGAGAGGCGCTGGGTGTTCTGGGCGGCGATCGGTTATCTGGTGCTCCCGGTCGATCTGCTGCCCGATCCGGTGTTCGTCGACGACATCGGGGTGCTGATGCTGGCGCTGCGCTCGCTGCGGCCGCGGACCCCGGAACTCCGCTCACGGACGCCGGAACTCCGGTCGAAGACCACTCGGTAACGATCACACCCACCGGTACGGGCACCGCGTCCACCACCGCCGCCGACGGCCCGGACAGGGCGTCCACCAGCGCCGCGACCGCCCCGCCGGGTCCCGGCCGTGCGGCCGGAACCGTACGCCCTGCGGGAAGTCTCACACCGCGGGCTGACCCATTTGATGCGCTCAAGGGATGATCGCACCGGCACCATGGCAGTCGGCCCAGCGACCTCGACATCCCGGCACGAGAGGTATCAGTGACTCAGCACGCGTTCCCGGACGGCAACGGAAACGGCGACGGTGAAGGCATCGGTGAAGGCAACGGCGTCTTCACCGATGGCGGCACCCACGGCGGTGGCGGCCTCGGTTCCGGTGGTGGCCCGCGTACCGGCGGCGGCGATCGCGACTGGTGGCGGGAGTCCGTCGTCTACCAGGTCTACGTTCCGAGCTTCGCCGACGCCGACGGGGACGGAATGGGCGACCTCCGGGGGATCGCCGACCGGCTCGGCCATGTGGCGGACCTCGGCGCGGACGCGGTCTGGCTCACCCCGTTCTACCGCTCCCCGCTGGCCGACGGCGGCTACGACGTCGCCGACTACCGCCAGGTCGATCCGCGCCACGGAACCCTCGACGACTTCCGCGCGCTGCTCGGCCGGGCCAGGACGCTCGGTCTCCGTACCATCGTCGACATCGTGCCCAACCACTGCTCCGACCGGCACCCGTGGTTCGTCGAGGCACTCGCCTCCCCGCCCGGCTCCGCCGCCCGCGACCGCTTCGTCTTCCGGGACGGAACCGGCCCCGGCGGCGCGGAGCCGCCCGCCGACTGGCAGTCCAAGTTCGGCGGCGCGGCCTGGACACGGGTCCCGGACGGCCAGTGGTACATGCATATCTTCGCTGCCGCCCAGCCCGATCTGAACTGGGAGAACCCCGAGGTCGCCGCAGAGTTCGAGGCCATCCTGCGGTTCTGGCTCGACCTGGGCGTCGACGGCTTCCGTATCGATGTGGCCCACGGGCTGCGCAAGGACCTCGCCGCGCCCCTGCGCAACACCCACGGCGGCGACTCGGCGTCCCTCAACGCCCCGCCCAGCGGCGAGGACCATCCGTTCTGGGACCGCGACGAGGTCCATGAGATCTACCGTCAGTGGCGGAAGATCACCGACTCCTACGCGCCGCCCCGGATCATGGTCGCGGAGGCGGGCGTCAGCGCCGACCGGCTGCCGCTCTACACCCGGCCCGACGAACTCCACCAGGCCTTCAACTTCTTCCATCTGCGCTGCCCGTGGAACGCGGGCGCGTTCCGTGACGTGATCGACACCTCACTCACCGGAGCGGCGGCCAACGGGGCACTGCCGACCTGGGTGCTGTCCAACCATGACGTGGTGCGCCACCCCACCCGCTACGGGGTGCCCGAGGGCACGGATCTGCGCGGCTGGCTGCTGACGGACGGCCGGGAACCCGCCGTCGACGAGGAGCGGGGCCGCCGGCGGGCCAGGGCCGCCGCGCTGCTGACCCTCGCGCTGCCCGGTACGACCTATCTCTACCAGGGCGAGGAACTGGGCCTGCCCGAGGTGGCCGACCTGCCCGCGGACGCGCTGCGCGACCCCATGTGGGAGCGGACGGGCCACGCCGTGAAGGGCCGCGACGGCTGCCGGGTGCCGCTGCCGTGGACCAGGACGGGATCCTCGTACGGCTTCGGGTCCGGCGGCAGCTGGCTGCCCCAGCCCCGGGGATGGGGCGAGCGCTCGGTCGAGGCCCAGACCGGTTCTCCCGGGTCCTTCCTGGAGCTGTACCGTACGGCGCTGCGTCTGCGCCGAAGCTTTCTGGGGGACGAGGACTTCGCGTGGCTGCCGTCGGCGCCGGGCGAACTGGCCTTCCGCAAGGGCGGGCGCAAGGGTGCGGGCGGGAACGGGAACGCGGGTCTGGAGTGCCGCGTCAATATCTCCGACGGGCCGCTGCCGCTGCCGGCCGGCGCCGAACCGCTGCTGGCCAGTGCCGAGTTGGCGGGAGACGCGACGACCGGCCCTCTGCTGCCCCCCGACACGGCGGTCTGGCTGAGCACCGGGGCGAGCTGATCCGACGGGCCCTTCCGACGGGCGGGCCGTTCCGACGGGCCGTTCCGGCAGGCCGTTTCGACGGCGGGGGCCGCCCGTATCTCGTACGAGCGGCCCCTTCCGTGGCGGGTGCCGGCCGGTGACGGTGTCAGCCGGTGATGATCGCCGGGTCGCTCACACCGGGCGCGCCGTTCTCCACATGTCCGGCCAGCCGGCGCAGGAAGCCCTTGTCCTTGTCGGACACCACCGTCAGGTCGTACCAGCGCCTGTCGCCGCGCAGTTCCACCGGGTGGACCACCTGTCCGCCCGCCGGCACCTTGACGGTCACGCTCTTCCCGCCGTACGCGTCGGTGATCGTCAGACGGCGGTCGGTCCTGGTCGCGTTCGTCAGGGTCAGCACCACACGCGCGGCGCCGGAGTCCTTGCCCGGACCCCGGCGGGACCCGTGGCCGTCATGACCTCCGTGGCCCTCGTGGTCCCCGTGGCCTCCGTGCTCCCCACGGCTCTCGTGGGCCTCATGGCGGGCGGTCACTTCGGGGCCCGCCGCGGTGCCGGAACCCTGGAACGTACGGAGGAACCCGTTGGGCCCGAACACCGACAGGTCGTACACGCCCTCCGAATAGGCCGTGTTCCAGGTGTCGGAGAGCCGCTGCCCGGCTCCGGTGGAGTAGGTCCAGGGACCGTCGGAGCGGTTCGCGGAGGTCACGGTGAAGGCCGCGCCCGCCGACGCGCCACCGCTGAAGGTGAGGGTGAAACGCCCGGTCGAGGGGGTCGGGGACCCGTCCGCGAACGGCGCGTACGGCAGCGGGCGCGCGGGCCGGGACCCCTTCTCCTGCTTGGGCAGGGCGGCGCGGTCGGGCGGGGTCGGCCGGTAGCTGGGGTGCCGCTCGTGGTCCGTCGGCTCGTACGCGTCGGTGTCCGGCAGCGAGGCGGGCCTGGTGTCCTTGAGGCCGAAGTCGAAGGCGGAGGTCAGATCGCCGCAGATGGCCCGCCGCCAGGGCGAGATATTGGGCTCGCGCACCCCGAACCGGCGCTCCATGAACCGGATGATCGAGGTGTGGTCGAAGACCTCCGAGCAGACATAGCCGCCGGTGCTCCACGGGGAGACGACCAGCATGGGGACCCGCTGGCCCAGACCGTAGGGTCCCGCCGCGTGCCGGCTGTCGCCCGGGAAGTGGTCGAGCGAGGTGTCGACGGTGGAGGCGCCCTGCGCGGCGGAGGCCGGGGGATAGGGCGGTACGACGTGGTCGAAGTAGCCGTCGTTCTCGTCGTAGGTGATGAAGAGGGCCGTCCTGCTCCACACCTCGGGGTTGGAGGTCAGCGCGTCCAGCACCCGCGAGATGTACCAGGCGCCGTAGTTCGCGGGCCAGTTGGGGTGCTCGGAGAAGGCCTCGGGCGCGGCTATCCAGGAGATCTTCGGCAGCTTCCCGGCCTTCACATCGGCCTTGAGGATGTCGAAGAAGCCGTCGCCGTTCTTCGCGTCCGTGCCCGTACGCGCCTTCTCGTACAGCGCGTCACCGGGCTTGGCGTTGCGGTAGTTGTTGAAGTAGAGCAGGGAGTTGTCGCCGTAGTTGCCGCGGTAGGCGTCGTCGATCCAGCCCCAGCCGCCGGCCGCGTCGAGCCCGTCGCCCGTGTCCTGGTAGATCTTCCAGGAGACACCGGCCTCTTCGAGCCGCTCCGGGTAGGTCGTCCAGCCGTACCCCAGCTCGTCGTTGCCGAGGACGGGGCCGCCGCCCTTGCCGTCGTTCCCGGTGTGGCCGGTCCACATGTAGTAGCGGTTGGGGTCGGTGGCCCCGATGAACGAGCAGTGGTAGGCGTCGCACACGGTGAAGGCGTCGGCGAGCGCGTAGTGGAACGGGATGTCGTCACGCTTCAGATACGCCATCGTCCCCGGGGACTTGGCCGGGATCCACTGGTCGTAGCGGCCCTGGTTCCACGCCTGGTGACCGCCCGCCCAGTCGTGGTCGAGCCCGGCGATGAACTGCATACCGAGATCCTCGGCGTCCGGGTGGTACGGCAGGACGTCCTTGGTGCCGTCCGACTGATGCCAGACCGACCGGCCGTCGACCGGGGTCACCGGGCGCGGGTCGCCGAATCCGCGGACGCCCTTGAGCGAACCGAAGTAGTGGTCGAAGGAACGGTTCTCCTGCATCAGCACGACGATGTGGTCGACGTCCTGGATGGTGCCGGACCGCCGCCCGGCCGGGATGGAGCCGGCGCGGGCGATGCTCTCGGAGAGCGCGGAGAAGCCCGCGGTCGCGCCGGCGATCTGGAGGAACCGTCGCCGATTGAGTTCGGGCATGAGCGTGGGGACCTGTCTCTTCGGGGGTGTGGGGAGCGAAGCGGAAGGAGGCTTTCAAGGTCACCCACCGAGGGGGAATGACCGGTATCGCCCACTCGACGCCGTGCGGTACACGACACGAACAGCGGGCCCCGGGAGATCAGTCGGCGGCCGGGCCGGGCAGGGGGTACGCGAACCAGACCGTCTTGCTGTCGCTGTCGCTGTCGCTGTCGCTGTCGCCGTTGCCGTTGCTGTTGCCGTTGCCGACGGGGCGGGGGGACGGGGAAGGCCGAGCCGCGGCAGGGTCCGGCGCGAGCGTGTCGCCCGGCATGACCGTCTCCACCGCGGGCGCGGCGCTTTCCGCCCTTCCCCGAGAGGGGTTCCGGTGCGGGTCCGGGCCGTGTCGCCGTGGGGCGCGGACCCGCACCGGAAGGGGTGGGGTCAGACGCCCCAGCGCAGGGCGACGGTGTCGCCCACGTTGATCACCTTGTCGCGGGCGGCGCCCGCGAAGGCTGCGCCGTCGACGCCGACCTTCCAGGTCGAAGTTCCGCTGTTGGCCTTGCCGTTGACCGCGGTGATGGTGCCGGTGCCGGACGCGGGGGTGACACTTGTCACGCAGCCCGCCGGGGTGGCCGCGGTCGTGGCGGCCGTCAGGACGTCGCCGAGGGTGGTCGTCGTGCCCGTGGGGGTGAGGGCCACGGAGCAGACCTTGAGGCCGCCCGCGCCGTCGTCGACCGTCACGGCCAGTGTGGTCGCCGTACCCGCGGCGAAGGTGCTCTGGGCGGCCCACCGCGGGGCGCCGGCGGTGACGGGGACCGGCGGGGCGGTGGTGAAGCCGCCGCCCGCCACCGCGCGCAGTCCGTCGATGGACGCGTAGGCGGAGGGCGAGGTGTCGCCGGGGAGGTATCTGAAGCCGCCGCCGGGGTTGAACTGCTGGGCGATCAGGAAGTCGACCGGGGTCTTGCCCATGGAGGTGAGGAAGTCGCCGGTCTGCGGGTTGATGCCGCAGGCGTTGAGTCCGGAGACGGCCCAGCCGTTGGAGTCGGTGTTGGCGCCGAACATGGCGTTGAAGGCGCCGGAGTTGCTGACGAGTTTGCTCTTGAGGAAGGCCTTGGCCTGGCTGATGTCCGTATCGGTGTTCGGCACGCCGGAGGCGCAGAGCGCGGCCATGGAGGCGCCGGTCATGTCGATGTCGCTCGCGGCGGCGAGCTGGGCCGGGTTGCCCTCGGCCTTGCCGTAGTTCCAGCCGCCGTCGTTGTGCTGGTTGGCGCGGATCCGCGTGATCATCGCGTCCAGGAGGGCCTGCGGCACCCGCTGTCCGCCCGCCTGGGTTCTGGCGCCGCCGAGGGCGAGCGCGGCGAAGACCGTGCCGTTGTAGTTGGCGGACGGTCCGAAGTAACCGGCCTCCGCGGTCTGCCAGTAGGAGTAGATGTCCGCGATGAGGTTGCGGGAGGCGGACACGCGCGCGGGATCGACCCCGGCCGCGTACGCGTTGAGCGTGCCGCGTTCGTAGTCGGTGACCACGGGCGAGGCGGACGGCCACCCGGCGGTGGCCAGGAGAGCGCGGTAGACGGAGCGGGCGTTCTTGGTGACGTCGCCGCCCGGCGTGACGTCCACGGCGGCCGTACCGGCCGCGGCGAAGGCGCTGAACGCCCACTCGTTGGACAGCCCGGTGCCCGCGTACGAACCGTCCGCGGCCTGGAGTGTTCTGAGGTAGGCGACACCGTTGGTCTTCGAGGTGGCGATCTGCGCCGGAGTAGAGGTCGCGGCGGCGGGCAGCGCCGTCAGGGCGAAAGCCCCCAGCGCCGCCGGGACGGCGAGAGCGACACGGCGGGACGTGAGAGAACGGGACATGGCCTGCTCCTGGGATGAGGGACGCCGGCCTGGCACGCCGTTCTCGCGGCCGGAACGCCGGAGACGGGCGGGGCCGCCGTCCGGACGCGTGGCACGGCTTCCTGGGTCTCGCCGCCATATGGGCATTCGGGCTCGGGACGGCCCCCGCCGTCCCATACCGCTGCGCGTCAGCCCCGGATTCCCACCGGGTTCCCCCACATGGCAGCCCAGGACGCTACCCGAGGGATCACCGGCCCGCCAGATGCCCCGACCGCCGCCCGCCGCGGGGAAACGGACGCGGTCCAGGCCGCCTTGACGCTGTCTTCACGGGCGTGTTCCAATCCGGCTGATAAGCGAGCAGCTCCAGGGGAAGCCGGTCGGAATCCGGCGCTGACCCGCAACCGTAGGCCCGACGCAGCAAGGGCGAGCCGGACTGCCTGGAGTGCTGGATCAGCGAGAAACGCCGTCGCGGACTACGGCGTGGTTCGATCGGCCTCCCCAGGACATGAGCCGTGTGACGGGGGTCTGTTCGCCACGCGCGAGCCGCCCGGACAACACGAGGGGCCGTGGTGGGGACCGCACAGGAAGCAGACCGGCGCGACGCCGGGCGGAGACGACCGGTGGCGCTGATAGCGGCGGCCCTTCTCGTCTTCGGTGCCGCCATGGCGTTCGTCACGGGAACGTCCCCCGCGGCGGCCGACCCCCTCGGGGACTGCACGGCCACCAGGGGCGCGGTGGTCGCCGTCGACTTCGGGCCCTTCGGCGGCACGGTCGAGCGGGGCTGCGACACCACCCCCACCACCGGCTACGAGCTCCTGCACGAGGGCGGGTTCACCACGGAGGGCACCGAGCACGACGGTCCCGCCTTCATCTGCCGTATCGGTTCCGCATCCTTCGACTCCGGTACGCGGTACCCGACTCCCGACAAGGACGACTGTGTACTGACACCGCAGGCCACCGCCTACTGGTCGTACTGGATCGCCTCGCCCGGACAGGACGATTGGTCCTACAGCCCGCTCGGCGCCATGGACCGCGAGCCCGGGGCGGGCGATGTCGACGCGTGGGTGTTCGTCGGCACGGATGCCGGCGGCACCACCGGCAGACCCGCCTTCACCCCGGATCAGATACGCGCGGGTGGCGGCGGCGGCCCGTCCGGGCCCAGCGGCCCTCCGACCCTTCCCGCGGGTGAGGTGGACATTCCCGCCGCCGCCCGATGGCTGACGGGCCGTCTCACGGACGGCGAGCGGGTCGTCGACGAGGGTGCGGACAGTCCGAACCACCTCCTGACGACCGAGGCCGCCTACGCCCTCGCCGCGTCCGACGGCGGGAGCGCCGGCCTCGACAAGGTCACGGCGTTCCTCACGGCCAGTACCGACGCCTACGCCTATCCCGGCGGCGAGGACGCCCCGCCCGACGCGAGCGCCGCCGCCCGTCTGGCCCTGCTCGCCGAGATCACCGGAGGCGACCCGCGTGCCTTCGCGGGCCATGACCTGCTCGGCGATCTGGTCGAGAACGTCTGCGCGGCCGGTCCCGAGTCCGGCGGTCCGGCACCCGGCTGCACGGCGAAGGGCGACTTCCCCGGTGCCTCGTACGCCGACGGGCAGGCGCTCGCCGTGCTGGCCGTGCTGCGCGGCGGTCTCCGTCCCCCGGCCGGGACCGTGGAGCGGCTGACCCAGCTCCAGTGCCGGGACGGCGGTATCACCAGCATCCTGATCCGTCCGGGTGAGTACTGCGACGGCGATCCCGCGACCACCGGGCTCGTCGCCCTTGTCCTGGACAGGGCGGGCGGCCAGGCCGACGCCGTCGGCAAGGCCCGCGCGTATCTCGGGAAGGCCCAGCGCCAGGACGGCGGCTTCCCCGGCTGGACGGGCTCCGCCACCGGCAGTGTGACCGCCACCGCCTACGCGGCCCAGGCGCTGCGCGCCCTCGGTGACACGGACCGGGCGGACGCCGCCGTCTCCTGGCTGTCCGCGCGGCAACTCCCCGACGGCGGCTTCGGATTCGAGGAAGGGGCCTCGGACGCGGCCCTCTATCCGACCGCCCCCGCCGTACTCGCGGGCGTGGACACCAGCCTGGTGACCCTGACCACGGAGCGGCCCGACCCGACGCAGCCGCCGGCGACCCCGCCGACGGCTCCCCCCACCGCCCCGCCCGGCGCGGGCCCGGACCTGAGGAAGGGCGTCGCGTATCTGACCAGCCCGGCCCATCTCGAACAGGGGCGGTACTACACGGCCGGCGCCGGCCGTGCGGACTTCGGTCTCACCATCGACGGCGCCTTCGCGCTGGCCGCGACCGGCCACGACAACAACGCCCTGCGCGGCGTCGTCGACTTCCTCGACAAGGGCGGCAAGGACCCCGAGGGCCGTACGGTCCACGACTGGACAGGCGTCGGCACCGAGTACGCCGCGGGCGGATCGATCGGCAAGACCGCGCTCCTCGCCGAGAGCGTGGGCCGGGACCCCCGGGACTTCGGCGGTCGGGACCTGATCGCCGCTCTCGCCACGGCGGTGTGCCGGACACCGTCCCGGGCACCGGACCGGAGCTGTCCGGCCGAGGGCGCCTACACCCACGCCCCGTCCGTCTTCGCCCAGTCCCTGGGCGTGCTGGCCCAGTTGCGGGCCGGGGAGAAGGACGCGGCGCGGGCGCCCGTCGCGTATCTGGAGAGCCTTCAGCACGCCTCGGGCGCCTGGCCCAGCCTGATCCCGGCGACGGGTGACTCGGATGTCGACTCCACCGCCATGGCCGCGATGGCCCTGGATCTGGTGGCGGACGAGAGAGCCCGGACGGCGGTGGACAAGGCGCTCGCCTGGATCGCGGCCGAGCAGCTCCCGGACGGCGGCTTTCCCGGCGCGGCGGGCAACTCGGTGAACTCCGCGGCGCTGGCGGTCCAGGGACTCTCCCTGGACGCGCCGAAGTACAGCGCGCGGATCGCCAGGGCCCGTACGTTCCTCGCCTCCCAGCAGAACGGCGACGGCGGCTTCAATGTCGCGAAGGAGGGCCGGCGCGGCTCCGACATACGCGCCTCCACCCAGGCCGTCGGGGGCGCCACGGGTATCTCCTTCGGGCTGCTCACCCGTGACCTCACCGGTACCGTCCCGCGGCCCGCCCCCGCCCCGTCCTCCTCCGCCTCGGTGATCGCCACCCCCGGCGACACCGCCGGGGGAGCCGGCGGTACGGGCTATACGGGCGGTACGGGCGGTACGGGCGGTACGGGCGGCTCCGGCGGCGGGTACCTGGCGTCGACCGGCGTCCGGGCCGGGGCGCTCGCGACCGCCGCCGCAGCGCTGGCCCTGGCAGGCTGGGGCACGGTCGCCCTCGCGCGCAGGCGCCGCGCGGCGATGGGGGGAGCACGGTGAGGATCCGTCTCCCGCGCGCCCGCGCCCGCGTCGTCTCGGCCCTCGTACTGACGGCGGGCACGACGGCGGGCGCGCTTGCCGCGGCCACCGGCACGGCCGCCGCCGCGCCACAGCCGATCGGTATGTGCACCACGACGTCCGGTGTCGTCCTCGCCGTCGACTTCAGCCCCTGGGGCGGCCCGGTCCACCGCTCCTGCGGTACCACGCCCACGACCGGCTACGAATTGCTCAACCAGGGCGGCTGGCGCACCACGGGAACGGGTCACGACGGCCCGGCGTTCATCTGCCGGATCGGCTACAGCGGCTACCAGGGCGGCAGGCAGTACCCCACCCCTCGGCAGGAGGACTGCGTCCTCACCCCGCCCGCTTCCGCGTACTGGTCGTACTGGCACGCCGACCCGGGTGCCGGCACCTGGGAGTACAGCCGGCTCGGCGCCATGACCTACAAGCCGAGGCCGGGCAGCGTCGATCTGTGGATCTTCGGCGGTACGGACATCGAGGGCACCGAGGGCCGCCCGACGCTCACCCCCGACCAGCTCCGCGCCCACAACACCGAGCCGGTCGGGTCCGGTTCGCAGGACGAGCCCGCCCCCCGGCCCAGCGGCACCGGGGGAGGGGAGGCGGAGAAACCACCCGCGTCCGCGCCCGCGCCTTCGGCGAAGGCGCCCGCCCCGCCCGCCGTCGTGCCGTCCCGGTCCACCGGCGCGCCCGTGCCCGCCGCGCCGTCCCCGTCGTCCACCACCGCCCCACCGGCCTCGCCGGTCTCGCCGTCCCCGTCGTCAGCGCCGGCCGCGCCTTCCGAGGACGGGGACGGGCGTGGGGACGGGGACGGGGACGGGGACGGGGACGGGAGAAGAGTGGTCGACGCCGCCCCGGCGACCGAGGCCGCCCACGATTCCGGATCGACGCTGCCCGTCACCGTCACGGCCGGTCTGATACTGGTCATCGCGGGCGCGGCCGTCTTCGCGGCCGAGCGCCGGCGCCGGGCGGAGTAGTACGTGTCAGGCACCCCCGCGTCCGAGCGGCTCGCCCCCGCGTCCGGCCGGCCCGCGCCGGACCCGGGCGGGCGCCGGCTTCCCCGTACCCTGCACCCCGTCGCCTGGTGGATCTGGGCCCTCGCCCTCGCCACCGCCGTCAGCCGCACCAACAACCCGCTGCTGCTCTTCCTCGTCCTGGCGGTCCTCGGCTACGTCATCACCGCCCGGCGCACCGAGGCGCCCTGGGCACGCGGCTTCAAGTACTACCTCTACCTGGCGCTGACCGTCGTCGCCATCCGGGTGATCTTCCGCGCGGTCTTCGCCACCGGTATCACCCCGCACGACCACTTCCTCTTCTCCCTTCCCCGCGTCCCCACCCCCGACTGGTACGCGGGCATCCGGATCGGCGGGCCCGTCTCCCTCGAAGCGGTCCTCTCGGCCGCCACCGACGGCCTGCGCCTCGCCTGCATGCTCTGCTGCGTCGGCGCCGCCAACACCCTCGCCAACCCCAAACGCGCCCTGCGTGTCCTGCCCGGTGCCCTCTACGAACTCGGCGCCGCCGTCACCGTGTCGCTCAGCGTCGCGCCCCAACTGGTCCAGAGCGTCCAGCGCGTGAGCCGCGCCCGCCGGCTGCGGGCCGGCCACCACAAGGGCCCGCGCGCCCTGCGCGGTATCGCCGTCCCCGTACTCGAAGACGCGCTCGAACGCTCCCTCCGCCTGGCCGCCGCCATGGACTCCCGCGGCTACGGCCGCGCGGGCTCGGCCACCCCCCGCTCCCGCCGGCTCACCGGCGCGCTCATGCTGCTCGGCATGTGCGGACTGTGCGCCGGAGCGTACGGCCTCCTCGACGCCACCGCCCCGAAGCCGCTCGGTCTGCCCGCGCTGGCGGCCGGCTCGCTCCTGTGCGTCGCGGGACTCCGCCTCGGCGGACGCCGGATCACCCGGACCACCTACCGGCCCGACCCCTGGCGGTTCGCCGAATGGGCCGTGGCCGGCTGCGGTGTGCTCTCCGCCGTACTGCTCTTCAGTGACGCCGGCTACGACCCGGCCGAGCTCAACCCCTCCATCTATCCGCTGACCTGGCCGGCCCTGCCACTGGTCCCGGCCGCCGCGATCCTCCTCGCCGGAGCCGCCGGAATCCTCGCGCCACCGCCCGCCCCGCCCACGCACCCCGTCCCCGCGCAGCGCACCGAGGAACCCAAGTGATCACCTTCGACCAGGTCGGCGTGGAGTACGACGACGGAGCGGGACCGGTCCTGCGTGACGTCAGCCTCACCGTCGAGGAGGGCGAGCTGTGCCTGGTCGTCGGCCACACCGGAGCCGGTAAATCGACCCTCCTGGGCGCGGTCAACGGGCTGGTCCCGCACTTCACCGGCGGCACCCTCCACGGGCGTGTCACGGTCGACGGCCGGAACACCGCCGAACACCCGCCCCGGGAACTCGCCGACGTCGTCGGCCTGGTCGGCCAGGACCCGCTCGACGGCTTCGTCACCGACACCGTCGAGGAGGAACTCGCCTACGCGATGGAGCAGCTGGCCGTTCCGCCCGCGGTCATGCGCAAGCGCGTCGAGGAGACCCTCGACCTGCTGGGCCTGGCGGATCTGCGCCATCGCGCCCTGTACGAACTCTCCGGCGGTCAGCAGCAGCGGGTGGCCATCGGCTCCGTCCTCACCGCGCACCCGCGGGTCCTGGTCCTGGACGAGCCGACATCCGCGCTCGACCCGACCGCGGCCGAGGAGGTGCTGGCCGCCGTCACCCGCCTCGTCCACGACCTCGGTGTCACCGTGCTCCTCGCCGAACACCGGCTGGAGCGGGTCGTCCAGTACGCCGACCGGGTCCTGCTGCTGCCGGGCGACGGCCGCGTCGTCCCCGGCCCGCCGGCGGAGATCTTCCGTACGTCGCCCATCGCCCCGCCCATCGTGGAACTGGGCCGCGCCGCCGGCTGGTCACCCCTGCCCCTCTCCATCCGGGACGCCCGTCGCGCCGCCGTCCCGCTGCGCGCCCGGCTGGCCGACACACCGCCGCCCCCCGTCCGTCCGGTGCCCGGCACCGGGCGGCCGGGCCTGCTCAAGGCCCGTGGCATCACCGTGGCCCACCACGGCGTACCGGCCGTACGGGAAGTCGATCTCGACCTGCGCGGCGGCGAGATCACGGCCCTCATGGGACGCAACGGCTCCGGCAAGTCCTCCCTGCTGTGGGCCCTCCAGGGCTCAGGTCCGCGCAAGGCCGGCACCGTGGAGGTACGGTCCGACGACGAGTCGCGCGGGCGCGACCCGAGGACGCTGTCCGCGGCCGGGGCCCGGCGGCTGGTCGGCCTGGTGCCCCAGACACCCACCGACCTGCTCTATCTGGAGAGCGTCGGGCAGGAACTCGCCCAGGCCGACTCCGAGTCCGGCGCCGGGTCCGGCGCCGTCGGAGCTCCCGGGGGCGGAGCGTCCGCCCGCGCGATCCTCGACCGGCTCGCTCCAGGCATCGACGACGCGACCCATCCACGCGACCTCTCCGAGGGACAGAAACTCGCCCTCGTCCTCGCCATCCAGCTCACCGCGGCCCCGCGGGTCGTCCTGCTCGACGAACCGACCCGCGGCCTCGACTACCGGGCCAAGAGCCGGCTCATCCAGATCGTGGACGGTCTCGCCGCCGAGGGCCGGGCCGTCGTGATCTCCACCCATGACGTCGAGTTCGCCGCCCGCGCCGCCGACCGGGTGGTCGTGATGGCCGAGGGCGACATCGTCGCCGACGCCCCGACCCCGGAAGTCATCCTCGCCTCACCGGTCTTCGCACCGCAGGTCGCGAAGATCCTGGCGCCCCTGCCCTACCTCACGGCCGGCCAGGTGGCCGCCGTACTCCCTGACGAGGAGGCGGAGTCATGAGCCCGCGCGCCGCGGCCATCGGCATCACGCCGCGCGCCGGAATCGTCATCACCCTGGCGGCCCTCCTCGGTGCCGTCGCCTTCTTCTGGCCCTTCCTCGTCGCCCCCGGCACCTTCGGATCGAACTACGCGCCGCCCCTCATCTTCGGTGTGCTCCTCGTACTCGTCCTGTGTGTCGTGATCTCCGAGATCGCCGAGGGCGGCATCAACTCGAAGGCGCTCGCCATGCTCGGGGTGCTGTCGGCGGTCAACGCGGCGCTGCGGCCGCTCGGCGCGGGCACGGCGGGCATCGAGACCGTCTTCTTCGTCCTCGTCCTGGCCGGCCGTGTCTACGGCCCCGGGTTCGGCTTCACCCTCGGCTGCACCTCACTCTTCGCCTCCGCGCTCATCACGGGCGGAGTCGGCCCCTGGATGCCCTACCAGATGTTCGGCTGCGCCTTCGTCGGCATGCTCGCCGGCCTGCTCCCGCGCGCCACCGGCCGGCGCGAGGTACTGATGCTGGCGTTCTACGGAGCACTCTCCGGCTATCTCTTCGGCTTTCTGCTCAACCTCTCCTTCTGGCCCTTCTCCCTGGATCCCGGCAGTTCCATCGCCTATCTGCCGGGACTGCCCTTCACCGAGCAGTGGCAGCGCTATCTCGCCTTCGACCTGGCCACCTCCCTCGGCTGGGACACCGGCCGCGCCGTCACCAACTTCCTCTGCGTCGCACTCGCCGGCCCCGCCGTCCTCACCACCTTCCGCCGCGCCGCACGCAAGGCCCGCTTCCAGGCCCCCGTCCGCTTCGCCACCCCCGCACCGGGCGACGCCGGGGATCCTTGACCACCCGCACCACAGGTCCCCTCTCCGCCGCGACCGGGCGGGCAGACGGACGAACGCCCGGTGGCGGCGGAGAGGGACGTTCGTAGGCTTGGGGGCGTAGGCCAACGGGCCTCCTGTTTCCGGGGGTCCGCTCTCTTGTGCTCTCAGAAGGAGATACGTCATGGCGGCTTCCTCCGCTCCTGGAGCTTCCCGGCGTCCGGAGTCCGATGCCGCCGGATTCGCCGCCTCACCGCGGCTTTCCCGAGCGTTGCAGCAGATCGTGGTGGATCTCGTGGAACTGCACCTCCAGGGGAAGCAGGCCCACTGGAATGTCGTCGGCCACAACTTCCGGGACCTGCATCTGCAACTGGATCAGGTCGTCGACGACGCCCGGGAGTCGGCCGACACCATCGCCGAACGCATGCGTGCTCTGGCGACCTGGCCGGACGGCCGTTCCGACACCGTGGCGGCGACCACCACTCTCCCCGCGTTCCCGGAGGGGGAGCTGAGTGTGAGTGCCGTCGTCGATCTTGTCACCGCGCGCCTGCGTGCCACCGTCGATACGCTGCGCACGCACCATGACCAGGTCGACAGCGAGGATCCCTCCACGGCCGACCTGCTGCACGCGATCATCGACTCCCTGGAGAAGCACGCCTGGATGGTCAGCGCGGAGAACCGTTCCGTCTGAGGCCGTTCCTCCGCGACCTGGGGCGCCGGCAGCCGTACTCGCCAAGAGCCGGACCGGACCGGACCGGACCGGTGAGCCTAACCGGCGGCCGTCGCCGCGTCGGTCACCCCGGGGGCGGCCGGCTCCACGGCGGCGGACGGTGCGCGGTAGGCGCGGAGGGGGGCGTTGGCCGCGGCCACGGCGGCGACCGCCAGGGTGGCGAAGAGGCCGCCGGTGACCAGGGAGAAGGGGGCGGAGGTGACCGACGCCAGCAGACCGCCGCGGAAGTTGCCGAGTTCGGGGCCCGCGACACCGATGACGTGTTCCACGGAGGAAACCCGCCCCCGGTAGGCGTCGGGGGTCTCCAACTGGACCAGGGTGCTGCGGGTGACCACCGACACGGTGTCGGCGGCGCCGGCCACGGCCAGACAGCCGAGCGCGAGCCACAGCGGCCCGGCCAGACCGAAACCGGCCAGCGCCAGGCCCCAGACGCCGGCCGCGGTCAGCTGGACCAGGCCGGCACGGCGCCGGCGTGTCACGGTGCCGGAGAGCAGACCGACGGTGATCCCTCCGACCGCGACGGCCGAGAGGAACAGCCCGAGGGTCCGCGGATCGCCGTCGAAGCGGATCTCGTTGACCAGCGGGAAGAGCGCGACCGGCATGGCCAGCAGCGTCGCGGACAGGTCGGCGGCCAACGAGCCCCACAGCGTCGGGCGGCGCAGAACGATCCGCCAGCCGCCGCGCTCCGGCCGGCGCCGACCGCCCGCCGCGTCGGCGCCCCCGGGTTTCATGGCCGGAAGCCGGATCACCGCGAGCATCGAGACCACGACGGCCACGGCCTGCGCGGCATAGGCGGCGGGAAAGCCCCAGCGGGCGATGATCAGCCCGGCCAGCGCGGGTCCGGCCAGCATCGCCGCCTGGAAGGAGACGCTGGTCAGCGCGAGCCCGGCCGCGACCTGGTCGGCCGGCAGCAGCCGGACGGGAAAGGTGCGCCGGGCGGGGGCGCCGAGCGCACCGCAAGCGCTCCCCAGGGCGACCATTGCGAGCAGGAGCAGCACGTTCCGGTTCTCCGCCAGAGCCTGGGCGCACAGCCCCGCGGCGGCCAGCAGTTGGCCCGCGGTGGTGGCCCGCACCACCGTACGGCGGTCGACGGTGTCGGCCAACGTGCCGCCGAGCAGCCCGAACAGCACCATCGGCAGGCCGGTCGCGAGTCCGATGGCGCCGGTGCCCACCGGGCTGCCGGTCAGGTCCCAGACCTGCGCCAGCACCGCCACCGTGGCTATCTGCGCGCCGAGTTGGGAGGCGGAGGAGCCGATCCACAGATCGCGGAAGGGCCGGCTGCCACGCAGCGGGCGGGTGTCGAGGAACCGGACACGCCCCCTCATCGCGGTGGCTCGACGAGATGGTCGAGGACCCGCCGCCGCATCGACCGGTGCTCCAGCGCCCGCCGCAGCTCCTCGACGACGGTGGTCAGCGCGTACGGGATCTCGCCGTCCAGCTCGGCGACCGTCGCGTGGGTGGCGCGCCACTCGGCTTCCAGGAACGGCACCAGCGACCGGCCGCGCTCGGTCAGGTCGATCCGCCGGGTGCGGGCGTCGGGCCCCGGCTCGGAGGTGACCAGATCCTCCTTGCGCATCGCGGCGACGGTCTGGCTGATCGCGGAGTGCGAGCGGTCCAGGGACTCCGCGAGCTCGCGGATGGTCAGTGGCCCGGTGTGGGCGAGCCGGATCAGCGGATAGGCGAACCGGGGCCGCACCCCCTCGATGCCACGCTCGACGTAGACCTGCTCGATCTCGGAGTCCATGGCGGCCAGCAGCTTGTGCAGCGATTGCCAGGGATCGGGCAGCGCTGTGGGATCAGAAGATGTCACAGCGCTAATATAACAGCGCAGCGATAATCGGATACCGCACCCGCCGTCGCGCCTGACCGCCGTCGCGCCTGACCGCCGTCGTGCCGGTCGTAACCGCACGGAGTCGCTCGAAGGGCGCGCGCCTCGTCCGGTGCTATGGATTCGAGCTGGCGTACGCCGCGAGTCGTACGCCGGTGGCGGCTGTCAGTCGAGGCCGGCGAAGGCGCGGAAGAAACGGTCGGTGAGGGCGGGATCGTGCTGGTTGTCGATCAGGTGCCGGATGTACCCGGCGGGCTCCAGGCGAGCCGTGACCAGGGCGCTTTCATAGGCCGGGGTGAACTCCTCACGCAGTTGCTGGGCGTACTTCGCCAAGGCGGCATCCACCTGCTGGGTGTCGTCGAGCGGGATGTCCAGGCGCTCGGCGAGCATTTCGGCCTGGATGAAGGCGTCGCTGATCCCCCGCCCGGGTGTGGGGTCCTTGTTGTGCGCGGCGTCACCGACCAGCGCCCACCCAGGGCCGTGCGGTTGACGGAAGAAGTTGGGCAGGTCCGAACAGCAGTACAGGCGGTCTTCCTGTGTTCCTTCGGAGAGTCGCCGGTCCAGCTCCGCCGACGACCGCCTGGCCATCTCCCGGTAGGTCCGCTGCCGGTCGTCGTCGGCGGGGAGGGCGCGGGAGACCTGGACGGATACGAGGGTCAGCCCGTCCTGGGTGGGGATGCAGCCGGCCCCCATGCCCTGTCCGGTGTACATCTCCAGACCGTGGTCGGTGATGCCGCTCCAGTAGGAGTAGTAGGCACGGGTGCCGCGGGGGTCCTGGCGCACCACGGGTGCGTCGGCCAGGCGGGCCACGGTGGAGTTCCGGCCGTCGGCGCCGACGACCAGATGGGCGCGTGCCAGGGTCGTGGAGCCCCGCTGGGTGCCGTGGCGCACACCGGTCACCTTCCCGTCCTCCCACTCCAGATCCACGACAGTGGAACGGGGGCGGAACTCGGCTCCCGCGCGGACGGCCGCCCGCACCAGGAGATGGTCCAGGGCGTAACGGCGGGGGGCGCAGCCCCCGTTGATCGCCCCGAGGGCGGGGGCGGGCCCGGTGAGGCGGGCGCCGGGGAAGTTGAGGGACAGCCGGGTCAGCAGGGGCGCGCCCGTGGCGAGTACCTCGCCCAGGAGGCCCCACCGGTCCAGCCGGGCCAGTCCGGGCTGGTGGATGTAGAGGGTGGACAGGGTGTCGCTGGGGAAGCGGGCGCGGTCCAGCAGCAGGACACTGCGGCCGGCGCGGGCCAGCAGCAGAGCGCTCGCCGCTCCGGCGCAGCGCGCGCCCACCACGATCACGTCGTACATGTCGGGCCTATCTGGAAGGGGTGTCGTCAGGGGTCGGCCGGTCCAGGACGTATCCCGGGACCCGCTCCCGCGGCGTGTGCGGTGCCGGCGGGGCCGCGCCCGTCGGATGGTCGCGGCGGGACAACGCCGCCTGGGCGGCCGGAACATCGGGCACCGCGCCGCTCAACCACCCTCGCCCCGCACCCCGTTGACGCACCGGGCCCGCCAACCGCCCCGCGCGGACCGCGCGCCCCCGGACTCCACGTACCGCACGTTCTCCGTCAGCCGCGGCCTCATGACGCCCCGAGGTCGGCACGCGCGCGTTTCTGCTGAGCCAATCTCCGCTCCTCACTCTCTCCGCCGCCCCGGCACCGGGGCGGCGGGAAGCCGGCCGCGAGAGCCATCACCCGCGGGCGGCACCCAACCCCACCTGGATATCGATACCTAGCGTACAGAGACATAAACTCTCCGTAGTCTCCGTGGTCGGGTTATCCGGGACCGCACGGCTTGCGCGGGGTACGGTCGGGACGGCGAACAGCGGATGTCCGGCAGCCCGTTCACCGGCCTGCCGGACCCCGCGACACCCCTGGACGACCGGTTCCCCGCGGTCACTCCGGGGTGGTCCGCCGCGCGATGAGTCCGGGCAGCCGCCTCATATCGTCGAAGACGACCGTGCCGGGGCCGGCCAGCCGCTCGGCGGGTGTGAGCCCGGCGCAGTAGGCGAAGACGCGCATACCCGCCGCGCGGGCCGCGGCCGTCCCGTACGCGCTGTCCTCCACCACCGCGCACCGGTCCGGGGGGACTCCCATGACGCGGGCCGCGTACAGGAAGAGATCCGGGGCGGGTTTCCCCCGCTCCACCTCGGTGGCGCTGAAGACGTGCTCGCCGAACCACGGGTCGAGACCGGTCCGGCGCAGACTCATGTGTACGCTCTCCGCGCGGGTGTTCGACGCGACACAGAGCGGCACCGTGAGGGCGGCCAGTGCTTCGCCGACACCGTCGACCGGGGTCAGTCCGCCGGCCGCGTACGCCTCCTGGTACAGGTGCTCGTAGGGCTCCTGCCAGTCGGGGGCGAGGGCACGGCCGAGCCGTTCCTCCACAGCCCCGCGGTAGACCTCCTTCGAGGAACCCACGAAGAGGTCGACGATCTCGGCCCGGGTGAAGTCGCAGCCGAGGTCCGCCAGGATCCTGGCGTGGACCCCGACGGCGATGCGCTCGCTGTCGACGAGAACCCCGTCGCAGTCGAAGATGACCAGCCCGACCGGCGGGCGGGCCGTCCGGGTCCCGGCCGGGTCCAGCGCGGTCATGCGGGTCGCGGGTGGTCGGGCGTACCGGCCCACACCAGGTCGGGCCCCATCCGTACGGTGGACAGATCCGTCAACCGCAGTGCGTCGGAGAGACGTCGGACACCGAGATCACCCACGGCTTCGAGCCCCTTGCCCATGATGATGGGGGCGAGGGACACCACCACCCGGTCGACGAAGCGGGAGCGGAGCAGGGCGGTGAGGACCGCGGTGCCGCCCTCCACCATGAGGCTTTCCAGCCCGTGCGCGCGCAGGGCCCGGAGACCGGTTTCGAGGTCCGTCCGCCCGTCGCGGTCGCAGGCCACCCGGATGACCTGCGCGCCCGCCTCGCGCAGGGCATGGCCCCGGCGCACCGAGGCGTTCTCCGTGGTCAGGATGACGGTGGGGGCCGCCGTGTCGAGGACGCGGGCCGTGACGGGGGTGCGGAGGGCGGAGTCGAGGATGGCCCGCACCGGTGAACGGCCCGGCACCTCCCGCACGGTGAGATGGGGGTCGTCGGCGAGTACGGTGCCGATGCCCACCAGGATGCCGTCGCAATGGGCCCGGACGGCGTGCGTGAAGCGTCTCTCCTCGGGCGAGCTGATCCACTGCGAGTCACCGGAGACGGTGGCGATACGCCCGTCCAGCGTCTGCGCGTATTTGGCCACGGTCCAGGGGAGTCCGGGCCTCGGTGCCGGATGGCCGAGGAGTTCGGTCACTTCCTCGGCCAGGCTGGTGCGAGAGGGCGAAGTCACTGTGTATACGACCCTTCCTCGGGCAGGAGGGGATTCCTGCGACCGTCGGTGCCATGAGCGGGCCCCGCCCCCGGCACTGCTGAGCACTGTGGCAAGCGGTGGCTCCCCGGTGGGAGCGGCGCATCTCTCAGGAACCTGCATGGCAGGTTCCTGAGAGATGCGCCGTCTGGCCCGACGGCTCCGTAACTCCTGAGACTTGGGGGGACCGCGGGAATCCGAGACTCTGGAGGGGCAGCCACTGTGCACACCGTTGTCGCCCACGACGTTCCTGATGTGATCGCCGAGTTCCTGAGCGTGCTCGACCTGGCGGACGAGGACGTGCGGATCCTTCTGACGGGACGGTCCTGCGAGGTCGTCGAACTTCCCCGGGCGAGTGCGGCCGTCCGCCTCAAGAACCTGCTGTCGAACCACCCGGGCCACGCCGAAGGCTCCGCCTCGGGATTCGGCTCCGGCTCCGGGTCCGGGTCCGGCAGCGGGAGCGCGGAACTCCTGCGGGACAGCGGGAGCGCGAGCGCGGAACTCCTGCGGGAGGCCGCCGCGGGTGTCCCGGCCGCGCACGACATCTGGTGGGCGCACAACCCCGGTGACTGGCGTCGGGAACAGGCCGCGTCGGGACTGGCGGCGGCGCGCGCCGCCGACGGCAGGAGGGTACGCCACGCCCTCGGCAGCGCGGGACACTCCCAGTTCGTCGTGGACGAGGCCCACCCGCTCTCCGCCGAACTGCTCGGGGCCAAACTCGCCGCTCTCAACGAGATCGGCGACGAACTGATGGGCAACGACGCGGGATCCCGGCAGATCACCACCGGGACGGTGCCCTCCGTCGAGCAGTTCCTCACCCTGACCCCGGACCGGGCCGAGCACCTGTACTACCTGCTGTACAGCCCGTTGACGGGGTTCGCGGTCCCCGTGGATCCGTGGGAGTTCGAGACCTCCGCCTACGAGCGGGAACGGCTCTCCGCCACCTGTGCCTGGGTCGCGGACCGGTTGCCGCCCCGGTCGGTACCCGGCGGGGCGACCCTGGTCGAGGCGGGAGCCTGCGAGGGCGCCCTGACCCTCCCCCTGCGCGAGGCCGGCTTCCGGGTGACCGCCACGGAACCGCAGCCCGACTTCCGGGCCCGGCTGGCCCGGCGGGCCGGTGACCATGCCGTGGTGACCGCCGAGAGCGTCGAGGAACTCGCCGCCTCCCGGGCCCGGCCCGCCGACGGCTATGTGCTCGCCGAGGTCATGTACTACCTGGACGACCTGTCCGTGGTCGACCGCCTGCCCACCGACCTGCTGTTCGTGACCGGGCCGCCGGAACTCGTGGACGACGTGCTGCGCCCGTACTTCACGGAAGCGGGCCGGGCCACCTGGCACATCGCGTCGGAGAGCCCGCTGACGCTCCCCCGGCTGGACTTCCTGGCGGCCGGCCGGGCCTACCACCGTAAGCGCGGCAGCGTCGGCCTCGTCTGCCGGCGCCGCTGACCGGCCGCCTCCCCGGCCCCGCCCCACACGCCCCGCCTCCCCGCCCGCGCCCGACGAGCCCGCGTCCCACGCGCCCCCGCCCCACGCACACCCCACGCGCGCACACCTCACGTCACCGTCGTACAGGAGCCCCCATGGCACTGAGCTGGCAGAGCCTTGCCGAGAACGACGTCGGCCCCGACCGGCACGCCGCTCTCAACGAACTCTTCAAAGCGGCGTTCCCCTTCACGGTCGACCAGTTCCCCGGCCGGCGGAGCTGGGCCGGCGCCCGCCCGGAACTGCGCGTCATCGCGACGGCCGACGGCCGCCCGGTCGCCCACGCCGGCATCCTCCGCCGCTTCCTGAGGATCGGCCCGCGCTTCCAGCTCGTGGGCGAGGTGGGTCTGGTCGCGGTCCACCCCGGCCTTCAGGGAACGGGGCTCGGCCGGCAGCTCAACGACCGGGTCCGTACCGCGCTCGAACTGCTCGACACCCCCTTCGGCTATCTCAACTGCCATCCGAGCGTGGCCGGTTACTACACCGCAGTCGGCTGGCACGGCCTTGACGGTGTGGTCACCCGGCACTACGAGCCCGACGACGAGCTGACCGTCACGACGACCACCGCACAGCCCTTCGTCCTCCCGGTCGGCTCCCCGCGGGAAGCCTGGCCGGCCGGATCGCCCATCGAACGCGACGGCACCGAACTCTGAGAGGAACGGCAGTGATAAGTCACAAGAGCCCCATCAGCGGGGTCGCGGCGTACCAGGACACGTATGTGGCGACCGCCGGCTACGACAACCGCGTCATCCTGTGGGACCAGCGTTCCCGGACCCCGCTGGAGCAGGTCGTGCACGACCACCTGGCCAACCAGTGCGCCTTCAGCCCCGACGGACGCTTCCTCGTCACCTCCTCCAGCGACTACAGCGGCCGTCTGTGGTCGGTCCCCGGCATGCGGCTGCTGGCGGTCCTCGGCGACCACGAGGACGACGTCGAGATGTCGGTCTTCCACCCCACCGAGCAGAAGATCGCCACCGCCTCGCGCGATCACCATGTGCGGGTCTTCGACTTCTCCGGGCGGCTGCTCCAGCGCTTCGAGGGCCACACCGCCGATGTCATCTCGGTCGAATGGAGCCACGACGGCGGCGAGTTGATCACCTCCAGCGACGACGGCACCATCAAGCGCTGGTCCCTGGCGTCCGGCACCCTGGTCGAGGACCTGGACCTGGGCGGGGTCGAGACGGACACCATCGCCATCAGCGCCGACGGAACGGTCTACGCGGGCAACGACGAGGGCGAACTCCTCATCGTCCGCGACGGCGGCCGGGAGAGGATGAAGGCGCACGACGCCGGGATCAAGCGCGTGGTGCTGGGGCGGAGCAGAGGACTCCTGGTCACGCTCAGCTACGACCGTACGATGCGCCTGTGGGACGTCTCCTCCGGCACTCCCGCGCTGCGGGACAGCGTCGACCTCCCACCGGTCGTCTGGCCCCGCTCCTGCGCCTTCGCCGGCACGTCGAGCATCGTCTTCGGCACCTTCGGGGACAGCTACCACCGCTACGACTTCGAGGAGGGCGCGTGGGCGGACGACCCGATCGAGCCCACCGGCGGGCTCAACGCGGTCGGTGTCCAGCACGGTTCGGTCTTCGCCGTCGGCGACGCCGGCCAGGTGCTCAAGGACGGCGCTCCGCAGTCCGCGCCCGACAGCCTGTGCAACTTCCTCACCCCGCTCGACCATGTCCTCGTCTCGGGCGGCCAGTTGGGCATCGTGTTCGACGCGCTCACCGGCAAGCCGCTCCACCAGCACCGCTCGCCCCTCAACTGCGCCGCCTCCTACGAGCGGGACGGCCGCCGGCACGTCGTGATCGGCACCTACACCGGTGAGGGGATCCTGCTGCGGGAGGAGGGCCCCGGCGTCCTGGAGTACGTACAGGACCTGCGCCTCCACGAGAACGCGATCAAGGGCGTCGCCGTCTCCGGCGACCTCATCTTCTCGGTGTGCGCCGACGCGGGAGCGGCCTGGCAGGACGCCAGGACCCTGGAGACCCTCCATGTGCTGCCCGAGGCCCACGGCATGATCGCGGACGGCTGCGTGGGGCTGGGTGAGGGCTGGTTCGCCAGCGTCAGCCGGGACCGCAAACTGCGGATCTGGGCGCCCGACTTCTCGTGCGAGGTGCTCGACACCCCGCATCTGCACTCCCACAAGTGTGTGTCCGCCGACACGTCCGGACGCTTTGTCGCGGTGGGCGCCTACGACGGCCGGATCACCGTCCACGACCGCACGGCGGGCGACTGGCCCGTCCAGGTGCGTCCCACCGTCTCCGGGATCTCGTCCCTCGCCTTCGACCACGACCGGCAGCTCTTCCTGGCCAGCTCCTACGACGGCTCCGTGTACGAGGTAGCGCTGCGGGGCGCTCCCGCATGACCGATCTGCTGGTTCCCACCTGGCCCGTGCAGCCGTACGCGGTGGACGGGCCGGACCCGGGCCGGCGACCCACCCGCCGGCTGACCCTGCTCATGCCCTTCCACGGTGAGAGCGCCGCCACCTTCGACCGCTCGGCCAGGGCCGTCGCCGCGCTCGACTACCCGCCGGAACTGCTCCAGGTGCTCTGGCTGGTGGGCGACGGGCCGGACGGCGAGAGCGACCGGCGGCGGGCGGAGCGGGCGATGGCGGACGCCGGGGCGGACACCACCGGGATCGACTGGACGCTGCGCCGGCTGCCCGGGATGCGGCCCAAGGGCGCCGCGCTCAATCACGCGTTCCCGCTGGCCGACGGCGAGGTGATCGCCGTCGTCGACGCGGACGTGGTGCCCGCGCCGGGCCAGCCGGCGGAGGCGGTGCGCGCCCTGGAGCTGGGCTTCGGTCTGGTCCAGGCGCACGAGATCAGCGAACCGGGCACCGGTCTGGTCGCCAGGGCGAGGGCGGCCGAGGACGCCGTCTGGCACGCCTCGGTGCGCGGGCTGGCCCGTGCCGCCGGGGTCCATGTCGTGGCGGGCAGTTCCGTGTACGCGTGGGCCGCGACCTGGGACCTGGTCCGGCCCGTCCGGTCGGACGACGTGGAGGAGTCCTACCACTGGTCCCTCCAGCTGATGGACGCGCGGGTACGGACCGGGTTCCTGCCCTCGCCCTCCCTGGTCAGCGCCACCGACCGGCCGCTGGCCGCACTGCGCCAGCGTGCCCGCTGGAGCCGCGGACAGCTACGGGCCGTACGGGTCAACTGGTCCGGGATGACGGCCCGGGGCCGTCTGCTCGGCGCCGTCACCGTGGGCGGCCTGGCCGTACGGGCCGCGCTGCCCGCGCTCGTCGTGGCGTCCGCCCTCTCGCCCCGGGCGCGGGGGCTGACGGCCGGTCTGCTGCTCGCGGACGCCGTCTGCGTGCTGGGAGCCCGCCGCACTCCGGAGTACCGGGAGCGGACCGACGCGGTGGGCTGGGCACTGGTGGTGCCCTGGCATCTGTTCGGCTCGGGCGCGGTGTATCTCGCTCTGTGGGAACTGCTCCGCGGAGACCGGGGCTGGCACAGCGTACGTGGTGACGAAGAAGGAGTGTGAAGTGCCCGCAAGCGGAGAACGGGTAGGGGAACCGGTCATCGGCGCCGCCGTGATGACGCATCCCCGGCGCAGGGCCGCCGCCACCGCGCTCGTGGCGCGGCTCGGCCGGTGGGGAGCCGTCGTCGCGGAGGATCCGCGGCCGGACGGGCCGCCCACGACCCTGCGCGCGGCGCGTGCCGCCTGGGCGGCCGTACGTCCCGGAACCACCCACCACCTGGTCCTCCAGGACGACGTGGAGCTGTGCCACGGTTTCACGGACCGGCTCCTGGACGCGGTCCGCAGGCACCCGGAATCCCCCCTGGCCCTCTACTCGAACTGGAATTCCTGGAACGGCGCGGCCGTACGCGCCGCCGCGCTCGCGGGCGCGGGCTGGGTCCCGGCCGTCGCCGGCGAGTGGGTGCCCACGCTGGGCCTGGTGCTGCCGCGACGGGACGTCGACGAGCTGCTGGCCGCGGTGGACGGCGACACCGACGATCCGGAGCCCGACGACGTCGTCCTCGCCAGGGAACTCGCCGCGCGCGGGCGGCAGGTGCTCGTCTCGGTCCCGCACCTGGTGGAGCACACCGGGCGGAGCAGCCTCATCGGCAACGACGCGTACGGCCCCCGGCACGCCACCTGTTTCGCCGACGACATCGGCGACGCGGCCGTCGACGTCCACGCGTCCGGCGGTGTGCTCCCCGCGCCGCCCGTGCTGGTCCACATCCTGCGCGGACGGGCCCATGTGGTGCTGTCGGGAGCCGGTACGCGTCCGGGCCGGCCGGTGTACCTGCCGCGCCGGGCCTACGAGGAGGAGACCGGCCTGGCCCGCCGCGCCGCCGCCCACTGGCGCGCCGAACAGGCCGACCCGCGCCCCCGGCCCGTCCCCGCGGCCCCCGCCGAGGCCGCCCAGGTCGAGCGGTTGCGTGAGGAGTTGTGGCACGCCGCCTACCTGCTGGCCGTCCACACCGCACGGGCCGGTGACCCGCCGCCGTACCGCGCCGTGCAGACCTGTCTGCGCAGCCTCGTCCTCGGCGGCACGTCCGACATGGGGCCGCTGCGGCTGTGGGCGGAACAGGCGGCCGTCCATCTGATCGACCTGGCCGGGCGGGGGCTCGCGGCCGGTGAGCTGGACCGCGCGCGGTACGGCCCCCCGCCGGGTCTGTCGGCGCACCGGCTGGCCGCCCTGCCGCCCGCCGAGCGGATCTGGCAGGCGACGGACGAGGCGGTCGGCGTATGACGGACCGGCTGACGAACCGGCTGCTCTTCTCGCCGCACGCCGACGACGTCGTCCTGTCCTGCTTCGGGGCACTGACCCCCGGAGCGACGGTGGTCACCGTCCTGGCCGGGATCCCCGAGGACCCGGACGTGGTCACCGACTGGGACTGCAGGCTCGGCGCCCGCAGCTCACGCCTGCTGGCCCTCCAGAGGCTCGACGAGGACGCCGCCGCGTTCGCCGGGACCGGAGTCCGGCTGGTGGCCTGGCCGTATCTCGACGGCCAGTACCGCACCGGGCCGCCCGACCGGGCGGCCCTGCTGTCCGACGTACGGGCCCAGATGGCGGGGGCGGACGAGGTGTGGCTGCCGGCCGGTATCTACGCCCACCCCGATCATGTGCTGGTACGCGACGCGGGTCTCGCGGCCTGTACGGAAGCGCGGCGTGCGGGGCTGGACGTCGACGTGCGGCTGTACGCCGAATACCCCTACCAGCTCTACCAGATGGACGACTTCCACAAGGCCCGGGAGGACCGGGGCCCGTACGACTGGACGAACCGCGGTCCGCGCGCGCTCGCGGAGTGGTTCCGCGCCGAGTTCCCCACCGCGCGCGAGGACGGCGAGGAGCCGGCCGAGGTGCTGCTGACCCGGGAGCGGGCGGAAGCGAAGGACGCCGCCGTCCGCTCGCACGCGAGCCAGCTCGGTCTGCTCGACGAGATGGTCCACGGGGTGCTCATGGAGCCCGAGAACATCGGGCGTGAGTACTGGTGGTCCGCCACAGAACTGACACGTTCCGGAGGACATCGATGACGATACCCGCGACACCGCCGCCCGTACCCCGCCCGGTGCCCGAGCAGCCGGCGGCATCGGTTCCCGAGGGCACCGTGCGCGCCAGCGTTCCGCTGCCGGTGGAGACGTCCTCCGGCACGGTCACGGCACGCATGCTGAGTTTCACCGGTCTGCACGACGGGCGGGAGCACATCGCGCTCGTCTTCGGCGGCGCGCTCGCCGCCGTACCACTGGTGCGTGTGCATTCGGAGTGCCTGACCGGTGACGTGTTCGGGTCGGGGCGCTGCGACTGCGGTCCCCAGCTGCGCGAGGCGCTGGACGTGCTCGCCGAGGAGGGCGGCGTACTGCTGTACCTCCGGCAGGAGGGCCGGGGCATCGGGCTGTACAACAAACTCGACGCCTATCTGCTCCAGGACCGGGGGATGGACACCTTCCAGGCCAACCGGGAGCTGGATTTCGTGGACGACCTGCGTGACTACCGGGTCGCTGCCCAGATGCTCAAGGGCCTCGGGGTGGCGTCCATCCGGCTGCTCACCAACAATCCCGAGAAGTCCCGGCAGCTCACGGACAACGGGATCGCGGTCGACGACGTGGTGGGGACCGGGGTGTTCGTCAGGGAGAGCAACACCCGCTACCTCCAGGCCAAGATCCGGCACGCCGGACACCTCATCGCCCTGCCCGTACCGGCGAGGGGGTGACATGGGGGCGGTGGACCGGAAGGACCGCTGGTGGCGGCTCGGGGTCCCCGAACTGGCGGGCCAGGGGCGCGTGGTCACCGCCACCGCCCTCGATTCCTTCGGCGCGGGCATGTTCGCGCCGCTGTCGTTCCTCTTCTTCGTCCTCACGACGGACCTCACGGTCGCCGAGGTCGGCTGGGGCACGGGTATCGCGACGGTCGTCTCGCTGCCGCTCGCGCCGCTCGCCGGCACCCTGGTCGACCGCTGGGGCGCGAGGCCGTGCCTGATCGCCAACAACCTCCTGGCGGCGGCCGGGTACCTCTGCTATCTCGCGGTCGACTCCCTCGCCGGACTGGTGGCCGCGATGTTCGTGGTGCTGTGCGCCGAGCGCCTGTACTGGGCGTCGTGGCCCGCCTTCGTCGCGGACATCGCCGAGGGCTCCGAACTCGACAAGTGGTACGCCTTCACCGCGGCGGGCAAGAACGCGAGCGTCGGTCTCGGCGGAGCGATCGGCGGACTCGTGCTGGGCAGCGGCTGGTCGGGGGCCGCGGTGACGATCGTCGTCCTGAACGCCGGTACGAGTGTGGTGACGGCGCTGCTGTTCGCCCTCCCCGCGCGCAGTGCCCGCACATCGCGGGGCGCGCCGTCCGCCGCGGGCGAGGGAGCGGGAGCGGGTGCCGCGCGCGAGGGAGCGGCGGGTGAGGAGGCGCGGACCGGCCCCTCGTCCGGGCTCGGTGGCGCGGCACCGGCCGGATGGCGGGCCATCCTCCGGGACCGGGCGCTGCTGACGCTGCTCGTCGCGCAGCTCGCGCTGACCTTCGCCTGGCTCATCCCCGGCGTCATCCTGCCGGTCTACCTCGTCGAGGTGAGTGACTTCCCGGTCTGGCTGCCGTCGGCCGCGCTCACCCTCAACTCGGTGGTCATCGTGCTGGGGCAGTCGGCCCTCACCGGGCGGTTCATCGAGGTCGAGCGGCACCGGATGGTTTTCCGGGCAGCCCTGCTGATGCTGGTGAGCGTCGGTCTGCTCGCCCTGCTGCCGGTGCTGGGAGCCACCGTCGCCGTACCGTTCCTCGCCCTGGCCGTTCTCTTCTTCGCCGCCGGGGAGATGGCGGCGGGCCCCGCCACGACGGCGCTGGCGGCCACGGCCGCACCGGCCTCGGCCCGGGGCCGGTACCTGTCCCTGTTCAACCTCACCTGGGCCGTTTCCGCCGTGGTGGGGCCCGTGCTGGTGGGCGCGCTGATCGAGCGTCACAGCATGGTCCTGTGGGGTGTCCTGGCGCTGCTGATCACCGCGGGCGGTCTGGGATTCCGCCGGGTCGGCAGGGCGGGCGCGAGCCGCAGCAGCACTCCGGCCGAACGGCTCGGGGACGTCGAGCAGTTGGAGGCATGACATGTCGAGAACGACCGCGAGACTGGGTGCGCTGGCCCTGGCCCTGCTGCTGGCGGGCTGGCAGAGCCCGGCGCCGGCGGCGCCGCGGCCGGCCTCCGACCGCACGCTCACCGTGTGGCTGATGTGGGGCTCCGTACCGCAGCCGCTCGTGGAGGACCTGGAGAGCGAGTTCGAGGCGGCGCATCCGGGTGTCGACGTGACGGTGACCCTCCAGGACTGGGGCGGCATCCACGACAGACTGGAGCAGGCGCTGGGTTCGGACTCCGCGCCCGATGTCGTGGAGACCGGCACGACCGAGACCCCGTACTTCGCCTCCGCCGGTCTGCTGGAGGACCTCTCCGCGCAGGCGCCCGCACTGGGGCAGGACGAGTGGATACCGGCTCTGCGCGCGTCCGGGGCGTGGCAGGGCAGGCAGTACGGCGTACCGCTGTACGCGGCGTCGCGGGTCGTCGTCTACCGCGAGGACCTGTTCGAGCGGGCCCGGCTCTCGCCGCCACGGGATCAGCGCGAGTGGCTCGCCACGACCCGGGCACTGGGCCGGGCGCACCGCGCGGACCCGGACTTCCAGCCCATCTATCTGCCGGGGCAGAACTGGTACTTCCTCTCCGGGCTGCTCTGGGACCGGGGCGGCGACCTCGCCACCCGCGACGAGGCGACCGGCGACTGGCACGGCGGGCTGGCGACCCCGCAGGCGGCTGACGCACTGCGTTACTACGGCAGGCTCCAGGCCCGGTCCACGGCGCCCGTCGACCAGGACGAGGGCACGCCCCCGCAGTACGAGGTGCTGGCACACGGCAAGGTCGGACAACTGGTCGGCATGCCCTGGGAGCTGGCCGACGCCGAACGCATCAACCCCGGACTGCGCGGAAAGCTCGCCATGTTCCCGGTTCCGGGTCTCACCCGGGAACGGGCCGGCAGCTCGTTCCTCGGCGGCACGCATCTGGCTGTCGCCGCCCGCGCGCGCCAACCGGAACTGGCCCTGGACTGGGTCTCCCGGCTCACCGGGACCGCGTACCAGACCAGACTGGCCATCGCCAACGGCACCCTGCCCAACCGGCGGTCGCTGGCGGAGCAGATCGACGACCCGGCCGTCCGGGCACAGGCCGCGGCGGCCGAGAACGGCCGTACGACCCCGGTCGATCCCCGCTGGCCCGCGGTGGAGGCGGCGCCCAACCCGGTCAAGGTCCTGCTGACCGCGTCGCTCTCCGGCGAGCCGCCACGCGCCGCGGGCCGCCGGGCCGACCGGGAACTCGAACGGAGACTGAACCAGGGCGCCCCGTAACGGCCTTGGCGGCAAGGGGTACGTTCACCGGCCGGGCACACGGGCGGCGCCGCTCTTCCGGGGTGCGCCGAGCTCCAGGGCGTGTTTCGAAAGTGGCGCCGCGTCAGTCGGTCTGTTCCCGGTCGGTGATCCACCCGGTCTCCGCCGCGAGCCATCCGGCCTGGAAGCGGCTCTCGGCGCCGACGCGCTCCATCAGTTCCGCGATGTGCCGACGGCAGGTCCGCAGCGAGAATCCCAGCTGACGGGCGATCGCCTCGTCCTTCGCCCCGTTCACCAGCAGACGGAGTATCTCGCGCTTGGCGCGCTCGGCCAGCACATGCCGTTCACCGATGCTGCTGGGCGGCTTCCGCAGCGGCTCGCCCTTCACCCACGCCGCCTCCAGGACCTCCCGTACGAAGACCGTCACCGACGGATCGTGGACCGCGATCGCACCCCGCGTGTCGGCCGCGTCGGGCAGGAACGCGACCTCCTTGTCGAAGAGGAAGACCTGCCGGACCGGAAAGTTCGATGTCCGCACCTGCGCCCCCATCTCCACCAGCTCCTGCGCGTACCGCAGTGACGCCCGGTGGTATCTGATCGCGTGCGGGTACATGAGTCTGATGCGCAGCTTCTTCTTACGGGAGACCAGATCATGAGGCAGGCCGCCGATCGGCTCCTCGCCGGTGTGCGAGGGGCTCGGCCGGACGGCGAGGATCTCGCTCTCGCAGTTGGACACCGCCTTCTCCAGCGCCGACCTGACCGACACGGCGTCGCCGAGGTAGTCGATCCCGGGCGTGGCCGCCTTCTCCGCGCCGACGCCGGAGTCCTCGTACACCTCGTTGAGTTCGGCGAGGACGGTCCGTACCTGATCCGCGTAGCGGGACGTGCGCGAGACCTCCGCCTCCAGCGCGCTGACCACGGGGGACAGCGCCTGCGAGGGCGGGTTCGCGACCAGGACGCCTTCCCTGCCGAGCGCCGGGCCCACCAGCCGCAGCACCTGGAGATCCTCCGCCGCGCTGTCCACCTGCCGCCGCGACAGCCCCAGGCGTCTGGCCAGTGTCTCGGGGTCCGCCGGGGAGTTCGTGGCGAGGTTCTCGTACACCTTCCGGCTGTGGGCCGTGAGGCTGAAACGTAACGTCGTACGCAGGTCCACGGGATCTCCAGGACGTAGCAGGACGGGAGGCGGGTCGGGACAGGCGGCGGCTGGACGGAGTTCGGCCTTCCTGGACGGTCGGGGACAAAGGCAACTATAGGTATAGACCAGCCATGCGCCTAGGGCGTGTTCGGCCATGATCCGCCCGGCGGGACGCGCGCCTGAGCCATGCCGTTCGGTCCGTGGCCGCTGTCCTTGGGGCGGGGGCGGGGGCGGGGCGGGGGCGGGGCGGGGCGGGAAAATGGCTCGCGGCGGGCGGCGGGGTCTGGCTAGGGTGGGTCCCGGTCGGAGCGGTGCTGCGACCGCTGGTGCCGACGTGTTGTCGGGCCGTTGAGGAAGCAGGAGGTGAGGACGTTGATGACTGTCATTGCGCTGGGCGCTGCCCAGGTTCAGAGGTTCATCGTTCCCATTCCTGTGGTCTCCGGCTGACCTTCGTCTTCTTCCGCGCCTGATCGGCGCGTGTGCCGGGGCCGCCCTTGTGAAGGGTTTCCCCTTGTCTTTCTCTTCTGCCTCTTCCGAGGCTTCCTCCGCTTCGCATCCGCTCGTCCCGTACGGCTGGGACGCGGGCTGGGAGGCGGAGTTCGCGCCGTATGTCCGGCGGGGGCTGTTGCCCGGCCGGGTGGTGCGGGTCGACCGTGGGCAGTGTGATGTCGTCACCGCCGACGGTGTGGTGCGCGCGGACACCGCCTTCGTCGTCCCGCCGGATCCGATGCGGGTGATCTGCACGGGGGACTGGGCGGCGGTCGATCCGGTGGGCGGGGATCCGCGTTTCGTACGCGGGTATCTGCCACGGCGTACCGCCTTCGTACGGTCCACCTCCTCCCTGCGGTCCGAGGGGCAGATCCTGGCCGCCAACGTCGATCACGCGATCATCGCCGTGTCGCTCGCCGTCGAACTCGACCTCGGCCGCATCGAACGCTTTCTGGCCCTGGGCTGGGAGAGCGGAGCCCTGCCGTTGATCGTGCTGACCAAGGCCGATCTGGTGGGTGATCCGACCGTGCTGGGCCATCTCGTCGACGACGTCAGGACCACCGCGCCCGGTGTGCAGGTGCTCGCCGTCAGCGCGGCGACGGGGGACGGGGTCGAGGTGCTCTCGGCCGTGCTGTCGGGCGGTACGAGCGTGCTGCTGGGGGTCTCCGGCGCGGGCAAGTCGACGCTCGCGAACGCGCTGCTCGGCGACGATGTGATGGAAGTGCGGGCCATCCGTGACGTCGACGGAAAGGGGCGGCACACCACCACGACACGCAATCTCCTCGCGATGCCGGGCGGCGGGGTGCTCATCGACACACCTGGGCTGCGCGGTGTGGGGCTGTGGGACGCGGAGACCGGGGTCGGGCAGGTCTTCTCGGAGATCGAGGAACTGGCGCGGGGGTGCCGTTTCCATGACTGCGCCCATGTGTCCGAGCCGGGTTGCGCCGTGCTCGGCGCGGTGGAGGACGGTTCGCTGTCCGTGCGCAGGCTGGAGAGCTACCGCAAGTTGCTGCGGGAGAACCAGCGCATCGTCGCCAAGACCGACGCCCGGCTGCGCGGTGAGATCCGGCGCGAGTGGAAGCGCAAGGGCGCGGAGGGCCGCGCGGCCATGGAGGCCAAGCGGGGCGGCCGGAGCGACCGTACGCGGTAGCCAACCGTGTGCGGTAGCCGGCCGTACGCGGTAGCCGCCGGGGGAGCGGGCCGGTGCGGGGCGACAGGTCCCCGCGTCCGGCTCCGCACCGGGCCGGGCCGGGCGCGGGACCTGCCGTCCGCGTCCGGCCCGGTCACCTCGTACGGCGCCGGCGCCCGGAGCCTCGCCGCTTCGGTCGAGGTCCCAGCTCCCACCGGCAACACCCGCACCACCGGCACCACTGAACGGGCGGCTCATTCCCGCAGACCCCGCGTCACCCAGCCCTTCTCGTACGCGTGCCAGCCGAGTTGGAGCCTGGTCGTCACCCCGCTCAGCTCCATCAGCCCCTTCACCCGGCGCTGTACGGTCCGCAGTCCCAGGTCGAGCTGTTTGGCGACGCTCGCGTCGGTCATCCCGGCGAGCAGCAGCGACAGGATCTCCAGATCGGTGGAGTCGGGTCCCGGCACCCCGCCTTCGGTCACCGCGCCGTCCCTGCCGAGCCGCAGCGGCAGTGCCTCCCGCCACACCGACTCGAAGAGCCCCACCAGCGACTCCAGCAGCCCGCTGGCATGGACGACCAGAACCGCCGGTTCCGCCCCGGGGCCCGTCAGCGGCACCATCGCCAGAGTGCGGTCCGCGACCACCAGCTTCGTCGGCACCCGCTCGACGACCCGGACCTGCTCGTCGCGCCCGAGCGCCGCGGAGAGTTCGCTGACCCCGGCGGGCAGCGAGAGCACCGCACGCTCGATCACCACCCGGTACGCGACCCCGCGGGCCGCCGCGCGCTCCTCCGCCTCGTTGTCGATACCGGTCACGGCCACGGGCCTGCCGGTGACCAGGGCGCAGACCTCCTCGGCCGCGCCGAGCTGGAGCTGGAGGAAACGGTGGGCCACCGCGCTCGCGCCCGTGACGACCTCGACCAGATCGTGCACGGCCGGTTCCGTGGCCTCCGCGCGGTACTCCTCGGCGAGCAGCACCGCGGCCAGTTCGGCCTGCTCCAGCTCATGGCGGTGCTGGGTGAGCAGCGCGCCCAGCGCGACGGCGGGCGGCGCCGCGACCCACCGTCCGGTACGGGACGAGGACTGCGCGGCCAGGCCCTGCCGCTCCAGCCGGCGCAGGGCCTGTTCGGTGTCCGGCTCGGGAAGGGCCAGCCGATGGGCCAGATCCGCGACCTCCGCGGCGCCGATCGCCACCAGCGCGCGGTAGGTGGACTCCTGTCTCTCGTCGAGACCTATCGCTCCGAGCACCCCTGCTCCCCTCCCCGGACCCCTGCGTTCCACCGCGGACCGTGGCGGATACCGGCCACGGCGTAAACCCGCCGTGCCACATCATCGCTGTTGCGCACGGCACTCTGCCAAGGTGGCGCCATCACAGCAGCAACAGACCCCGGCCATATGCCCCTTGGGGGCGATTTGGCCCGGATTGCTCGGGAGAGCGATATGCGCGGCCCTGGTGGCGGCGCATCGGCCCGCGCTGGACCTGTGACGTTCGCCGGGCGTCCTTCCCGTGGGGGGTGGGGCCGCCCGGCGGACTTGAATATTTCCCGGTGCCCCGTTTTCGTACCCCCGGCGCGGTCGAAGATAGGGGCATGAGCCAGCAGGGGCAGAGGCCAGCCGCCGACGACTGGTGGAACCGGTTGTACGAAGAGTCCGCACCGGACACCGGTCCCGCCGCCGCTTCGGGGGACACGCTCGACGACCGCTTCGACTCGGCCGCGGACGCGGTGGGTGCGGAAGCGGTGGCCGCGGACACGGCCGGTACGGACGGCAGGGGTGCGGCCGGTACGGACGGCTGGAGTGCGGCCGGTACGGACGGCTGGGGTGCGCCCGATACGCCGAAGGAAGCCCCGGGGCCCGGTCCCGACGGGATCGAGGCGCGACAGCCCAGGGCCTGGTGGGAGCAGCCGCAGCAGTCGCCCGCACGGCAGACGCCACCGCAGCAGCAGCCGGACCGGCAGGCGCGGCCGTCGGCCGAGCCGCCACCCCCGCCGTACACCCCCAGTGACGCGAGACCTCTGCCGGGGAGCGCCGATTCACCCGGTCCTGACCGTCCGTCGGTCCCGGATCCGCGTCGGCCGGAACCGGGCAACAGGTCCTCCGGCAGGCCCGTCGACGGCCCCGCCGACAACGACACCGTATGGCTGCCCCGGCAGCAGGGCCCCCTCGGGAGCCCCGCGGTGGGAAGCGCCTGGGGTACGCCGCGGCCGCAGCCGCGCCCGGAGTCCGAGCCGCCCCCGCCCCCGACGCGGACGCCGTCCCCGCCCCCGACGCGGACCCCGGCTCCCGCGCCGACGCCGACCCCGACCCCAACTCCCGTTCCACCTCCGCCTCCGGCACCCGCCCCCGCCCCGACCAGGGCCCCGGCCCAGGCCCCCGCCGCGCCGTCAGGGGCCCTGCCGCCGTCCTCGCCCCGGCGGACATCAGCGGCGCCCCCGGCACCGCCCGTGCCCCCGCCGCCGTCCACCCCCCGGCCCGCTGTCACCCATCTCGGGGACAGACCCCCGACCTACGCCCCCCAGCCCGCCACGCTGCCCGCCGCCGACGCCGAGCGGCTGGACGAACTCGTCCCGGACACCGTTCTCGACGGCGCGTCCTATGGTTCGTACTCCCTGCGGACCGTGTCCGTACGAGGCGACTCCGCCCGCTACCGCGGCGAGCCCCGCCGCGACGCGCTGCTCACCGCCCGCTTCGGCACCGGCGTCGGCGCGCTCGTCCTCGTGGCCGTCGCCAGTGGTTCCCGCGCGGCCGAGGGCACCCATCGAGCGGCGGCGGATGTGTGCCGCTGGATCGGCGGCGCCGTCGGGCGCAGCCACAGCCGGCTCTCCGAGGACATAAGGGCGGGACGCAGGGGCGATCTCAAGTCCGGGCTGCACCGGCTCACCGACCGCGGTTTCGGCAAGCTCCGCGCCCGCGCCGCCGAACTGGGCGTGGCACCCGAGGAGTACACTGCGGGCCTGCGCTGTCTGCTGCTCTCCGCCGACCCGGAGTGCCGGACGCGGGTGTTCTTCGGGGTCGGCGACGGCGGCCTCTTCCGGCTGCGGGACGGTGTCTGGCAGGACCTCGAACCGGCGGTCCCCGAGCCGGGCGCCGTCACCGGTGCCCCGGTCGTCGGCTTCGGCTCCCGGCCCACCAGGGCCCCGGAGGCCGATCAGCTCACCATGGATCTGGCGATCACCAAGCCCCCGTCCCCCTATATAGAGGATCCGCTTCCGCCGCCGCCCGAGCCGTTCCGCTTCCGTGCCTCGGTCGCCCGGCCCGGGGACACGCTCCTGCTGTGCAGCGGCGGCCTCGCGGAACCGCTGCGCGGCGAGCCCGCCTTCGCCGGGGAACTGGCCGCCCGCTGGGCACCGGCCGGCGCTCCGGGGCTGACCGAATACCTCGCGGACATCCAGCTCAGGATCGAGGGATACGCCGACGACCGCACCGCCGCCGGGGTGTGGGAGGACTAGGGCCTCTCGTTCGGACCTTGCTGGGCTCGCGTGCCCTGGTGCCGCGCCTCGCCGCGTTGTCGTCGGTCGCCTACGCTCCGCGTGGGCTCCCTCCTCCGCCTTGCGATCCACGGCACCAGCCCCCGCTCCCTCATCCAGCCAGATCCAAACGAAAGACCCTAGGGCCTCTCGTTCGGATCTTGCTGGGCTCGCGTGCCCTGGCACGGCACCTCGCGGACACCGGCCGCTACCGCGGCGGGCGCTCCCTGATCCAGCCAGGCCCGAACGAAAGACCCTACGGGACAACCCCTAGCCGCCGTGGCGTAACCGCGCAGGCGCGACCGCGTCCGCCATGGGTTGATGGACACGTGCGTCTACGGGCCCACGAGTACCCGACACCGGCGGAGAAGGGCGCGCTTCCATGGCCAGACAGAACGTGGCGGAGCAGTTTGTCGACATCCTCGTCCGGGCGGGCGTCAAGCGGCTGTACGGAGTCGTCGGCGACAGTCTCAACCCGGTCGTGGACGCCATCCGCCGTACCCGCGCCATCGACTGGATCCAGGTCAGACACGAGGAGACCGCCGCTTTCGCCGCCGGCGCCGAGGCCCAGATCACCGGCAGACTCGCCGCCTGCGCGGGCTCCTGCGGCCCCGGCAATCTCCATCTCATCAACGGCCTCTACGACGCGCACCGTTCCATGGCCCCCGTGCTCGCCCTCGCCTCCCACATCCCGTCCGGCGAGATCGGGCTCGGCTACTTCCAGGAGACCCACCCCGAGCAGCTCTTCCGGGAGTGCAGCCACTACTGCGAGATGATCTCCAGTCCCCAGCAGATGCCACGGCTGCTCCAGACGGCGATCCAGCACGCGGTCGGGCGCAGCGGTGTCAGCGTGGTCACCCTGCCCGGTGACATCGCCTCCGCGCCGGCGCCCGAGCGGGCGGTGGAACACGCGCTGGTCACCACCCGGCCCTCGGTACGGCCCGGCGACGCGGAGATCGAGAAGCTCGCCCGGATGATCGACGAGGCGGAACGGATCACACTCTTCTGCGGCAGCGGCACGGCGGGCGCGCACGCCGAGGTGATGGAGTTCGCCGAGCGGATCAAGTCCCCCATCGGGCACGCCCTGCGGGGCAAGGAGTGGATCCAGTACGACAACAAGTACGACGTCGGTATGAGCGGACTGCTCGGCTACGGTGCCGCCTACGAGGCCACGCACGAGTGCGATCTGCTGATCCTGCTCGGCACCGACTTCCCGTACAACGCGTTCCTGCCCGACGACGTCAAGATCGTCCAGGTCGACGTCCGGCCCGAGAACCTCGGCCGGCGCTCCAAGCTGGACCTCGCGGTCTGGGGCGATGTCCGGGAGACCCTGCTCTGTCTGACACCGCGCGTACGGGCCAAGACGGACCGCCGCTTCCTCGACAAGATGCTGAGGAAGCACGCCGACGCGCTGGAGGGCGTGGTCAAGGCGTACACCCGCAAGGTGGACAGGCATGTCCCGATCCACCCCGAGTACGTCGCCGCCGTGCTGGACGAACTCGCCGACGACGACGCCGTGTTCACCGTCGACACCGGTATGTGCAATGTCTGGGCGGCGCGCTATCTCTCGCCGAACGGACGCCGTCGTGTGATCGGCTCCTTCAGCCATGGCTCGATGGCCAACGCACTGCCGCAGGCGATCGGCGCGCAGTTCGCCGACCGGAACCGCCAGGTCGTCTCCATGTCGGGCGACGGCGGATTCACCATGCTGATGGGCGACTTCCTCACCCTCGTCCAGCACGATCTGCCGGTGAAGGTCGTCCTCTTCAACAACTCCGCGCTGGGCATGGTGGAGCTGGAGATGATGGTGGCCGGGCTGCCGTCGTACGGCACGACCAACCACAACCCGGACTTCTCGGCCATCGCCCGCGCGGCGGGGGTCCACGGCGTACGGGTGGAGAAGCCCAGACAGCTCGCGGGCGCGCTCAAGGACGCGTTCCGGCACAAGGGCCCGGCCCTGGTCGATGTGGTCACCGATCCGAACGCGCTCTCCATCCCGCCGAAGATCAAGGCGGACATGGTGGCCGGCTTCGCGCTGTCGGCGAGCAAGATCGTGCTGGACGGCGGGGTGGGCCGTATGGTCACCATGGCCCGCTCGAACCTGCGGAACATGCCGCGTCCCTGATCTCCGCGACACGGGGGCGGTGGTGTCGGCCCGGCCGCCCGCCGACTGGGCGCGGCGGCCACGCGCAGGGGCGGATCGAGCGCCAGTCCCTCCCGTACGGTCTCCTCCCGCGAGGTGCCCGGCCGGCCGCCACCGGCCCACCCGGCACCCGCCGGACGGTCGGTCCTCGTATCACTCCTTCCTCACTTCACCACACCGCCCCCACATATCCGCCACACCGTGGCGAGTAGGTGACGAACGCCATGACCGACGACACGAGTGCCGTGATCGGGGCGGGGGCATGCTCCCGATGAGCGTCCGAGAACGGGATCCGTCACCGGTACGAACGGGGGGACAGAACCATGACAGGGCTACGGCGCAGAGTGGGAGGAGCCGATCTCGCGGCCGTCCCGGAAGTGCGGCACGCCTTGCGGGAGATGTTGCTGCACTGGCGGGAGCGGGATTCGGCGGAGGTGGCGGAGCTGCTCATGAGCGAGCTGGTCACCAACGCGCTGGTGCACACCGAACAGGGCGCGGTGGTCACGGCGACCGTCGCGGACTCACGGCTGCGGGTGGAGGTCCGGGACTTCGTCGCCGCCCTGCCCCAGCCGCTGACCAGGCCCGAGACACAGCCGCCGGCGGCGGACGACGCGACACACGGCAGGGGTCTGGCGCTGGTGAGGACCCTGGCGGACGACTGGGGCATACGGGCCCGGCCGCTGGGCAAGGTGGTCTGGTTCGAGATGAACGCGGAAGCGGCGTAGCCACGAGCGGCGCCGCCGGGACAGCACACGCCGGGACAGCAGACGCGAAAACCACCGGGACACACGCGAAAACCACCGGGACAGCACACGCGACCACACGCGGGACAACACAACAGCGCGCCGGATACGTGGGGGCGCACGGGAGACACAACAGCGGACCGGCGCGACGGGAGTCCGTCACACCGGTCCGGTTGCTGTGTCCGGTGGATCCTGGTCAGCCGAACTGGCGCTCCAGGTCCGTGAGCTTGCGCTCCAGGGAGTCGAGCCGGGGGAGGGCCTGGGTGTCGTCCTCCGCGGTCAGGTCCACGGTCCGGGCCTCACCGCCTTTGACGGCCTGAAGGGAGAGCGGGGACCGATGAGGCAGCTGACCCTTTTCCGCTATAGCAGGCTCCGCGGCGGCCTCGACGGCGGCCGGTGACGATCCACCGCTTCCCGCGGTCAGGGGCACCTGACGCCCACCGCGGGCGCGCCCCCAGGCCCGGTGCTGACGGTTGAGCGCCTTGATCTGCGCACGGTCCAGCTTCTGCTGCTCACGCCTGCGGTGCCGGTTCTGCTCCTTCTGACGGCGGTCCTCGCGGACCTCTTCGACCGCCTCGTCCAGCGTGCGGACGTTTTCGAGCAGCATCAGCGACCAGGCGCCGAAGGTCTCACGGGGAGCGCGCAGCCACCGTACGATCCGGATCTGCGGCAGCGGACGGGGCACCAGGCCCTGCTCGCGCAGCGCCGCCCGGCGGGTCTGCTTCAGCGCGCGGTCGAAGAGGACCGCGGCCGAGAGCGACATGCCGGCGAAGAAGTGCGGGGCGCCGTCGTGGCCCAGACCCCGGGGCGCGTGCACCCAGTTGAACCAGGCGGCAGCGCCGGCGAACGTCCACACCAGCAGTCGCGAGCCGAGGGCCGCGTCACCGTGGCTGGCCTCGCGCACGGCGAGCACGGAGCAGAACATCGCCGCGCCGTCGAGACCGAAGGGGACGAGGTACTCCCAGCCGCCGCTCAGGCTGAGGTTCTCCTGGCCGAATCCGACCAGGCCTTTGAACGAGAGGGCGGCGGCGACCGCCGCACAGCAGAACAGAAGTGCGTAGGAGGCGGCGCCGTAGATGGTCTCCTTCCTTCTGCGGCGTTCTTCACTGCGTTCCCATGAATCCTCGGCCGCGGCCTTGTCACCGGCGCGCTTACCGCGCGCGAGCACTGCCACCGCCACCAGGATTCCGACGATCAGCACGCCGACGGGAAGCAGCCAGTTCAGCGATATGTCGGTCAGTCGCATGCGGTGTTCCTTGCATCGCAGTAGGGCTTTTCGGGCGCCATATTGGCGGAAGAGCGGTGCCGCTCAGGGGGTTTTGGAGCAAGAAGACGCCAACGAGGTGGTGGGGCACACTGATAGGCGCGATCAACCAGAACTGCCGCACGGGAGGCGGCTGTCATGTTCGATTAATATCACCCTAGCGGGTGGCGTGGCTCCTTGAGTGACGAGGGGTCAGACGCCCGCACTCAACTTCTGGACACGATCGGCGTCGCATGTGCGTGGACATGTGCCACATGCGTCCTCCGGGCGGAGTGTGTAGAAAAGGCAGCAGCTCGCCCGGTCGCGGGTCGGCAGCGGTTCCCCGCCGGGGCCCGTCAGTTCGCGGAAACCCGCGGTGCCGACATACGGTCCGGTCGTGCCCGGCAGCAGCAGCTCCAGCTCCGACATCGCGCGCCGCTCCTCGCCCAGGAGTTCGGCGATGTACCAGAGGCCTTCGACGATCTCGTCCGTCGCCATCCCCCACAGCGCCCTGCGGCCCCGCCGCATACGGGGACCGAAGCCGTCCAGAACCGGTCCGAGATGCTCGGCGGCGGCGGCCCGTACCTCGGCGCGCAGTGCCTCCTCGTCCGGTACGACCCGGGCGCCGGGCAGCGCCGCGGCGGGGTCGTCCGGCAGGCAGGCGAAGTCCTGGATCCGGACGCTCATCCGGCCCAGGGCGCGCTGGAGGAAGACATTCCCGACGGGGACCCGGGGCACCCTGCGGTGCAGGAACCAGGGCACGGTGATCAGCAGACAGGCCGGCCAGGCATAGCGGTGCAGCGCGAAACTGGCGATCACATCGGGGCGTGCCCGCTGTCCGTAGTCCTGGCTGACCTGCTCTTCGTCCCAGGCGAGAAATGTGTCGAGTGCCACGCCCCCGGCGGCGAGATCCGCCGCGCCGACCCAGCCGCCGTCGAGCGGGGGCCGCTCGCCGTCGGCGAGGTGGTCGATGCTCAGCGACGGAAACACCTCGGTGAGACGGGTGTACGCGTCCGTCACGGGAGAGATGGGAAGGCCGGGCAGCAGAGTGGGCACGGTCATGCAGGGACCACCGAATCGGGATCGTTTGCAGGTAAGCCTTACCTTACCCGATGTGATCGGGTTTGAAGTCCGGCAAGGGCGGCCTATCGTGCACAGATGACTCCGGCGCCGGGCCGGGCTGACGGCGACGGTGGGCGGGCGGAGGTGGGCGGGGTGGAGCAGCGCGGCAGGGCGTCGCGGAGCGCCGCGCCGACCCCGCACCGGACCGGCCGGGACAGCGGTCAGGGCACCGTCTCCGGCACCGGTCCTGGTGCCGGTCCGGGGGTCACCGATCCGGCGGGCACCGGTCCGGCGGGCACCGGTCCGGGCGCCGGTGCGGGGATCACCGCGGGGGCCTCGCGCGCGGCCGATTCCGCGGCGGCCACCGCTGACGGGACCGGTTCCGGGGCATCAGGGCGTGTGCCCGAGCAGACGCGTACGGAAGCCGGGGGAGACACCCGGCGCGCGGTCCGGGGCGAGCACACCCACAGCGAGCCGCCCGCGCCCCGGGTCGTACGCCGGCACTCCGTACGGGGACAGATCGTCGACGCCCTGCGCTCCGCGCTCGTCGTCGGCGAGCTGGTCCCCGGTGAGGTCTACTCGGCCCCCGTGCTCGGCGAACGCTTCGGTGTCTCCGCCACGCCCGTACGCGAGGCCATGCAGCAGCTCGCGCTCGAAGGCGCGGTCGAGGTCGTCCCGAACCGCGGCTTCCGGGTCGTCGAGCGCGGTGCGCGGGAGCTGGCGGAGCTGGCCGAGGTGCGTGCGCTGATCGAGGTACCGGTGATGCTGCGGCTGGCCCGTACCGTACCCGCCGAACGCTGGGCGGAACTACGTCCGCTGGCGGAGGCGACCGCCACGGCCGCCGCCGTCGGGGACCGTGCGGCGTACGCGGAGAGCGACCGTGCCTTCCATCGCGCGCTGCTCTCGCTCTGCGGCAATGAGCAGCTGGTCATGGTCGCGGACGACCTGCACCGCCGCTCCCAGTGGCCGCTGGTCAGCGCCCCGGCCGTGCGCCGCGCCGATCTGGTCGCCGACGCGGCGGAGCACTCGGCTCTTCTGGACGCCCTGGAGACAAGGGATCTGACGGTGATTCAGTCCCTGGTACGGGAGCACTTCGCCGGGGCGCCGGACTGATATGCCATATGCCGGACTTACGTGCCGGACTTATATGCCGGACCGGTTCGCCATGCTGATTTGCCGTACCGACCCACCGGAAACGACCCACCGGGATGGCGCACCGGAATGGCGCACACCGGAAATGACGTGCTGGAACAAGGACGCGCTGGAATGACGTGTCGTCAGGCCGAAGGCGGCCCCGGGCGGCCGGCCACGAAGGCGTCTATCGCCGCCGTGCGGCTTCCGAGGCCGCCACGGCCGCCGTCAGCAGTTCCGCGTCGAAGAAGGTCGCGTCGGCGAGCCGGTTGGCCCCCGCGTAGGCGTTCAGCATGGCCTTGGTGGTCCGCAGTGCCGTGGGTGACCTGCGGAGCAGTGGCTTGGTCCACCGCGCCACGGTCTGGTCGAGCTCCTCCACCGGGACGACCTTGTGGAGTATGGAGAGCTCGGCCGCTCTGGCCGCGTCGAAGTTCTCGGCCGTCAGCATCAGTTCACGGATCCTGGCGGTGCCCGCCTCGCCGAGCAGCCGGGACATCACACCTCCCCAGGCGGGGGGCACTCCGAGACCCAGCTCCGGCATTCTGAAGCGGCAGTTGTCCGCCCCCACGCGCAGATCGCAGAAGACCGCGAGCCCCAGCCCCGCCCCGACCACGCCACCGTGCAACTGCGCGATGGTCACCGCGTGGACGCTCGCGAGGGCGTCGCACATCCGCCGGGCCTTGTTGCCGAGGGCGTGCAGACCCGCACCACCGGGATGCTCGGCGAGCAGACCGGGAAACTCGCCGCGGTCACCGCCCAGACAGAAGTCGTCCCCCGCGCCGGAGAGGACCAGTACGCGGACGGCGGGGTCGCCGTGAACGGTGTCGAGTACGGCGAGGAGTTCGTCCAGGAGCGGCCCGGAGACCGCGTTCCCGGTCTCCGGACTGTTCAGCCGCACCCTCAGGACAGGCCCTTCGCGCAGGACCTGAAGAGCCTTGAAGTCTTCCATCATGCTGTTCCTCGAGTAGGTCGTGCCACGTTGCCGATGGGATGCCGTACCGTCAGGAAGCCGTCACGCGGAACGACTTCAGGCGGCGGAAGGCCACCCGGGGGGCGTAGGACGGTCCGTCGGCGAGACGCAGTCCGGGCATCCGCCTGAGCAGCGTGGTCAGCAGGGATGCCGCCTCCAGCTTGGCCAGCGGCGCCCCGAGGCAGTAGTGGATCCCACCGCCGAAGCTGAGGTGCGAGGCCTTGCGGCGGATGTCGAAGATGTCGGGATCGCCGTTCTGGTCCGGGTCGTGATGCGCGGCACCGACCATGAGCTGCACCATCTCACCGCGCTGGATGGGCGTACCGGCCAGCGTGGTGTCCTCCGCGGCGATCCGGCTGATCATATGGATCGGGGGGTCGTAGCGCAGGGTCTCCTCGATCGCACCCGGCATGTGCTCGGGGTGCGTGCGCACCCAGTCGAGCTGGCGGGGATGCTCCAGCAGCAGCCACACCAGGGTGGCCAGCAGATGCGAGGTGGTCTCCAGAGCGGCCAGGACCACGAAGAGCGCCAGCGAGTGGACGGCGGCGTCGGCGGCGTCCTGGTCGGGCTCCAGCTCGTCCCAGGTCCGTATCCAGGCCGAGACCTTGTCGTCCCCGGGCGCCCTGCGGCGCTCCCGGATCAGCTCGGTGAAGTACTCCCGCAGTTGCCCCGTCGCGGCGTCGGACAGCGCGAGCTGGCTCGGCGACGGGAACAATTCCTGGGTGAATACCTGGTCGTGGGTGAGCGAACGCAGCAGCGGATAATCTGCGGCCGGCAGTCCGAGCCATTCACCGATCGATATTACGGGCAATTCTTCGCAGACCAGCTCCACGAAGTCCGGTTCACCGTCGTGCAACTCCTCCCGGACCTGGTCGAGGAGCCGCTCGGTTATTCGGTCGATCGAATTCCTCATGGCGTCGAGGGATTTACGGTCGAACATATTGCCCACCGACCGCCGCATCCGGGTGTGATGCGGCGGGTTGAGCATGGGCAGGGTGCTCCCCATCTGGAGCGAGGCAGGTGCACTCCAGCGTGCGGCGTCCTTCTGCCGGGTGCGCCACTCGTTGCCCGGCACCTGCCAAGCCCTGTCCCTCAGTACCTGGTCACACAGCTTGTAGGAGGTCACCAGGTGCCCGCCCCAGGGGGCGGGCATGATATTTCCCATTGCCCTGAGTTCTTTGTAGAAAGGCAATGGATTTGACTGGCCGCCCGAAGTGCGCAGACGGGAGAATAGCGAAACCACAGAGCGTCGATCGACGGATGAGGTGGCCAGGGAAGGCTCCACAGCGACTCCTTCTTTTAAGAGATCACATAAGATTCGCCAACCCTGTCTACCCCTATGGTTGAACATTCATGCGAGGGTAAATCGTCCCCTATTGTTGGGCATGTCACACCTTCCACCAGGACAGGAATCCGCTCCACCAGGTACCCTTCTGCGCCGCGTGCTGCGGCGGAACCGGGGCATTTCCGACAGTGCGTGAGGGGCTCGGCTGAGGCGCGGTCGTCCTCTTCTCCCTGCGCACCGGGGTGAACCGGGCGGGCAGGGCGTTGAGCGCCCGGTGGATCGGGCCCGGCCGCCAGGACAGATTGTCCGCGTGGACGCCCAGCTCGATGTCCGGCAGGCTGTTGAGGAGCTTCTCGATCGCCATGACGGAGATCAGCAGGGCGGGGTCCTTGGCCGGGCAGGCGTGCGGCCCCGCGCCCCACGCGAGATGGGCCCGCTTGCTGAGCGTCTGCCGGCTCACGGACAGGCTCGGATCGGTGTTGGCCGCGGCGAAGCTGATGACGACGGGATCGCCGGCGTCCAGCTTGCTCCCGGACAGGTCGACGTCGTACATGGGGTAGTGCACGGCGTAGTTCGCGATCGGCGGGCTGTTCCACAGCACGTCGTTGATGGCGTCCTCGACCAGCAGACCGGCCGCGTGCTGTCCCCCGGCGTACTTGTCGTCCGACAGCAGGAGCCGCAGCGCGCTGGCGATGATGTTCTGCGTGGGCTCGGTGCCCGCGCCGATCAGCGTGACGAGCTGATGGATCATCTCCTCGTCGGACAGCCGCGCCTGATGCTGCATCAGCCAGGAGGTGACATCGTCGCCCGGCTTGGCGCGCTTCAGCGCGACCAGCTCCATCAGGGCCTCGGTCAGAACCTCGTTCGCCTTCTCCGCGTCCACTCCGTCGAAGAGACTGGAGATACCGAAGACCAGCCGGTCGCCGATCTCGGCGGGGCAGCCGAAGATGTCGTTGAAGACCAGCAGAGGCACCAGCTGCGCGTAGTCGCTGACCAGATCGGCCTTGCCGCGGCTGCTGAACTGGTCGATGAGATACGCGGCGACACGGTCGGTGTGCCGGCTCAGCCGATGGGTGTCGATCTTGGCCAGCGACTCCGTCACGGCCTGACGGAGCCTCAGGTGGTCGGCACCGTCGGAGAACAGACAGTTCGGCCGGTAGGCCATCATCGGCAGGATGGGACTGTCCGCCGGTATCCGGCCCTCGTTGAGGGCACGCCAGCGGCGCGAGTCACGCGCGAAGGTGTCGGGGTTCTGGAGCACATGCAGCGCCGCGGCGTAGTCCGTGACGAGAGAGGCCTCCACACCCGGAGCCAGTTCGACGGGTGCCGCGGGACCGTGCTGCCGCAGATACTCGTAGAACGCCTGGGGATCGGCGGCGAATTCGGGTCCGTGCAGGGGCACGTTCTTGCCGCTGTTGTGAGCGGGGCAGCCCGGTGGTGGCGCCTGGTGTTCCGAGTGGGATTGCATGGCGAACTCCTAGCTGAGGCGCGACTGGAGATAACGGATAAGGACCATGAGCGAATTCGCTGACGAACGCTGGTCGCGTGCGTCACAATTGACGAGAGGCGTCTCGGGGAGCAGGTCGAGTGCTTCCCGTATCTCCTCGTCCGTGTGGCTCGGTGTGCCGTCGAAGCGGTTGACGGCAATGGCGTACGGGATTCCGTAGTGCTCGACCAGGTCCATCACCGCGAAGGACTCTTCGAGACGCTGGGGGTCCACCAACACCAATGCCCCGAGTGCTCCCCGGGACATGTCTTCCCACACCTGGACGAAGCGCTGCTGTCCAGGGGTGCCGAAGAGATAGAGGACAAGTCTCTCGCTGAGGGTGAGCCGGCCGAAGTCCATGGCCACGGTCGTCGTGGTCTTGCCCGGGGTGCCCCTGAGGTCGTCCACTCCCTCGCCCGCCTGCGTCATCACCTCTTCGGTGCGCAGCGGCGGAATCTCGGACATGGTCCCGATGAACGTCGTCTTGCCGACGGCGAAGTGGCCGACGACAAGGATCTTCGCCGCCGTCTGCACTGAATTGCGCAGATAGACGCCGTCATCCAAAACGGGCTTGAAGGCCATTCAGCACCTCCTCGAGTATGTGCCGCTCGACAAGCTTCGCGGGAGGTACAGGGGCACGCGTGGTGAGATACCCCTGCTCCGTGAGATCGGACAGCAGAATTTTGACGACGCCGACGGGCAGATTGGTGTGTCCGGCTATTTCGGCGACCGAGAGATAACCGCCGGCGCACAGATCCAGCAGACGGTGCTTCTCGGGATCGAGATGCCCGGTTCTGGGGCCGTCGGGGGACACCGTGACCAGAGTGATGAGTGAGAACTCGCCATCATCCAGCAGATTGCGGCCGTTGGTGATGACGTACGGTCGCACTAAGGGCGCTGCATGTTCCAGCTCGGGCTCGTCCGGAGTCGTCATGCCTTGGTGTCAGCAATCTCGCGAGGGGGACTGGTCAGGGACTTACCGAGCTGGCCGACGAGCTGCATCATACGGAAGGTGATCTCCGCCATGTCGACCTCGGGCGACGCCGAGACGGCGAGATAGGCACCTTCGCCGGCGGAGATGAGGAAGACCCAGCCGTGGTCGAACTCCACCAGGGTCTGGCGCCACTGCGGCCGCTCGTTCGGGGGGCCGCCGCAGAAGTCGGCCACCGTGCGGCTCAGCGACTGCATTCCGCTCATCGCGGCGGCGACGGTGTCGGCGTGGTCCTTGCCGACATCGTTCGAACGGGCCATGAGCAGACCGTCCGCGGAGACAAGGATCGCGTGGCGCGCCTCGGGCACTTCCAGAGCACTGTCAAGCATCCATGACAGATCGTAATTCACTGAGACTCATGCCCTTCGCTGCTTGCGTTGGTGGAACGACGGCCCGACTGCGTTCCCCGCTGGAACGCGCCCATGACGGAGGCGGCCTGCTCGCTGGAACGGGCAGGGGTCTCCGTGTTGTCGGCCGCCGGAACGATGGATATCGCGCCGCGCCGACGGCGCTTCGGCAGTCCGCCGAAGGTGGTGCCGCGCGTCGCCGGGGTCTCTTCCGGAGGCATCGGGGAGGACGCGGCCATGGCGGGTTTCTCCTCGGGCTCGAGCACGGGCGCGGGCATGGACGTGAGGAGCTCCTCGGGAAGAAGCACGACCGCGCGCACGCCACCGTACGGAGAGGTCGAGTCCACCGAGACCGTGAAGCCGTAGCGGGCCGCGAGCACACCGATCACGGTGAATCCGAACTGCGGCGGGTTGCCGAGACCGGAGACACCGGGGGAGCGTTCGCTGGACAGCAGCTTGGCGGCCCGGCTCTTCTCTTCCTCGTTCATGCCGACACCGGCGTCGTCGACGATGATGCAGACGCCCTTGGGCACGGGCCGGATATTGATCTCGATCATCGTCTCGGGCGCCGAGTAACTGGTCGCGTTGTCCAGCAGTTCGGCGAGTGTGAGCGCGACCGGTTCGACGGCGCGGCTGACGATGGCGAAATTGCTCTGGGCCCGGATCTCGACGCGCGTGAAGTGGCGGATACGGCCCTTCGCGCTGCGGACCACGTCGTAGAGGGAGGCCGAGGCGCGCTGGCGGCCGAGCCATCCGTCGCAGAGGACGGCGATGGACTGCGCACGCCGTGCGAACTGCGAATTCATGTGGTCGATGTCGAGGAGGTCCTGGAGAATCTGCAATTCTCCGTACTTGTCCTGGAGTTTGGTGATGGCGAGCTGCTGCTCGCTGGCGAGACCCTGGAGTGTCCGCATCGCGGATTTCAGAGCGGTTTTGGTGGCCTCTTCCGCCCTGTCCTTGGCCTCTTCGACGGCCTCGGTGTAGTGATCTTCCAGATTGGCGTAATGTGCCCTGAGTTCCTGTTTTTCCTTCTTGAGTTCGGCGATCGACTTTCTACCGCGAATGATCGCGGTCGCGGCGACAGGAGTACCAGCTGCTATGAGACCCCAAAGCGCTGGATCCTGGAAGTATTGCGTCATAAGGCTCTCTTCGGGCGACTGGGGCACCGGACACTGAATGTCTGGACGCTGCGTTCGAGTGCGCTCACAGTCTCAGACATACGGGATCGGCCGCGCATACTCGCCCGCCGGACTGCCTTGAAAGGCCCGGCTGATGGCATAGCTCTCCCCGGGGTGGCGGATTTCTGGGCCGATGCGCTGACTTTCCCTTTATGCCATAGCGGGTTTACCACCGCTTGGCAAGCTCGGCGATCTTATCATCACACCAAGGCTCGACGTCCATGTCCTTCTGTTCCGTTTCCGGCATCTGACGGAAATTCAGCAAGGCTCCGCCTTTGGGGGCGTTGGTGTCTGGAACCCCTGGTCGGAGCGGCTGTCTGACGGTACGTCGGGGCGGGAGCGCGGGACCGTGCGGGGTGCCTCCGGATCGTGAGGGTGCGGACATGGCTGACTCGTACAAGGATCCGGGGACTCCGGATCGTCGTAGTGCCGGAGGGTACCTGTGGTGGCTCGCGGCGAGTCAGCGGGGTCGGGTTGTCACCGGCGCGACGTTCGGCAGCGTGTGGACGACCGGGCCGGCACTGCCGCCGTATCTGCCGGCGCGCGATCGGCGACGGGCTCGTGGCGGGCTCGTGGCGGGCAACGGCGGTCGACGCCCGCACCGAGGCCGCGGTGCCCGGAGCCGCCGGAGTCCTCGGAGCCGTCGCGCCCGCCCGGCCACGGTGACGCGGCCGGCCGGGTGGCGCCGGCGGCCGGGGGACGCGCCCGGCCGGTCGGCGCCCGCGTGGTCACCGGTCGGGTGTGCGGGGCACCGGTCGGCGCGTACGGGTCAGACGTCGGCGGCCCGCGGTCCGACGACCGGCGCCCGTGGTGCGAGCTGGTCCGCCAGCCAGGTCGGTACGCCGCCCAGCAGACGGAAGAGACGGCCCGCCTCCTCGCGCAGACGGGTGGCCTCCGGCTCGGGTTCGGCATCGGCCAGGGCCGCCAGGGCCGGGGCCGTACCGACCAGATAGCCCAGCTCCACACGGATACGGAGGGACTCGCCGAAGCCGTGTCTCGCCTCGGCCAGTTCGCCCTCCCGCAGCGCGAGTCCGGCGAGATGGCGCCAGGTGAAGGAGAGCAGCAGCGTCTCGCCGTGCGCCGTGGCGGCGGCGTGGGCGCGGCGGTACGCGGCGCGGGCGGACTGCGGGGAGTCCGAGAGATGCTCCGCGATCAGCCCGCGCCGGAAGTCGAGCAGGGCGCGGCCCGGGTCCGTCGGATCGAGCAGGGCGGCCGCCCTGCCGAGCGCCGCGCGCGCCTCGTCCGCGCGGTCGCGTACGCCGAGGACGGTCGAGGCGTAGGCGAGATGACCGCGCTCGCAGGCCGCGGCGCCCCGTTCGTGGTCCTCGCGGGCCGTGGCCTCCGCCGAGCGGAGCGCGTCCTCGGCCTCCGCCCAGCCGCCCCCCGTGAACAGACAGCGCTCGACGAGCAGCGAGGCCCGCTGGAGCGCCGGCGCGGGGGCGGCGGTGTGCGGTGCGAGCAGGGCCGCTGCGTCGGTCCAACAGCCGCGTGAGCGCAGCCGCCATACCGCGGTCTGGAGTGGGTCGTCACCGGCAGTGGTTCCGGAACCAGACATGGCGGTATGCGCCACATTGCCCTCCCCGAGCGCGCCATTGTGCTGTTGAGTGTGGACGCATCTCAGCACGGATGGGCACGCCGGGCCAATAGGTCAGGTGAAAAATTTCACAATCCCGCGGTCGCCGACGCCGCTCCGCGTGGGCGGTTGACGGTGGTCCCCGAGGGTGCCGCCACGGGGGCGTAAGGGCCTCGGAAGGGCTGTCACCTGCGGCGACGGTGACGGTACGGTCGGTGGCCGCGCTGTTGAAGGCCCGTCCTCACGGCGGAGTTGGATCTTTCCATGCCCGTATCGGGTGATGGCGTCAACCAGCGTGGACATGGCGCGGCGTGGACATGGCCATGGCGTGGCGTGGCCATGGCGCGACATGCCACCCGGTGGCACCCGGACCGTTCCGTCCCGCCCGCGCCCCGCGCCCCTGCCCCTGCCCCGCCCCCGCGCCCCGCGATGTCGCGCGGGGCCGGGGCCGGCGGTTCCCGTCCGCGCGTCAGCTCATGCGCAGAGCCAGGAAGAAGTCCAGCTTGTCCTCCAGCCGCGACAGATCGCGACCCGTGAGCTGTTCGATCCTGCCCACCCGGTACCGCAGCGTGTTCACATGCAGATGCAGCCGGGCCGCGCACCGGGTCCAGGAGCCGTCGCAGTCGAGGAAGGCCTCCAGGGTGGGGATCAGCTCCGCGCGGTGACGGCGGTCGTAGCCGCGCAGAGGGTCCAGCAGACGCGCGGTGAAGGCGCGGCGGACATCGTCCGGGACGAAGGGGAGGAGCAGTACGTGTGACGCCAGTTCATGGTGGCCCGCCGCGCAGACGCGGCCGGGCCGGGCCGCCGCCACCCGGCGGGCGTGGCGGGCCTCCTCCAGCGCGCCGCGGAGCCCCTCCGCCGAGTGGACCGCCGCGCTGACGCCCAGGGTCAGCCGTCCGTCGTCCGCCAGACCCGCCGTCAGGGGGCCCCGTACGGCGGCCAGAAGCGCGTCCGCGTGCAGTCCCGGGCCGCCGAGTTCCGGCGCCTGACCGGGTGTTTGCCCCGGCGCCCGGCCCGGCTCCCGTCCCGTCGCGGGGCAGTCCGCCGGGTTCGCCGCCCGGCCGGGCCCGTGCCCCTGTCCGTCCGCCGGCTCGGATGTCCGGGGCATCTGGGATGACCTGGTCGACGCCGCGGGCAGCGGCACCAGTGCGATCGCCTCGTCCTCCGTCCGGGCCACCGCGATCCGGTCGGCGGAGTCCGCCCCTATGCCGGCCGCTCCGGCTCCCGCCGCGCCGGCTCCCGTTCCGCCCGCCGCGGGGTCGATCAGGATCTCCTCCAGCAGCGCCTGCGCCACAGGACCGCCCGCCAGAGCCGCCTTCAGGGCCGTCTTCGTACCCTCCGAGTCCGGACCGTACGGGCTGTCCGGGCCGTTCGGAACGTTCGTACCGTCCCGGCTGTCCCGCCCGTCCTGGCCCCACTCCACCCTGGCCACCACCACCTGCCACTGCGGCGCGATGCCCAGCCCCGGCAGCAGCACCGGGGCGGCCACCCGCAGCCGCGCCGCGATCTCGGCGGGGGCCGCGCCCGTCTGGACCAGTTCCAGCACCTCCTGGGCGAGCCGGCGCCGTACCGCACGGGCCGCGTCCCGCCGGTCACGTTCCACCGCGATCAACTGGGTGACGCCCTGGAGCAGATCGAGCCGGGCCGCGGGCCAGTCGCCCGCGTCCGCCTCCACCACCAGCAGCCAGTCGGAGAGCACGGTCTCGCGCACGTCCCGTACACCGGGCACGTCCCGTACACCGCGTCCATCGCGGGGACCGGCGGGCGTCGCCCCGCGGGCGGGGACCGGCTCGAACCCCGGGGCGCGCACGGGGAACAGGGAGTACGCCGTCCCCTCGACGGTCGTGCGGTACGGGCTGCGGCGCCCCGCGCGGATCGAGGCGAGATGCTCACCGGCGAGCGCGGCGGCCCGCGCCGGGGACAGCGGCTCACCGGCGCCCGCGATCCGCCGGCCGGTGGGGGAGAGCACCCAGGCCCGCAGATCGAGATCGGAGCCCAGCAGATCGAGGACCACATCCGGGCCGCCGCCCGCCGGGCCCGCGGTCATCAGCCGGCGGTGGCGATCCACGACCGCGGCCAGATCGTCGGCCCGCTCCCCGGACACCTGGCGGACCACGTACTCGGTGATCGTCGCGAACGCCACGTCCTCACTCACCGCGAAGAGCGGCAGCCGGTGGCGAGCGCACGCCGTGATCAGGTCGTCCGGGACATCGCCCAGCTCCGCCTCGCCCGCGGCCAGCGCCGCGACCCCGGCGGCGACCAGCAGACGGACGAACGGCTCCGACTCCTCGGGGTGCCGTCGCCAGGCGAGACCGGTGAGCACCAGCTCACCGCCGGAGAGATAGCGTCTCGGATCGCGCAGATCGGTGGTCATCACCCCGCGGACGGTGCGGTCCAGTTCGTCCTCGCCGCCCAGCAGCCGCAGGCCCAGCGCATCGGTTCCCAGCAGTGCGCGCAGCCGCATCTCGTTCGTCGCCGCCGATCTCTCTCGTGATCGCCCACCCGTCGGTGCCGAGTGGCTCGGGTCGTGGAATTCAGGGCTCCTGAAACGCAGGGGGTCCTGAAGCCCAGGGGGGTCCTGAAGACCAGGGGTGAAGCTCACAGCACTGAAGACGATGGTGTGCGCGCACAGCCCGCGTACGCATGTTTCAGGAGGAAAGCCTCACGGTTACCGAGTCCCGTCTTTCGTTCGAATCTACAAGACCCGGAAGTCGACCAGCCAACTCCTTCATGGTTTCAGTGACTGCACCAGGCGGAGCACTACTTGTGTACTTGTGCCACACAGCGTTAACAGCTCATGAATAGCCCCGATCAAGACCGGTCAGGATCGTCATCGTTCCCGCAGCGCCACCGATCACGCCACCGATCAAGAAGAGAGCCATCATGGACTTCCTTCGTCCAGCGAGCTGGGAGGAGGCGCTCGCCGCAAAGGCGGAGCACCCCACGGCCGTGCCCATCGCGGGCGGTACGGACGTCATGGTCGAGATCAACTTCGACCATCGGCGGCCGGAGTACCTGCTCGATCTGAACCGCGTCGGCGAGCTGAGCACCTGGGCCGTCGGCGAGGAGATCGTCGAGCTGGGCGCCTCCGTCCCGTACACCCGCATCATGGAGCACCTCAGGGCCGAGCTGCCGGGCCTCGCGCTGGCCTCCCACACCGTCGCCTCGCCGCAGATCCGCAACCGCGGCGGCGTCGGCGGCAACCTCGGCACCGCCTCCCCGGCCGGTGACGCGCATCCCGCCCTGCTCGCCGCCGGCGCCGAGGTCGAGGCCGAGTCGGTACGGGGCAGCCGCCGTATCCCGATCGACGCCTTCTACACCGGGGTGAAGCGCAACGCGCTCGCCCCCGACGAACTCATCAGGTCGGTGCACATCAGGAAGGCGGACGGTCCGCAGCAGTTCTCGAAGGTCGGCACGCGCAACGCGATGGTCATCGCCGTCTGCGCCTTCGGACTCGCCCTGCACCCCGCGACCCGCACCGTACGGACCGGTATCGGCTCCGCCGCGCCCACCCCCGTACGGGCCCGTGCGGCGGAGGAGTTCCTGAACGCGGCGCTCGACGAGGGCGGCTTCTGGGAGAGCGGCCGGATCATCACCCCGTCCATCGCCCGGCAGTTCGCCATGCTCGCCGCGGGTGCCTGCAACCCCATCGACGATGTGCGCGGCACCGCGCGCTACCGCCGCCACGCGGTCGCCGTCATGGCCCGCCGCCAGCTCGGCTGGACCTGGGAGCGGTACCGCGGCACCGGCCGCACTCTGGAAGGAGCCGCATAGCCATGCGCGTGCATTTCACGGTCAACGGACGCGAGCAGCGGGCCGACGACGTCTGGGAGGGCGAGAGCCTGCTCTACGTCCTGCGCGAGCGGCTGGGCCTGCCGGGCTCCAAGAACGCCTGTGAACAGGGCGAGTGCGGCTCCTGCACGGTACGGCTGGACGGGGTCCCGGTCTGCTCCTGTCTGGTGGCGGCCGGTCAGGCCGAGGGCCGTGAGGTCATCACCGTCGAGGGCCTCGCGGAGTACGCCGGCCACCGCGCCGCGGCCCACCCCGGCAAGGCCTGCGGCGCGGGCACCTGCGCGGCCCGGGGCTCCGATTCGCACACCGGTGAGGGCGGCGAGCTGTCCCCGGTCCAGCAGGCGTTCATCGACGCGGGCGCCGTGCAGTGCGGCTTCTGCACCCCCGGGCTGGTGGTCGCGGCCGACGAACTGCTGGAGCGCACCCCCTCCCCGAGCGACGGGGACATCCGGGAGGCGCTCTCGGGCAATCTCTGCCGCTGCACCGGCTACGAGAAGATCCTCGACGCGGTCCGCCTCGCGGCCGCCCGGCAGGAAGGGACGGTCTGAGGGGCATGCCCACCACCGGAACCCCCACCAGCCTCAGCCAGGGCTCCCGGACCAGCGGCGGCATCGGCGAGTCGACACTCCGTCCCGACGGCACCCTCAAGGTCACCGGCGAGTTCGCGTACTCCTCCGACATGTGGCACGAGGACATGCTGTGGGGCCACACCGTGCGTTCCACCGTGGCGCACGCCGAGATCCGGTCGATCGACATCACCGAGGCCCTCGCCACCCCCGGTGTTCACGCCGTACTGACCTACGACGACCTCCCGGCCCCGGTGAAGAACTACGGGCTGGAGATCCAGGACACCCCCGTCCTCGCCCATGGCAAGGTCCGCCACCACGGCGAGCCGGTCGCCGTCATCGCCGCCGACCACCCCGAGACCGCGCGCCGCGCCGCCGCCAGGATCCGGGTCGACTACGCCGAACTGCCCGTCGTCACCGACGAGACCTCGGCCACCGCACCCGGCGCACCGCTGATCCACGAGGGCCGTACGGACCACCACATCGGCCATGTCCCGCACCCGAACATCGTGCACCGCCAGCCGATCGTCCGCGGCGACGCCGACGCCGCCGCCGCGCGCGCCGACGTGGTCGTCTCGGGCGACTACGTCTTCGGTATGCAGGACCAGGCCTTCCTCGGCCCGGAGTCCGGTCTCGCGGTGCCCGCCGAGGACGGCGGGGTGGATCTCTATGTCGCCACCCAGTGGCTCCACTCCGACCTGCGCCAGATCGCCCCGGTCCTCGGGCTGCCCGAGGAGAAGGTCCGGATGACCCTCTCCGGGGTCGGCGGCGCCTTCGGCGGCCGGGAGGATCTGTCGATGCAGATCCACGGCTGTCTGCTGGCACTGCGCACCGGCAAACCGGTCAAGATGGTCTACAACCGGTTCGAGTCCTTCTTCGGCCATGTCCACCGCCACCCGGCGAAGCTCCACTACGAGCACGGCGCGACCCGCGACGGCCGGATCACCCATATGAGATGCCGGATCGTCCTGGACGGCGGCGCGTACGCCTCCTCCTCCCCGGCCGTCGTCGGCAACGCCGCCTCCCTCTCCGCCGGCCCGTACGCCATCGACAACGTCGACATCGAGGCGATCGCGCTCTACACCAACAACCCGCCCTGCGGCGCCATGCGCGGCTTCGGCGCCGTCCAGGCGTGCTTCGCGTACGAGGCGCAGATGGACCGGCTGGCGGCGGCGCTCGATCTGGACCCGGTGGAGTTCCGGCAGCTCAACGCCATGGAACAGGGCACGCTGATGCCGACGGGCCAGCCCGTCGACTCCCCGGCGCCCGTCGCCGAACTGCTGCGCCGTGTCAAGGCCCGGCCGCTGCCGCCCGAGCGGCAGTGGCTCGTGGCCGGTGAGGAGGCGGACGTACGCGCCCTGCCCGGCGGACTCTCCAACACCACCCATGGCGAAGGGGTCGTCCGGGGCATCGGCTACGCGGTCGGCATCAAGAACGTCGGTTTCTCCGAGGGCTTCGACGACTACTCCACCGCGCGCGTACGGCTCGAAGTGATCGCCGGGGAGCCGGTCGCCGTCGTCCACACCGCGATGGCGGAGGTCGGCCAGGGCGGCGTCACTGTCCACGCGCAGATCGCCCGGACCGAACTCGGCGTCGCCCAGGTCACCATCCAGCCCGCGGACACCCGGGTCGGCTCCGCGGGATCCACCTCGGCCTCCCGGCAGACCTATGTCACGGGCGGCGCGGTCAGGCACGCCTGCGAGGCCGTCCGGGAGAAGGTCCTGGAGCGGGGCAGGCGCCTGTTCGGTACGTACCACCCCGCGTGGGCCACCGCCGAGCTGCTGCTCGAAGGCGGCAAGGTCGTCACCGACGCCGGTGAGGTCCTCGCCGATCTCGCGGACGTCCTGGGGGACGAGGCGGTGGAGCTGGAGCTGGAGTGGCGCCACCGCCCGACCGAGGCCTTCGATCTCCGCACGGGACAGGGCAACGGCCATGTCCAGTACTCGTTCGCCGCGCACCGCGCGGTCGTCGAGGTGGACACGGAACTGGGCCTGGTCAAGGTGATCGAACTGGCCGTCGCCCAGGATGTCGGCAAGGCGCTCAACCCGCTCTCCGTCGAGGGCCAGATCCAGGGCGGCACCACCCAGGGCCTGGGCATCGCGGTCATGGAGGAGATCCTCGTCGACCCCACGACCGCGAAGGTGCGCAACCCGTCCTTCACGGACTATCTGATCCCCACCATCCTCGACACCCCGACCATCCCCGTCGATGTGCTGGAACTGGCCGACGACCACGCGCCGTACGGACTGCGCGGTGTCGGCGAGGCCCCGACCCTCTCGTCGACCCCCGCGGTGCTCGCGGCGATCAGGAACGCGACGGGTCTGGAGCTGAACAGGACACCGGTACGCCCGGAGCATCTCACCGGGACCTGACGGCCCACCCGCCACCGCACGTGACGTCCCGTCAGCCAGGATCGCCGAGGGGCGCCCAGGACCGCCGAGGGCCGGACCCCGGAGACCCGAGGGCCGGGCCCCGGAGACCGGGGTCCGCCCCCATCAGAGCCTTGAGGAGACCGCCATGCTGGACATCGCCGAAGAGCTGAACCGGTGGGTCGGGCAGGGACGCCGCTTCGCCGTCGCCACGGTGGTGGCGGTCGGCGGCAGCGCGCCCCGGTCGCCGGGCGCCGCGCTCGCCGTCGACAGCGAGGGCACGGCGATCGGCTCGGTCTCCGGGGGCTGTGTGGAGGGGGCCGTGTACGAACTGTGCCGGCAGGCGCTGGAGGACGGCGCCACCGTGCTCCAGAGCTTCGGCTACAGCGACGACGACGCCTTCGCCGTGGGGCTGACCTGCGGTGGAGTGATCGACATCCTGGTGACGCCGATAGCGGCGGACGTCCCCGGACATCCCGTCGGCGCGGTGCTCGCGGGGGCGCTGGCCGCCGCGGCGCGCGGGGAGCCGGCGGCGCTCGCGCGGATCACCGGGGGACCGGAGGAACTGCGGGGCCGCGCCCTGCTGGTACGCCCCGGCGGCTCGTACGAGGGCACCCTCGGCGGGCATCCGGAGCTGGACCGTACGGCGGCGGCGGAGGCCCGCGCCCTGCTGGACGCGGGCCGCACGGACACGGTCGTCATCGGTGAGCGGGGATCGCGCTGCGGACAGCCCCTGACGGTGTTCGTCGAGTCGAGCGTGCCGCCCCCGCGCATGATCGTCTTCGGGGCCATCGACTTCGCCTCGGCGCTCGTCAGCACCGGCAAGTTCCTCGGCTACCACGTGACGGTGTGCGACGCGCGGCCCGTCTTCGCCACCCGGACCCGCTTCCCCGACGCCGACGAGATCGTCGTGGACTGGCCGCACCGCTATCTGGCGTCGACCGCGACCGACGGCCGTACGGTGCTCTGCGTACTGACCCATGACGCCAAGTTCGATGTGCCGCTGCTGGAGACGGCCCTGCGGCTTCCGGTCGCCTTCGTCGGCGCGATGGGCTCCCGGCGGACCCATGAGGACCGCGACAGACGGCTGCGCGAGATCGGTGTCACCGAACTCGAACTGGCCCGGCTGCACTCACCGATCGGACTGGACCTCGGCGCGCGTACGCCCCAGGAGACGGCGCTCTCGATCGCTGCGGAGATCGTCGCGGCGCGGCGGGGCGGCAGCGGTGTCCCGCTGAAGGGCGCGCACACCCCGATCCACCACGACGGGCCGCGCGCGGGCGAGCGGCAGCGGAGACGGACACCGGCGGAACGGATCGACTCCGCGGCCTGAGCAGGCGTGTCACCCCGACGCCCGGCGCACCAGCTCCGTCCGCAGCACCACATGCTGCCAGGCCGACGAGGCATCGCTGATCGACTCCAGCAGCACCCGCGCCATGGTCCGTCCCATCTCCTCCACGGGCTGGCGCACCGAGGTGAGCCGGGGATCCGTATGGCGGGCGATGGGGGAGTCGTCGAAGCCCACCACGGCCACGTCCTCGGGAATCCGGCGGCCCGCCGCCCGCAGTGTGTGCAGGGCACCCACCGCCATCACGTCGGAGGCGGCGAACACCGCGTCGAGCCCGGGATGGAGTGCCAGCAGCTCGGCCATCGCACGGCGTCCGCTCTCCTCCGTGAAGTCGCCGTGGGCGACCCAGGAGGGGCGCGGGCCGCCGGGCGCGCCTCGTACGGCCTCCTCGTACCCGCGCAGCCGGCACTGCGCCACATACATGTCCAGCGGTCCTGTGATGGTGGCGATCCCGCTCCGTCCCGACGCCGACAGATGGCGTACGGCGGCCCGCGCGCCGCCCACATTGTCGGAGTCGACATAGGACACGGACTCGTCGCCGGATCTGCGGCCGCTGAGCACGGTGGGCATCTCCATCCCGGCGAGCAGATCGGGCAGCGGGTCGTTGTCGTGGAGGGAGACGAGCAGCACGCCGTCGATCCTGCGGGCGCGCGCGTACTGGAGGAAGCGCTGCCGCTCCTTCTCCGTACGGACCAGGGTGAGCAGGAGCTGGAGATTGGTGTCGGCGAGACCGTCGCCCACGCCGTGGACGATGTCGGAGAAGTACGGCTCGGCGAAGAACCGCTTCTCGGTCTCCGGTATCACCAGGGCCACGGCGTCGGTACGGCTCCCCGCCAGGGCGCGGGCCGCCCGGTTGGGTATGTAGCCGAGCTGGGCGATCGCCTGCTCGACCAGGTGTCTGGTGGTGTCCTTCACCCGCGGTGAGTTGTTGATGACGCGGGACACCGTGCCCCGGCCGACGCCCGCGAGCGCGGCGACCTCCTCCAGGGTGGGCTGGCCCGTACGTCCCCTCGTCGCCATCGTGCGGCCTCCCGTCGCGAGTGTGCCTGAGCCTGATCCAGGAGCGGGGAACGGGCTGGTCGCCATCCAATCACTGGGAGCGCTCCCATGCACGAGAACGGCGAAGTGCGCGAGAACGGCGAAGTGGCAGGGAAGGGGACAGGCCGGGACAGTACAGGATCGGACCGGACCGGCCCAGACCTGACCGGCCCGGCCGTCTACAGCGGCAGCGCGCAGACCGCGACCGGCGAGGTGAACGGTTCGCCCGCCGGGCGCAGTCCACCGCCCTCCTGGTCGACATGGAAGACCGTCACCGAGTTCGACCGCTGATTGGCCGCGAACAGCAGATTCCCGTCGGGGGAGAGGGCGAGCTGCCGCGGGAAGTCGCCCCCGGCCGGCAGGGTGTCCAGCAGCCGGAGCGTCGCGCCGCCCGCTCCGACGGCGTACCGGGTCAGTGTGTTGGGACCGCGGTTGGCGAGATAGGCGAAGGCGCCGTTGCCGGTGACCACGAGCTGGGCCGGGAAACCGCCGTCCGCGCCGCCCGTGCCGGTGGACTGCGGCTCGCCGGGGGTCAGCAGACCGCTTCCCGGGTCGTACGCGCAGACGACGACGGTGTTGTCCAGCTCGTTGGCGAGATAGGCGTACGCGCCCGACGGATGGAAGGTGAGATGGCGGGGGCCCGCGCCGGGGCGCAGCCGCGCGTACGAGACCTGGGTGAGCGTCCCCGCCGATGTGTCCAGACGGTAGGTGTGGACCGTGTCGTTGCCGAGATCGACGGCGAGGACATGGCCGCCGTCCGGGGAGGTGATGATCTGGTGGGCGTGCGGCCCGTCCTGGCCGGGGCCGGGCGGCGGAGCGGAGTGTGTCACCAGATCCGTGCGCTCGCCGAGCGCGCCGGACGGTTCGACGGGATGCACGGCCACGCTGCCGGAGGTGTAGTTCGCGCTGAGCAGCCACCGCCCCCGCGGATGCACCGAGAGATGGGTGGGTCCGGCCCCGCCGGTGCTCCGGGTGCCGAGGATCCGGTGGTCTCCGTCCTCGGCCAGGGCGATCGCCGTGACACCGCCGTTCTGCTGCTCGTCGACGGTGTAGAGCGTGGAGCCGTCGGGATGTACGGCGAGGTACGACGGGTTCTCGACGCCGGTGAGCGTTCCGGTGCCCGAGACCGCGCCCGTCACGGGATCGTAGGTGGCGAGTCCCACACCGCTCCCGCCGCCCGCGGCGGAGGTGTACGTACCGAGGAAGAGCGGCCGGGGGGCGGCGGCGCGCGGCCGGGAGGGGGCGGCCGGGGTGTCGGCCGGGCCCGTGGCGGGTCCGGGCGGGGACGGCCGCGCGTCGGCGGCGGGCGCCGCGAGGACCGAGGTGGCGGCCAGCACTCCCATGCCGATGAACCGCCTTCTGTTCACTCCACCCACGCCGCAACCTCCTTTGTGTGAAACCTTCTTGGGCCTTCTTGACGCTCCGTCGGCTTGCGTTTGGTTCCCTCGTACCATTCTCATATCATCCGGCGATGATCATAAGTAGACGGTCGGCAGCCGCCGTGTGCGGTCTGGTGGCCACTTTGGCCGTAGGGCTCTTCCCTCCCGCTGCCGCCGCCGATGAACCTACCGGGAAACCGGCACCGAAGGTCGATCTCGTACTCGATGTGAGCGGCTCCATGCGGGCCCGTGACATCGACGGCCAGTCCCGGATGGCCGCGGCGAAGCAGGCGTTCAACGAGGTGCTGGACGCGGTGCCGCCAGAGGTGGAGCTGGGCATCCGCACCCTCGGGGCCGACTATCCGGGCAAGGACACCAAGGTCGGCTGCAAGGACACCCGGCAGCTCTACCCCGTGGGACCGCTGGACCGTACGGAGGCGAAGACCGCGGTCGCCACCCTCGTGCCCACCGGCTGGACACCGATCGGACCCGCCCTCCTCGGCGCGGCCGAGGACCTCGACGGCGGTGACGCCACCCGGCGTATCGTCCTCATCACCGACGGCGAGGACACCTGCGCCCCGCTCGACCCCTGCGAGGTCGCGCGGGAGATCGCGGCCAGGGGCATCCATCTCACCATCGACACCCTGGGGCTCGTGCCCGACGCCAAGACCCGGCGCCAGCTCACCTGTATCGCCGAGGCCACCGGTGGCACCTACACCTCCGTGCGGCACACCGACGAGCTCTCCGGCCGGGTCAAACAGCTCGTCGACCGGGCCGCCGACCCCGTCGTCACACCGGTCGCGACCGAGGGCGCCGCGCGCTGCGCGGACGCCCCGCTGATCAAGCCCGGTCTCTACAGCGACCGCGAGGAGTTCTCCGAGCACCGCTGGTACCGCGTGGACGTCTTTCCCGGCCAGGAGCTGCGTGCCTCGGTGAGTGTCGCCGCGGACCGCGCCGTCGACCGGGACTACGCGGTACTGCTGCGCGCCGTGACCGTGCACGGCAGGGAGATCGTCCGGGGCGCGGAGGCGGGTGACGGACGCACCGATGTGATCTCGGCGGGGCTGCGCTATCCGAAACCGCCGGCCGACGACGTGGACGGTGTGAAGCCGGCGGCGGAGACGGTCTGCCTCCAGGTCAGCAACGCCTTCTCCGCGCCGGACTCCGTGAAGACCACCCCGGGTCTGCCCGTCGAGCTGACCGTCGACCTGGTGGACTCGCCCGACGAGGCGTCCGACATCGCCGCGTTCGGTCTCGGCCGCGGCTGGTGGCTGCTCGCCACCCTGGTCCTCACCGGCCTCGTCGCCGGACTGCTGTGGGGCTGGATCTCCCGCCTGCGTGTCGTCCGGAGGACCAACTGATGCGTATCACCGCCATGCTCACGGGCCCCCTGCTGGCCGGAGCGCTGCTGCTCGGTACGGCGGCCGGCGCCGTCGCCGACGAGACACCCACACCCACCGCCGACGGGTCGGAGAGCGCCGCGGGGCCCACCGAGGCGGGCACGTCCTTCCGTACGGCCACCGCCTTCAGGCCGGGGCAGCGCGCCACGGCCGAGGCCTCCACGGGCGACTACCTCTACTGGGTCTTCCCGGCCGACGTGGGACAGCGTCCGACCGTGACCGCCACGGTCACACTGCCCGGATCCGCCGCCGCCCGGAAGGGCGCGGCCACCTGGCGGGTAGATGTCTACGACGGGCTGCGCCGCCGCCAGCCCTGTGTGAACGGTGCCCAGACCAGAGCGGTCGCCGCGGACGCGGACACGGTGGCGCTGCGCTGCACGCTCCGTACCGTACGGGCGTGGGCCGAGCCCTGGGCCAACGATCCGCTGCCCGGCAGCTACTACGTACGTCTCACCGTCGTGAACGCGCAGGAGGAGGATCTCGGGCTGCCCGTGCGCACGGAGATCGAGGCGTCCACGGCGGACCGGGGCGGGGCGTACGCGGTCGGCGGGAAGCTGGCCGCGCCGCTGGTACCGGGCGTCGCCGACGCGTCCACCGAGACCGGCACCGGGAACGAGAGCGGGAGCGGGAGCGGAACGGACGACGGCGAGGACGGGACGGCGCTCGCCTCCGAGCCGGAGGACGGCTGGTCCTCGGGCCGGTGGACGGACCGCTGGATCTGGACCGTGGCCGGGGGTGTGCTCGGCGCGCTCGCGGGCATCGCCGGCTACACCCTGGCGCGCCCGTCCCGCCGCCCGTCGGCGCCCTCGTACGGGGCCTGACCGCTCCCGTACGGCGCCTGACCGTCCTCGTACGGGGCCTGACCGCTCCCGTACGGCGCCTGACCGTCCTCGTACGGGGTCTGGCCGCCTTCGTACGGCCTCCGACCGAACGGCCGGGCCGGCCGGGCAGGCGGTCGACGGACAGGACGGACAGCGCGGGCCCCGGGAACGCTCCCGGGGCC
>NZ_JBSGVS010000003.1:0-246347 GCF_053608565.1 Streptomyces sp. NPDC055025
AGCGTTCGTCCTGAGCCAGGATCAAACTCTCCGTGAATGATTACCCGTAATCGGGTCAGCACCACGAGAGCGGAACCACCAGCCGGAATAAGACCAGTGATTCACAGCGTCCTCGCTGTGTTACTTCAAAGGAACCCGAACCCACCGGAACATCAAGTCCCGGAAGGACGGGGTATCAACATATCTGGCGTTGACTTTTGGCACGCTGTTGAGTTCTCAAGGAACGGACGCTTCCTTTGTACTCACCCTCACGGGCTTTCCTCCGGGCTTTCCCTTCGATCCTACTGTTGTTCTCTTCTTGCTTGTCTTGCTGTCTTGCGTCTCCGACTTTACCAGATCCATTCGGCGTCTTCCGCCTCGTGAATTCCGGTGACCTTTGGATTGGTCTTTTGCCTTTCGGCTTGATCCGACTTTATCAGAAACATTCGGGGCCGAATCACATCGACCTTGATGATCTGGAAGGCGAATCGAGAGGGCTCCACCGGAAGTTCGTTCTCCGTCGGGAGCCGCATAGATATGTACCACCGCTCTCGAAGCTTGTCCAACTTCGAGGCAACCGTTCAAATCTACCTCCCCACCCAGACCGTGTCAACAGTCTTGGCGGGGCGAAGAGGAGACTAACAGGTCAAGGACATGATCCGCACATCAGGCGGCGGCGGGGAGTTCCGCGCTTCGGTCCAGGGCCTCGACATCACCTGTCTCGCCGGCTCGCGCCGCTCGGCCGCCGAGGATGTACACATAGGCGAGAAAGAGCAGTTCAGCGGCTATGCCGATGGCGATGCGCGCCCATGTGGGCAGGCCCGAGGGGGTTACGAAACCTTCGATCAGTCCCGACACGAACAGGACCAGGGCAAGGCCGATGGCCATGCCGAGTGCGGCGCGGCCCTGCTGGGCCATCGCGGTGCGCCGGCTGTACGGCCCGGGATCGATCAGTGTCCAGCCGAGGCGCAGACCCGTACCCGCGGCGACGAAGACGGCCGTCAGTTCGAGCAGACCATGGGGAAGGATCAGCCCGAGGAAGGTGTCGAGGCGGCCGGCCGAGGACATCAGCCCGATCCCGACCCCCAGGTTGAGCACATTGACGAAGAGGACCGCGATCACGGGGAGGCAGAGGAACGCTCCCAGGACCAGACACATGGCGGCGGCCTGGGCGTTGTTCGTCCAGACCTGGGCCGCGAAGGAGGCCGCCGGGTGGCTGGAGTAGTAGGTCTCGTACTCGCCACCAGGACGTGTCATCTGGCGCAGGTCGTCAGGGGCGCCTATGGCCGACTGGATCTCGGGGTGGGCTGCGATCCACCAGCCGATGGCCGCCGCGAGAAGGGTCGAGAGGACCGCCGTCGGTATCCACCAGTACCGGGACCGGTAGACGGCCGCGGGAAAGCCCGCGGTCAGGAAGCGCACGGCGTCGCGCCAGGTGGCGCGACGGGCACCGGTGACGGTGGCGCGGGCACGCGCAACGAGCTGGGTGAGCCGTGTGGTGATCACCGGGTCGGGAGCGGTGGACTGGATCAGCGAGAGATGGGTGGCCGTGCGCTGATAGAGGGCGACGAGTTCATCGGCCTCGGCACCGCTGAGGCGGCGACCGCGGTGCAGGAGATGGTCCAGGCGGTCCCACTCGGCACGGTGGGCTGTCACGAAGACATCGAGATCCATGGTCGGCTGCTGCTCCAGGCACTGGGTGCGTACGGTCCTTGCTCCGGCGGTCCGCACTCCTGCGAGTGCGCTACGGCGACGCGCTGCCGGTCAGCTTGGCAGACTGGTGCCTTCAGGGGCAGGGACGGCCGTCGGCGAAGGGGGAGCACCGGTGAGTGAGCTTGTGACGGGCGATGCGGTCGTACTGGGGCTGCACCCGGCGAAGCTGCCGAGCCGGGCGCTGGCACTGGCGATCGATCTGGTGGTGGTGTGGGTCGTCTACCTTCTGGTCTCGTTCGGTCTCGCGCTGGCGACGGGCTCACTGGACGACGCGGCGATCGCGGCGCTGGCCGTCGTCTCCTTCCTGCTGATTCTGGTGGGCGGTCCGATCGCGGTGGAGACGCTCAGCCACGGCCGCTCGCTGGGGAAGCTGGCCTGTGGACTGCGGGTCGTACGGGACGACGGCGGCCCCATACGGTTCCGGCACGCGCTGGTGCGCGGTGCGATGGGCGTGGTGGAGATCCTGATGTCGTTCGGGGTCATCGCCTGTATCGCGTCGCTGGTGTCGGCGCGGGGGCGGCGGATCGGCGATGTCTTCGCGGGGACCCTCGTCGTACGGGAAAGGGTGCCGGCCGGGCCTATGGCGATGGTCCCGCCCCCTCCGCCGTGGCTCGTGGGACGCTTCGCGGAACTGGATCTTTCCGCCGTGCCGGATGAGCTGTGGCTCGCGATACGTCAGTACCTCACGCGGATGGGGCAGCTCGAGGCGGGCGTGAGCCGGTCCATGGCGGAGCGGCTCGCGGACGATCTGGCGGTCCGTACGGGAGCGCCGGCGCCGGAGGGGGTTCCCGCGGGGGCCTATCTCGCGGCCGTGGTGCACGAGCGGCAGGCGCGGGACGCGCGGCGGGCCTTCGGAGGTTCCCCGGGCCCTGCGCCCGCCTCACCTGCCGTCGCTCACGTCGGTCCCGTCGCTCACGTCCATCCGCCGACTCATCCGCCGATGTCTGCGGATACAGCAGCACCGGCTCCGGCACCGGAGCCGCCCTCCGCACCGGGTGCCGGGGCCGAGGGGGCGCCGCGCCGTACCGGCTTCGCCCCGCCCGCGTAGGCGGAGAGGGTCCTCGCGTCAGGACATCGCCGAGGGCGGGGTTTCCAGGTCTTCGAGTTCGATGCCCGGGGCCGAGAGCACCACGTCTCCGGCGAGGTGAATCGTGTGCTGTTCACCGGTGTCGAGGGCGTTGACCTGGTACTCGTCCACGGTCAGGGGTCCATTGTCAGTGGCGTGCGCTTCACTGTTCACCAGCGCCCAGGACTGATCGACGGTACGGGGTGCCAGGACCGGGTCCGTGAAGGCGACGAGGCGGACACGGGTCGCAGGGGAACCAAGGGTGAGACGCAGAAGTCGCGCTGTCGCGACGAGAAAGGCGGGGGAGGTGCCGGTGAAGGCATGGGCGCGCACTTTGCCTTCGGTGGCGTGGACTCCGGTGGGGTCGGTACGGACCCAGGTGACGCCGTCCAGGGCGGCACCGCGGATCTGCCAGCTCGCGGCGTGGAGTTGCAGACGGATGGGGCGTCCGAGTTCGTCGAGGGCCAGATCGACGGAGCCGGCGTGGTCGCCGGAGGGAGTGGTGATCTGGGAGACATAGCGCCAGCCGGAGGGGCCGGGCGCGCAGTGGAAGTGTTCGTCACCGAGAGGGGCGTGATCATGCTGATCATGGAGCGAATAACGGCCGCGGGGCATGGGGTCTTCCGGGTTCTTCGAGTCCTCGGCGACTGACGGTCTCCCGACGGCTGACGCTCTGCCGCGCGCTATGGCGCGCTCTTCCGTACGCGGAACGCGCGCACACGGAACAGGCCCCCGTCACGGGGGTGCGGGGGCCTGTTCCGTGTGCCGTGTACCGCCGGTACCCACATCTGGTCGGGTACCTGCCGCTGAAGGTGCGTCAGTGGACCGTCGGCCGACCCGGCCCGGCGGGCTGCCGGACCGGGAGGGTCAGTGGCCGCAGTGGCCGCTGGTCAGTGGCGGATCAGTAGCGGTAGTGGTCGGGCTTGTACGGGCCCGCGACATCGACACCGATGTACGCGGCCTGCTCCGGGCGGAGCGTCGTGAGCTTCACACCGAGCGCGTCGAGGTGGAGGCGGGCGACCTTCTCGTCCAGGTGCTTGGGCAGCACGTACACGTCGGTCGGGTACTCCTCCGGCTTCGTGAACAGCTCGATCTGGGCCAGCGTCTGGTCCGCGAAGGAGTTGGACATCACGAACGACGGGTGGCCGGTCGCGTTGCCCAGGTTCAGCAGACGGCCCTCGGACAGGACGATGATCGTCTTCCCGTCCGGGAAGGTCCAGGTGTGGACCTGCGGCTTGACCTCGTCCTTGACGATGCCGTCGATCTTGGCCAGACCGGCCATGTCGATCTCGTTGTCGAAGTGACCGATGTTGCCGACGATCGCCTGGTGCTTCATCTTGGCCATGTCCGAGGCCATGATGATGTCCTTGTTGCCCGTCGTGGTCACGAAAATGTCCGCGATACCGACGATGTCGTCGAGCGTGGAGACCTGGTAGCCGTCCATCGCCGCCTGGAGCGCGCAGATCGGGTCGATCTCGGTGATGATCACGCGGGCGCCCTGGCCGCGCAGGGACTCGGCGCAGCCCTTGCCGACGTCGCCGTAGCCGAAGACGACCGCGACCTTGCCGCCGATCAGGACGTCGGTGGCGCGGTTGATGCCGTCGATCAGCGAGTGGCGGCAGCCGTACTTGTTGTCGAACTTCGACTTGGTGACCGCGTCGTTGACGTTGATCGCCGGGAACAGGAGGACACCGTCACGCTGCATCTCGTACAGCCGGTGCACACCGGTCGTGGTCTCCTCGGTGACACCGCGGATCTCGGACGCCAGCCGGGTCCACTTCTGCGGGTCCTCCGTGAGGGTGCGGTTGAGCAGGCCGAGGATGTAGGCGTACTCCTCGCTGTCCGCGGTCGACGGGTCCGGGGCCTCGCCGGCCTTCTCGAACTCGACGCCCTTGTGGACGAGGAGGGTGGCGTCGCCGCCGTCGTCCAGGATCATGTTCGGGCCGCCGGTGGGGGTGTTCGGCCAGGTCAGGGCCTGCTCCGTGCACCACCAGTACTCCTCGAGCGTCTCGCCCTTCCAGGCGAAGACGGGGACGCCCTGGGGGTTCTCGGGGGTGCCCTCGGGGCCGACGGCGATCGCGGCGGCGGCGTGGTCCTGGGTGGAGAAGATGTTGCAGGACGCCCAGCGGACCTCGGCGCCGAGGGCGGTCAGGGTCTCGATGAGGACCGCGGTCTGCACCGTCATGTGCAGGGAGCCGGTGACACGGGCGCCGGCGAGCGGCTTCGTCGCCGCGTACTCCTTGCGGATCGACATCAGGCCGGGCATCTCATGCTCGGCGAGCGTGATCTCCTTGCGGCCGAACTCGGCGAGCGAGAGGTCGGCGACCTTGAAGTCCTGTCGGTTGGCGACAGTCGTCATAACGAGCTGCTCCTCGTGAATCGGATCGAGGGTGGGTGCGTACGGCTGGCTCTGCGGCGAAGGGCATACGGATGCCCGAGCGCTCGCGGGCACAGTCCGTCGGAGGCCCTCTCTCCCTCGGACGGTCCGTGGGTGGACCGCCCGACCGCCATCAGCAGCGACGTCTGGCACTGGTCACGAATCTACACCGATCGGCCCAGCGGCCCACAGTCGAACGGGGAAGAGAGGGCTACGAGATCAAGTCAAAGAGTCGTCGGACGGCCACGGAGGCGGTCCCGGTGGGACACGCCCCTGGAAGGTCTTCCTGCGGGGAAGGTCTCCCCGCGGGAAGGAAGGTCTTCCGGTGGAGGTGGAAGGGCTCAGTGGGCGGCGTCCGGTGTCGGACCGCCCGGCTTCCTGCCGGGGTTGGTGTCCTCGGCGGCGGCCGACTCGCTGTAGATGTCCGGCTCCAGGTAGATCACCCGGGCGATCGGGACCGCCGCACGGATCCGGGACTCGGCGGCGTCGATCGCGCGGGCCACCTCCGCGGCGGTGTCGTCGTGCTGGACCGCGATCTTGGCCGCGACCAGCAGTTCCTCGGGGCCGAGGTGGAGCGTACGCATGTGGATGATGCCGGTGACCACGTCGTCGTCGACGAGCGCCGCCTTGATCTTCTCGACGTCCTCCGTGCCCGCGGCCTCGCCGAGGAGCAGGGACTTCGTCTCGGCGGCCAGGACCAGCGCGATCAGGATGAGAAGGACACCGATGCAGAGCGTGCCGATGCCGTCCCAGACACCTTCGCCGGTGGCGAGGGAGATACCGACGCCGCCGAGCGCGAGGACCAGACCGACCAGTGCGCCGAGGTCCTCCAGGAGCACCACGGGGAGTTCGGGTGCCTTGGCGCGGCGGACGAACTCCGTCCAGGAGAGGGCGCCTCGGGTGGCGTTGGACTCCTTGATGGCCGTACGGAACGAGACCGATTCCGCGATGATCGCGAAGACGAGCACGCCGACCGGCCAGTACCAGGCCTCGATCTCATGGGGGTGCTTGATCTTCTCGTAGCCCTCGTAGATGGCGAACATGCCACCCACCGAGAACAGCACGATGGAGACCAGGAAGGCATAGATGTAGCGCTCGCGGCCGTAGCCGAAGGGGTGCTGCGGGGTGGCCTCGCGCTGCGCCTTCTTGCCGCCGAGGAGGAGCAGCCCCTGGTTGCCGGAGTCGGCGAGGGAGTGCACACCCTCCGCGAGCATCGACGACGAACCGCTGAACGCGAACGCCACGAACTTGGCTGCCGCGATCGCGAGGTTGGCGCCGAGTGCCGCCACGATCGCCTTGGTTCCGCCTGACGCGCTCATGGGTGCGTGGTGTCCCTTCCTAGGTGCTGCGGCCCTGGCGCCGCGGTACGGCGGGACATTGTTGCAGTCGTTGGTCCGGGTGGTGCATCAGACCACCACAGTGGCACGGAACACGGTGCCCGTACCGGACAGTTCGGCCTTCTCGCCCGCGGGGACGAAGACCGAGGCGCCGGGGGTCAGTTCGATGCCGTTCGCCCAGGGTGTGCCCGCCGTGCAGAGCAGGATCTGGGGGGTGTCCGCCGTGAGGTCGCGCGGTGCCACGCCCTGTGCGAGGGAGTCCTGTGCGGCCGAGTCCTCCGCCAAGGAGTAGCGGGACAGGCGGAATTCGTCGATGGGCGTCTCGTACAGCTCCTCGCCCGAGCGGGATGCCTCCGGGCGCAGCACCGCGGGTTCGGTCGCTTCGAAGCGCACGATCCGCAGCAGTTCGGGGACGTCCACATGCTTGGGGGTGAGACCGCAGCGCAGGACGTTGTCCGAGTTGGCCATGATCTCGACGCCGAGGCCGTTCAGATAGGCGTGCGGAACGCCCGCGCCGAGGAAGAGGGCCTCGCCAGGCTGGAGCCGCACGTAGTTGAGCAGCATGGCGGCGATGACGCCGGGGTCGCCGGGGTAGTGGTGGGCGATCGACACATACGGGGCGTAGTCACCGCCGAGACGCTCGGCCGCCTCGGCTGCCTCGGCGACGGTGATCGCCATCTCGGCGGGATCGGCGCCGAGGACGGCGGTCAGGACCTCGCGCAGCGCGGCCTCTTCGGGGTGGGCGTGGAGGATGTCGACATAGGGCTTGAGCAAGTCGACGTCCAGCCGTGCGAGCAGTTCGGCGGCCTCGGCGGGGGTGCGGAAGCCGCAGAGTCCGTCGAAGGGGGTGAGGGCGCAGATCAGTTCGGGCTTGTGGTTGGCGTCCTTGTAGTTGCGGTAGGGGGCGTCGATCGGGACGCCCCGGCTCTCCTCGTCCTCGTAACCCCGCTTCGCCTGGGCGAGGTCGGGGTGGACCTGGAGGGAGAGCGGGGAGCCGGCCGCGAGGAGCTTGAGAAGGAACGGCAGCCGGGGGCCGAACTTGCCCGCCGCGGCCACGCCGAGTTCCGCCTCGGGGTCGGCGTCGATCAGGACGGACAGCGACTGCTCGCCGGAGCCGCGGTCGAGGCGCGACGGGGCCCCGGGGTGGGCGCCCATCCACATCTCGGCCTGGGGTTCGCCGGTGGGGGCGGTGCCGAGCAGTTCCGGGATGAGGGTCGTGGAGCCCCAGGCGTAGGGGCGCACGGTATTCGAGAGGCGGTCCATGGGGTGAGCTTTCTGGTACGTGGTGACGGCACGGGGGCGTGCTGTGACGGCGCGGGTGGGACGACGGTGAAGGGCGTGGGTGTGGTGGCGAAGGGCACGGGTGAAGCGGTGCGGGGCGCGGGTGAAGCGGTGGACGGCGCGGGGGTCGCGACAGGGGGCGCGGGGGTCGCGAGGCTCTCGGGGGTCGCGACACCGGGGCCGGTGAGAGCGTGAGGGGCGTACGGGTGCTCCGGTGGAGCGGCCTCGGCCGCTCGGTGGCTCCGTGCTCCCCGGCGCCGGGTCATACGGGGGCGCCCCCGGCGAGGGCCAGATAGACCGTGGCGAAGTCGGTGACGGCGATCAGCTCGGCGAGAGCTTCGAGTTCGCTGCCTTCCTCCGGCTCCAGTTCGCTGATGGCCGTGTCATGGCCGAGGGCGAGTTCACGGGCCGCGGGGGCCGCGGTGAGTCCGCCGACCGGCCGGTCGCGGAGCAGGACGACACGGGCGCGCAGGGCCTGACGCTCCTCGACCCGGTCGCGGAAGAAGTCGTCCGGGTCGGCGCCGCCCGCGAAGTCGCCCGCGAGCAGGGCGCCATGGGCCGGAAGGGCCTCCGGGAGCTGGGCGGCGAGGGCGGGGCGGCCGGTCAGCTCGGCCAGTACGTCGGCGAACCGGCGCCCGGCCGGGGCCGCGGCCGTACCCTCCGTCCAGATCAGCGGGAGGCTGTCGGCCAGTTCGGCGGCGAGGGTCTTGGCCGGGTTGCTGTACGTCGCGATGGCGGGGCCGCAGCGCTCGGCGGTGCGGTCCAGCCGGTCGGCGACGAGATTGAGGGTCTCGGCCGGCGCGGTCACCAGGCCGACGCGGTCCAGGAGGGAGAGCAGCGGGATGAGCAGGGCCCAGAGCGCGCCGGGGCCCGCGATCTGAGAGGCCCGCTCCTCCAGCCAGTCGTTCGGCGCGGTCGCCATCGGGAGGAGAAGGCCGCGCGAACCGTCGACCGCCTCCGTCAGCGGCGACTGACGCGGGGCGACGGCGACGACCGTACAGCCCCGGCGGTACGCCTGTTCGGCGAGGAGCGCGAGACCCGGTTCGCTGCCCTCGGTCGTGGCGATCAGGAGCAGGTCGACCGGGCCCGCCCAGCCCGGGAGCGTCCAGCGCAGCGCGCCGGCGGCGGGGGCGACGCCGGTGGGGCGCAGCCGGGTGACGGGCGCGCTGCCACCTGCCAGCGCGGCGATCAGATCGGCGGCCCCGGTGGCGGCGGCGCCGGAGCCCGCGACCAGTACGGCGCGGGGGCGGCCCTCCGGGGTGAGCGCGGCGAGACCGGCCTCGGCGGTGTGCCGTAGAGCGGTACGCACCCGGGCTCCGGCCTCGGCCGCGCCGCGGAGCAGACCGCGGCGGTCGGCGTCGGCCAGTGCGTCGGGAGCGTCGAGCAGCGACTCGTCGAGCATGGGATGGGGCCTCCGATCGCCCGGCGCGGGACGCCGTGGCGGCGCTTGGTGGTGGCGCTGTGGGTGCGGCGCCCTGGTGTTCTCAGGCGGGGCGGCGTGCCTCGTCGACGAGGAGGACCGGAATGTCGTCCCGCACCGGATAGGCCAGACCGCACTCCCCGGAGGTGCAGATCAGCTCGGGGGTGTCGGCGGCCGTGCTGTCGCTGAGCGGCGCGTGACAGGCCGGGCAGGCGAGGATCTCCAGGAGACCGGCTTCGAGCGGCATGGGGGTGATGTCCCTTCGAACAGAACAGGTGGATCGGGCCACGTCAGCCTACCGCCGGGGCCCGGGGTGGGGCCCAATCCGGGGTACGGTCCCGGTCCGGCGGTCGGCCGACCGGCTGCGATGGCGACCCGAACGGTCCGTCGGTCCGTCGGTCCCTCGGCCCGTCGGTCCCTCGGCCCGTCGGCCTGTCGGTCCGGTCGGACGCTCAGCCGGTCCCTCGGTCGGACGCTCAGCCGGTCAGCCACTCCGTCGGTCAGCCGGTCCGCCGCGCCCGACGCCCGGCCGGCCGGGGTCAGGCGCGGATCAAGGTCAGGGCCTCGTCCCGGATGCTGGTCATCGTCACCTCGTCGCGCGCCTCCACGTTCAGGCGCAGCAGCGGTTCCGTGTTGGAGGGGCGGAGGTTGAACCACCACTCCGTACCGGTCACCGTCAGCCCGTCGAGTTCGTCGAAGGTCACGCCCTCGCGCCCCGTGAATGCCTCGCGCACCGCCGCCGTGCGGGCCGTCTGGTCGTCGACCGTGGAGTTGATCTCCCCGGAACCGGCGTACCGGTCGTACGAGGAGACCAGCTCCGACAGCGGTCCGTCCTGACCTCCCAGAGCCGCCAGGACATGGAGCGCGGCGAGCATGCCCGTATCGGCGTTCCAGAAGTCGCGGAAGTAGTAGTGCGCGGAGTGCTCACCGCCGAAGATCGCGCCGGTCTCGGCCATCCGCTGCTTGATGAAGGAGTGGCCGACCCGGGTGCGTACGGGAACGCCGCCCTGTTCCCTGACGACCTCGGGTACCGACCAGGACGTGATCAGGTTGTGGATGACCGTGCCGCCCGGGTGCTTCGCCAGTTCGCGCGCCGCCACCAGCGCGGTGATCGCCGACGGGGGGACGCCCTCGCCGCGCTCGTCCACGACGAAGCAGCGGTCGGCGTCTCCGTCGAAGGCCAGCCCCAGGTCCGCGCCCTCCGTCCGTACCCGGGCCTGGAGGTCCACGATGTTCTTCGGGTCCAGCGGATTGGCCTCGTGGTTCGGGAACGTACCGTCCAGTTCGAAGTACATCGGCACCACGTCGAGCGGCAGACCCTCGAAGACCGTCGGGACCGTATGTCCGCCCATGCCGTTGCCCGCGTCCACGACGACCTTCAGCGGGCGGATCGCGGAGAGGTCCACCAGGGACAGCAGATGCGCGGCGTAGTCGGTCAGGGTGTCCCGTCGCGCGGTGGTGCCCGGCCGGGCGGCCGGGGGCGGGGCGCCCGTTTCGAGCCAGCCCTCGACCAGCGTACGGATCTCCGCCAGACCCGTGTCCTGGCCCACCGGTGCCGCGCCCGCCCGGCACATCTTGATGCCGTTGTACCGGGCCGGGTTGTGCGACGCCGTGAACATCGCGCCCGGCAGATCCAGCTTCCCCGACGCGTAGTAGAGCTGGTCGGTGGAGCAGAGCCCGATGATCGTGGCGTCCGCTCCGCGCGAGACGGCGCCCCGCGCGAAGCTCGCCGCCAGTCCGGGCGAGGAGGGCCGCATGTCATGGCCGACGACGATCGCGCGGGCCCCGGTGACCTGGACGAAGGCGGCGCCGAAAAGCTCCGCGAGCCGGTCGTCCAGTTGATCCGGGTACACCCCACGCACGTCGTACGCCTTCACGAGCTGCGACAAATCGGCCACTGCCACCCCTCCAGATGTTGCTGCCACTGCGCTTACGACAAACTACCCGTACCGGACCCCTCGCACGGATGGATCCGGGGCCGCCCGCCGGGAGCCACTCCGAGCCGCCGGCGCCAGTTCGTCAGCGGCCAGCGGTCAGCGGTCCAAGCGCCGAACCGTCAGCCGTCGAGCCGTCAGGGCAGCATCCATCCCAGCACCGCCGTGCTCTGCCCGACGACGATCAGACACATCACCAGCAGAAGCCCCAGACTCCACGGCAGCACCTTGCGCAGCAGGTCCCCCTCCTTCCCCGCGAGTCCGACCGCCGCGCACGCGATCGTCAGATTCTGCGGCGAGATCATCTTCCCCAGCACTCCCCCGGAGCTGTTCGCCGCGGCCAGCAGCTCCGGTGACAGGCCGGACTCGTTCGCCGCCGTCACCTGGAGCGCGCCGAAGAGCGCGTTGGCCGAGGTGTCCGAGCCGGAGACCGCGACCCCGAACCAGCCCAGGACCGGGGAGAGGAACGCCAGTCCCGCGCCCGCCCCCGCGACGAAGTGGCCGATGGTGGCCGCCTGCCCGGAGAGATTCATGACGTACGCGAGGGCCAGCACCGAGGTGACGGTGAGGATCGCGTACCGCAGCTCGTACACCGTCCCCGCCCACTCGCGCGCCGCGTCACCCGCCCGTACGCCGAGTACGACGGCCGTGCACACTCCCGCGAGCAGGACGAGCGTGCCGCCCGTGGCGACGAGCGGCAGCGAGAAGACATTGGCGCCGACCGGCTTCCCCGCCGAGTCGGCGACATCGAGGAAGGGCCAGTCGAAGACCTGGGTCGCCTTCGCCAGCAGATCCTTGACCGGCGGGATCTGGGCGACCGAGAAGATCACCACGATCAGACCGTACGGGGCGTAGGCGCGCAGCACTTGGGGGCGCGGGTCCTCCTGGTCCAGGTCCTCGCTCCGTACGCCCGTGAGCACGGCGACCCGCACCGGCTCCGCCGCCGGCTCGCGCGCCGAGGGGACGGCCACCAGGGCCGCCGCCCCCGCCAGCGCCGCGCCGATGTCGGCGAGTTGGGCGGAGACATAGTTCGAGGCGGCGAACTGGGCCACGGCGAAGGCGACTCCACAGGCCAGCGCGGGCACCCAGGTCTCGCGCAGTCCCCGCCGGCCGTCGACGAGCCCTATCAGTACCAGCGGTACGACGAGTGCGAGCAGCGGGGTCTGCCTGCCGACGACCGAGGCGACCGTGTCCAGCGGCAGGCCGGTGACCTGGGCGAGTGTCACCACCGGCGTACCCATCGCGCCGAAGGCCACGGGCGCGGTGTTGGCGACGAGCGAGACGATGGCCGCCTTGACCGGGTCGAAGCCGAGCGCGACCAGCATCACCGAACAGATCGCGACGGGCGCCCCGAAACCGGCGAGCGCTTCGAGCAGCGCGCCGAAGCAGAAGGCGATGACCAGCGCCTGGATACGGGGATCGTCGGAGAGCCGTCCGAAGGAGCGCCGCAGGACGTCGAAGTGGTGGGTACGGACCGTCAGCCGGTAGACCCAGAGCGCGTTGACGACGATCCACATGATCGGGAAGAGCCCGAAGAGCACGCCCGCGGCGCCGGCCGAGAGAGTCTGGCCGAGGGGCATGCCGAAGGTGAGCCAGCCGACCAGGACGGCGACGCCGAGCCCGGTCAGCCCCGCGAGATGCGCTTTCATCCGGATGACACCGAGCAGGATCAGGACGGTGGCGAGGGGCAGCGCGGCGACGAGTGCGGAGAGTGCGAGCGAGTCGGCGACAGGTTCGAGTTGCTGTACGAACACGACAGTCCTCCGGATTCCGCGATACGGAAACTGATCTCTCACTAGCGCGAGTGGGGGAATGGTCGTGTCCGCGACAAGTGGAGGTCAATGGCCCGCGCAGGATCCATGCGAAATCCGCGAGGGCCCGGGACACGGCAACCGGAAGGACCCAGGGCAGGGCATCCGGAAGGAGCAGAACACGACACCGGGGAGGGCGCGGGACACGACACCGCCGAGGACCGGGAGCACCCGGGCGGGGAAGGCCAGGAGCACGGGGAGGGCCGGGAGCACGCGGGCGGGGAGGGCCGGGAGCACGAGCGCGGGCTCGGGCGGGTGCCGAGGTGAAGGGCCGATGGCTCAGGGGTATCGCTGGCTCAGGAGTCCGGGGAGCGCAGTACCCGCAGATGGCCCCGGCGTCCGACCTCCATCGGATCGCCCCCGCGCGCGCCCTTGCCGCCGCCCTCGGCCGCGCGCTCCTGCGGGCGGGCCGCTTCCCGTACGGCGTTGGCGAGCGCTTCGAGATCGTCGCCGCTCGGGCGCGCGGGAGCCGAACCGTCCGTCAGACGGACGACCTCCCAGCCGCGCGGAGCGGTCAGCCGCTCGCTGTGTTCCGCACACAGGTCGTAGCAGTGAGGCTCGGCGTAGGTGGCGAGCGGGCCGAGGACCGCGGTCGAGTCGGCATAGACGTACGTCAGTGTCGCGACAGCAGGGCGGCCGCACGCGGTGCGCGAACAGCGACGTACAGGGCTCACGACGTTGGACGGTACCGCACTCTTGAGCGGGCCGCGACGACTCTCCACCAGGTCACTCCACCGTGTCGCACCGTGACTTCGGCCACAAGTTGGCTGGAAGCAACTGCTGTGACCTGCATGGGAAGACGCGTGACGGGACAGCGACAGCCCGTCACACAGTCACCACTTGGGGCAAAACCCGCCAAGGAAGGCGAGGCCGGTGATCGCAAAGCCAACTGGAATCGAGCCCATTCTTGGCCTGAATGCTCAATATGCGACATGCGGTACGAGGGAGGCGACGGCGCGTTCGGCGGAAGCCCAGGAGGGCTACCCTGCGTCAGTGATGGAGAGTCCTGTACCGCCCCGCCCGACCGAGCCACGGCCGCGCCGGCGCGATCGCCACGGCCGCGGAATGCGCGGGCCCGTCGCACCGCCCCAGGTGCCGCTCGCCACCAGCCGCTCGGAGTCGTTCCGCGATCTCGTGCGGGACTCCGTGGACCGCCTCGAACGGCGCTGGCCTCAGCTCGCCGAGGTCGAGTTCCTGGTCATGGACGTGCCCACCACGCAGGACGAGACCGTACCGCTCGGCAGTTCGGTCCCGGCGGACAAGGAGCACCCCGCGCGGATCCTCGTCTACCGGCGGCCGGTGGAGATCCGTACCAAGAACCGTGACGAACGGGCCCTGCTGGTGCACGAGGTCGTGGTCGAGCAGGTCGCGGAACTGCTCGGGCTGGCGCCCGAGTCCGTGGATCCGCGGTACGGGCAGGAGTGACCCGCCGCGGGGCCCGCGCCCGCGTCATCGGGGCACGGGCCCCGCGTCCCGGTCACCGGGGCGCGGGGCGGGTCCGCGGCTCAGTCGCCGAGGATCGACAGGTCCTCCCGGGCCTTCGGTACGGACACCATCCCCCGGTCGTCCGGCAGCGTCTGCACCGTGAACATCGGGACACCGTCCTCCGGCAGCGCGAGTGTGCGCGCCGCGTGGACCGGGCCGCTCCCCGCCTGCGGCTCGACCGTCACCGCGTACGAGCCCTTCAGCCCCTTCGGCGCCGGCGGGGTGACGGCCAGGGTCGTACCGGCCTTGACCGTGTACGTCTGCACGGCCGGTTCGCCGCCGCCGGTCCCGGCGGAGGACGTGACCTTGACCTTCGCCGCCGCGCCCGGCGCGGTCAGCGAGAGTGTGGAGCCCTTGGCGCGGTTGTCGGCCACGGTCGCCCGTGAGGCGATCGGGGCGGTCGCCGGGATGAACGCGATCTCCTGGTTCGCGCCCTTGCCCCGGACCACACGCAGCGCCGCGACCACCGGGGCCGCACGACCGCCGCCGACCGGGCTGAGCACCAGCGAACCCGCCTGGCCCTTGGTGACGTCCGCGAGGTCGATGGACGCGGTCATCATGGACTTGACGTGCAGGGTCTCGTTCCCCGCGGGGGTGATCGTGCCGTCGGCGCCCGCGAGCTGCACCTTCAGATCGGCGTCGTCCTCGCCGGTCGCGAACGCCACCAGCCGTACGTCCGTCGCGTCCGCCGGGATACCGGGCAGGACCAGACGGCCCGCCGGATCACCCGAGGCGGCCAGCCAGTCGCTGCCCGCCTTCTCGTCGGCGACGCGCACCACGGCACCGACCCGGCCGGTACGGGTGGTGACATGCACGGTCGCGTCGGGAGCGCTCTCGCCGGTCAGCGTGGAGAGCAGCACCGGAACGCTCGACCTGCCGGGGACCGGAATGCCCTCCCCCACCTCCGACTTGAGGACACCGTCCTTCCCGTACACCTCGATGTCGGCGACGGCGGCGGTCTCGTCGGGGTTGGTGAGATGGACGTAGTCCTGGCGCGACTCCTCGGTGCTCACCCCGGGGAACCAGAAGTCGGTGTCCGGACCGGCGCAGGTCATACCGAGCAGCCCGCGCGCGCCGCCGACGCTGACGGTGGTGGTCTGCTGGGTGGTCCAGCCGGGGGCGAGGCGGCCGTCGGCGCTGCCGACCAAGGCGGGGGCCTCGGCGCCGCTCGCCTCTGCGGAGACGGGCTTGCCGGGCTCCTTCAGCGCGAGGAACGCCTTGTCCTGCGCGGAATCCGTCTTCCCGCCGTCGCTCTTGGCGTCCTTGTCGTCGGTCTCAGCGTCGCTCTTGTCGTCCTTCTGGGCGTCCTTGGTGGCGTCCTTCGTGTTCCCGGCCGTATCGGCCAGGGTGACGACCGACTCACTCAGCCCGGCCGATCCGGATGTGCCGGATCCGGATGTGCCGGCGGGAGTGTAGGAGGTGTACGTCGTCTCCGCGATGTCCGACATGCTCGGGGCCGGGCAGAGCTGGCTGGTGCGCTCCACCGGCAGCAGCGCGGGGGCCTGGGCCGCCGCCGCGCCCGTGGAGTCCGGCGCGGTCAGCGAGGCGAAGCCGGTGACGGCGGCGAGGGCGGTGGCGACCGCGATGAGGGAGAGGGTCGTACGGTTCACTGGTTGCTCCCGTCGGGGCGCGGACGCCGGTCGTTCTCATGGCCGTCGGTATAGGGCCCGCCGTCGGCGTAGGGCTGCTGTCCGTAGCCGTAGGGGTCGTACTGGGACGGGTCGTACTGGGACGGCACCTGGCCCTGTGCCTGGCCTTCCTGGTACTGGCCCTCCTGGTACTGGCCCTGGCCGTACGGGCCTTCCGCCGGATACTGGCCCTGGTCGTACGCGCCGGCCGGGTACTGGCCGTCCTGGCCGTCCTGGTACTGGCCCTCGGGGTACTGCTGATACGGCTGCTGGTACTGCCCTTCGGCGTACTGCCCGCCCTCGGAGTACCGGCCTTCCCCGTACTGCCCGTTCCCGTAGGGATCCTGGGCGTAGTCCGCACCGGCGTACGTCTGAGCGCCGGCGCCGGCGCCCGCGCTCGCGTCGGCGGCGTCCCAGTCGTACGTCTGCTGCTGGGGCACCGCCCCGTACTGCGGCTGCTGCCGCGGCTGCTCCTCCGGAGCCCCGGCGGGCATCGGCGGAACGGACGGGTCCGAGGGGTCCGACGGGTCCGACGGGTCCGGTCCATATGCCCCGGTCCCGGCCTCTTCGCTCTCGGCCCCCTCCGCGGTCTCCGCCTCCGCCGCCGCCCGCAGCCTCCTGGCCCGGCGTCCCTCGCCGTCCGCCGGCTGTGCCGGGATCTGGACATCGTCCTCGGGCAGGTCGTCGTCGATCTCCCGGCGGCGCCCCGGCAGGGCGAGCACCAGCAGGACGACGGTGAGCGCGACCTGCGCCCAGATCCACACCGTGTGCGTGATCGGGTCCTCGTAGGTGAGATCCAGCCGGCCGCCCTCGGCGGGCAGTTCGAATCCCTGGGCCCAGCCGTCAACGGTCTTCTTCGTGAGGACCTCGCCGTCGAGCGTGGCCTGCCAGCCCTCGGCGGCCCGGTCCGCGATCCGCAGCACCCGTCCCGCGGCGCCCGCCGGGATCTCCGTGTGCGCCTCGACCGGGGCGGCGGCGACGGCCAGCGGTTCTCCCGCGCCCTTGCCGTCGACGATCACGGCCCGCGAGATCTGCCGGTCCACCCGCCACAGGGCACTGCCGTCGAGCTGGCTCAGCCGGGTGAGCCCCGGCGTGGCGTCGAGGACACGGCTCATCTGGCGCGGCACCCCGTCCCGTACCAGCACATAGCGGATCGCGAATCCGCTGAGCTGGTCGGTCTGGTCGGCGCCGGAGCCCGCGACCAGATTCGCGACGACCTTGTCCAGCCGCGGGTCGCCGCCGCCCGACTCGGTCAGCTCGGCGTCACCGAGCCGCCCGCCGGAGCCGCGGACCAGGGTGTACGAGACCTCCGCCGCCGTCGTACCGCCGAGCACCAGGGTGCGCGGCTGGTCACGGGTGATGCTCTCCTCCGCGACGAAGGCCGGGACCTGCACCGGGTCGCGGCGCTCCAGCGGGCCCGCCGCGCCGCTGATCATCCAGCCGAACGCGGCCAGCACCGGGGCGAGGACCGCGGCGGCGGCGATGAGGACGGCGACGGGCTGGCGCCAGCCGAAGTTCTCCGCGGCGACCCGCTCCCGGGCACCGTCCGCGCCGAGCACGGCCGCCGCGATCAGCGCGATGCCGTAGACCAGGGTGGCGGGTCCCGCCCAGCCCGAGTTGTTGGAGAGCACCGCGAAGACCAGCGCGAGGAGCGCCACGGCCCAGGCGGTACGGATGGCGAACCGCCGCTCGCCCCGGAGCAGTGCGGCCAGCGCGGCCAGCACCACACCGATCAGCAGGACACCGCCCACGGCCTTGGGGCCGCCGGGGCTCATCCCGAGCAGATCGAACGCGGACGCCGATCCCGTACCGAACTCCAGGCCCGCCTCGCGGAAGAACGCGGAGGGAGAGGTCACCACCGACAGCGACCAGGGCGCGAGAAGCAGGACGGGTGTACCGAGCCCGGCCAGGACGCGTGTCCCGTACGCGGCGAGGTCGTCGCGGCGCAGTGCCAGGACACCGAGGCCGAGCAGCAGCGCCAGCGGCCAGACGACGGGCGTGAACGCCATCACGAGGGTCAGCAGGAAGGCGTAGGCCCAGGTGGCGCGCCAGCTTCCGCGGGTCCCCCCGGCGTTCGCGCCCGCGCGCAGCCCGTACGCCGCGACGGCGGCGCGGGCGATCAGCGGCAGCAGGATGGCGAGGACGGCGGTGCCGAGCCGTCCGGTCGCCAGCGCGCCGGTCGCGGCGGGCAGGAAGGCGTAGGCGATGCTCGCCCAGGCGCGCAGCAGCCGGGACTCGACGAGCGGCCGTGAGGCGAAGTAGGCGGTCACCCCGGCGAGCGGTACGGAGCAGACGAGCAGCAGGGTCAGCGCGAAGCCGGTGGAGCCGAGGAAGAGCGCGGACAGCACGGCGAGTACGGCGAGATAGGGCGGTGCGGTCTCGGTGTTGCCCGTGCCGACGGCGTGCCAGCCGTCCGCGTAGCGGGACCAGAGGTCGGAGACGTCCCCGGGGGCGGGCAGCAGCGCGCCGCCCGCCAGCGCGCCGCCGCCGAGCAGTCCGCGGCAGGCGACGAGCGAGACGACGAGCAGGAGCGCGAAGAGCACGGGCCCCGGCCTGTGCACGAGCTTCTTCAGCCGGGCGAACTGTTCGATCTCCAGGAAGTCCGCGTCGTCGCCGCCGGGTCCCGATTCGACGGCGCCGTGGCGTGAGCCGCCCGCGTCGGCCTCGTCGCCGGAGCCGAGACTCGCGGCGATCTGCTCGACGGTGGCCCGGACGGTCGCGCCGGGCGGCGGGAAGAGGGGGCGCAGTTCGGCCGCCTCGACGACACCCTTGCCGCGGACGCGCCGTCCGCCGATGATCCGTCCCGGCCGCAGCAGGGTGCCGGAGAGTCCCATGACCTCGTCGACGGCCTGGCCGGGCGCCTTGCCCACCAGATAGGCGAGGGTCCGCAGCAGGGTTCCGACGACGAGGCGGAGCAGTACGTACGGGAGGACGGCGGCCCGCGCGTTGACGAGCATGGTGTAGACGGCGCCGGCCTTGTCGACGCGGTGCGGGTTGACGACGGAGCGGCCCGCGCAGTCGACCGTACGGCGCTCACGGGCGGCGGCCTCCGCGTGCCGCAGGACGGCGTCGGGGGCGACGAGCACCCGGTGGCCCGCGGCGTGCGCGCGCCAGCACAGGTCGACGTCGTCGCGCATGAGCGGCAGCCGCCGGTCGAAGCCGTCCAGTTCCTCCCACACATCGCGGCGGATGAGCATGCCGGCGCTGGAGACGGAGAGGACGGTACGGACCTGGTCGTGCTGGCCCTGGTCCTGTTCGCGCCGGTCGAGCCCGGTCCAGCGGCGCCCGCTGTTGGCGATGGAGACGCCGACTTCGAGGAGCTGCTTCCGGTCGTACCAGCCGCGCAGCTTGGGGCCGATGACGGCGGCGTACTCGTCGGAGTCGGCGACGCGCAGCAGCTCGGCGAGGGCGTCGGGCTCGGGCGCGCAGTCGTCGTGGAGGAGCCACAGCCACTGCACCGGTTCGCCGTGGGGCAGTTCCGGCATGTCGTACGTGTCGTCGCGCCAGCTCCGGCTGACCGGGTCCCAGCCGCTGGGCCGCTTCAGATAGGGCAGATCGTCGGGCGTGAGCACCCCGGCGGTCCTGACCGCCTCGTCGACGGCGGTACCGAATCCGGAGCGGCGCGCGAGATGCAGGACGCGGTCGTCGCCGAGTGCCTCGGTGAGCAGCCGGGCGGAGTCGTCGGCGCTGCCGGTGTCGGCTGCCATGACGTTCTGTACGGGTCGTTCCTGGCCCAGCAGCCCGGCGAGGGCGTCGGGCAGCCAGCGCGCACCGTCGTGTGAGACGAGCACCGCGGTCACTACGTGCCGCGGGAACTCGGGGGCGGTGGCGGGAACGAACGCGGCGGTGGTGGGGGACATTGAGGTGACGGGCCCTCCGGCCGTGGGGTCGCCCCGGAGGGGCGTTGGAGCGTCTCGGACGGGGCCCCACACTAACGGCTGGCAACAGGACGGTCCGCCGCCTGCGGGGGAAGGCGCAGACCGCGGACCGTTCGATCGGTACGAGGTTGTGACGATTGGACGCGACGGCGACCGGGCCGGAGCACGGGGAACGAGGGGACCGGACGGCTCTGTCGAATGAATGCGCGAACCCGATCGTTGCCCGGCGAGTTACCTGACGAAAAGGGGTCAGATCGCAGCCTTCTTCAATCGCCGCCGCTCACGTTCGGACAGACCGCCCCAGATACCGAATCTCTCGTCATTGGCGAGGGCATACTCAAGGCATTCGGAACGGACCTCACAGGCGAGGCAGACCTTCTTGGCCTCGCGGGTGGAACCGCCCTTCTCGGGGAAGAAGGACTCGGGGTCGGTCTGGGCGCACAAGGCGCGCTCCTGCCAGCCGAGTTCCTCGTCCGCGTCCTCGACCAGCAGTTGCTGGAACAGCTCGGTCATGTGCGCCCCTCGTCTGTCTTCGCGTCCCCGTGATCTGGCCGCTGTCGATTTCGGCCGAACGACACGAGTGAAATTACAAGTGTGTGCTCTGGGCCGGTCAAGCCGAGATCTGCTATTGGGCCCGGTATTCACTCTGCGGAACCAAGGCTATGCGGAAAGTGTTCAAATCACCAAAAACCTGACACATGCCACTGGCCAACCCGCATCCACCCTTTCCCGTCGCGAAAGACGCCTCACCAAGGCGGACGCCGCCTCTCACCGGGAGAGACGCCATGAACTCCGGACTTGGTGCCGATCCGGTCGCGGAAGCGATCCGGATCACAGTCTGATCACAAGGGCGTGACGGTGTTTACGAGCACGGTCGCTGCCCGATGTCTCCGCGAGTGGGGGTGGACAAACCTCTCAGCGGACGGAGTAACCGGATGAGGTGAAACATTACCGCCAAATCGGTCATCGAGTTGACAGTGGCTACCGGATTCGCCACCTTTGGTGTCATGCCAGTGAGCCCCGCGCACCCCGCGACCCACGTCCGTGGATTCCGCAGCGCTGTCCAGGTTCGCTGTTGCTGTCGCTCTTCGAGCTGTTGACCGATCGGGTGATTGACCGTTCGGGGCGTCACATCGGTTGACGGCCGTCCCGGACTCCGGCCGATCGTTCTGATCACGTCTGTCTTTCCCCCCTCCCCCCGCGTTCGCGGTGTATGTCGCGTACCCCGGTTTCCGTACGGCTACGCGATACGTCCCGCGACACCCCGCACATCCTTTCTGCCGAGGAACCACCGCACCCATGAACAGCGACAGCGATCTCCAGATCGCCGGCGACCTCCTCGAGGTCCAGCATCTTCTCCAGCCGGCCCGTCAGCACCCGGCCACCGTGGCCGAGTTCGCCGGTCTCGCCCGGACACTCGCCGCCGACCGGGCGCAGTGGGCCCCGCTCGTCCGGTACGACGCGGCGAGCCGCTGGTACCACCGGCTGCGCACGGGTCCCGGCTATGAGGTGTGGCTGCTCTCCTGGGTGCCGGGGCAGGGCACCGGCACCCACGACCACGGCCGGTCCTCGGGCTTACTGACCGTCCTCGCGGGGGAACTGACGGAACGTTCGGGAAGCGGGAGCCGCGCGCTGGTCCCCGGGACTCAGCGGGTCTTCGCGCCCGGCTATGCCCATGAAGTGGTCAACGACGCGATCGAACCGGCCGTGAGTCTGCACATCTACTACCCGGGTCTGACCGAGATGCCGATGCACGCGGCCCAGTGCGCACCGGCGGCGGAGAACGCCGTAAGCGCCTGATACGGCCACCCGTACCGTCGCCCGACCACCACCCCCGGTCGATCAGCCTCCGGCTGACAGGCCCACCCGTCGCCCGACCACCACCCCTGGACGATCAGCCTCCGGCTGACAGACTGTTCCTATGCGCATTGTGGTTCTGGCCGGCGGTATCGGCGGCGCCCGTTTCCTCCGTGGCCTCAAGCAGGCCGCGCCCGACGCGGACGTCACAGTGATCGGCAACACCGGTGACGACATCCATCTGTTCGGGCTGAAGGTCTGCCCCGATCTCGACACGGTGATGTACACCCTGGGCGGTGGCATCAATGAGGAGCAGGGCTGGGGGCGCACGGACGAGACATTCCAGGTCAAGGCGGAGCTGGCGGCGTACGGGGTCGGACCCGAGTGGTTCGGCCTCGGCGACCGCGACTTCGCCACCCATATCGTCCGTACGCAGATGCTCGGCGCGGGCTATCCGCTGAGCGCGGTCACCGAGGCGCTGTGCGCCCGCTGGAAGCCGGGCGTACGGCTGCTGCCGATGTCGGACGACCGCATCGAGACGCATGTCGCGGTCGATGTGGACGGCGAGCGCAAGGCCGTGCACTTCCAGGAGTACTGGGTGCGGATGCGCGCGTCCGTGCCGGCCCAGGCGGTCGTACCGGTCGGTGCCGACCAGGCCAAGCCGGCGCCGGGGGTGCTGGAGGCGATCGCCGCCGCCGACGTGATTCTCTTCCCGCCCTCCAATCCGGTGGTCAGCATCGGCACGATCCTGGCCGTCCCCGGTATCCGGGAGGCGATCGCCGAGGCGGGCGTGCCGGTGGTGGGCCTCTCCCCCATCGTGGGCGACGCGCCCGTGCGCGGGATGGCCGACAAGGTGCTCGCCGCGATCGGTGTCGAGGCGACGGCCGCCGCGGTCGCGCTGCACTACGGCTCGGGGCTGCTCGACGGCTGGCTCGTCGACACGGTGGACGCGGGTGCGGTGGCCGAGATCGAGGGCGCGGGCATCCGCAGCCGCGCCGTGCCGCTGCTGATGACGGATGTGGACGCGGCGGCGGCGATGGCGCGTGAGGCGCTGACGCTGGCGGAGGAGGTACAGGGATGACCGCGCCGCTGACTCCGGCTCCGGACCCGGCTCCGGGCTCATCCGTGCCGTCGGTGCCGTCGGTGCCGTCCGCCGTGTCGTACCGCGTCCGCGCGGTGCCCGGACTGCCGGAGGTCCGTCCCGGGGACGATCTCGCCAAGCTGATCACCGCCGCCGGGCCGGGGCTGGCCGACGGTGACATCCTGCTGGTCACCTCGAAGATCGTCTCCAAGGCCGAGGGCAGGATCGTCGAGGCGACGGACCGCGAGGCGGCGATCGACGCGGAGACCGTACGGGTCGTCGCGCGGCGCGGGAGCCTCCGTATCGTCGAGAACCGGCAGGGTCTGGTGATGGCGGCGGCCGGGGTGGACGCCTCCAACACCGCGCCGGGGACGGTGCTGCTGCTGCCGGAGGACCCCGACGCCTCGGCGCGGGCGATCCGGGACGGGCTGCGGGACGCGCTCGGGGTGGACATCGGCGTGATCGTCACGGACACCTTCGGGCGGCCGTGGCGCAACGGTCTCACCGATGTCGCGATCGGGGCCGCGGGGGTACGGGTCCTGGACGATCTGCGGGGCGGGACGGACACGTACGGCAATCCGCTGAACGCCACGGTCGTCGCCGTCGCCGATGAACTGGCCTCGGCCGGCGACCTGGTGAAGGGCAAGACCGAGGGGCTGCCGGTGGCGGTGGTGAGCGGTCTGGCGCATCTCGTCGGAGGCGCGGACGGATTGACGGCCGGAGCGGACGCGGACGGATCCGCGGGCGAATCCGCGGACGCGGACGCGGCCGTGGCCGGGGCCGGGGCGGGTGCGGCCGCGTCCGGGGCGCGGGCTCTGGTACGGGTCGCGGCGGACGACATGTTCCGGCTCGGCACCTCCGAGGCGATACGGGAAGCGGTCACCCAGCGCCGTACGGTCCGCGGCTTCACCGACGAGCCGGTCGACCCGGGCGCGGTCCGCCGCGCGGTGGCGGCGGCGCTCACGGCGCCCGCCCCGCACCACACGACGCCCTGGCGCTTCGTCCTCCTGGAGTCGCCGGAGTCCCGGCTGCGTCTCCTCGACGCGATGCGCGACGCCTGGATCGCTGATCTGCGCGCCGACGGCAGGACGGAGGAGTCCGTCGCCAAGCGCGTCCGCCGCGGCGATGTCCTGCGCGAGGCGCCCTACCTGGTGGTCCCCTGTCTGGTCATGGACGGCTCCCACACCTACGGCGACCCGCGCCGCGACACCGCGGAACGTGAGATGTTCACCGTCGCCATGGGCGCGGGTGTGCAGAACCTCCTGGTCGCCCTCGCCGCCGAACGCCTCGGCTCCGCCTGGGTCTCCTCCACCATGTTCTGCCGCGAGGTCGTACGCGGCGTACTGGACCTCCCGGCCCACTGGGACCCCATGGGCGCGGTGGCGGTGGGCCACGCGTCGGCCCCGCCGAAGGACCGTCCGGCCCGGGACCCGGGGGACTTCATCGAGGTGCGCTGACGCGTGCGTCCCGGTGCGCGGTTCGCCGGGTGCGCGGTTCGCCCGGTGCGCGGGCCCCTCGGTGCGCGGTTCGCTCGGTGCGCGCCCGGTTCACAGGCGGGCGATGTCGCCGACCGGCATGCGGGGGGCCCGGCGGGAGGGGGTGCGGCCGGAGAGAAGGATCAGGCGGGCGGCGCGGTGGCGCTGGCCGGCGTAGGGGGCGAGGAGTTCCAGCATCGCGGCGTCGTCGGCGTCCCGGTCTCCGGCGAGGGCGTGGCCGACGATGCCCGGGAGGTGGAGATCGCCGACAGTAAGGGCGTCGGGGGCGCCGTTCGAGCGCTGGACGGTCTCCGCCGCGGTCCAGGGGCCGATGCCCGGGATCAGCCGCAGCCGGGCGGCGGCCGGCTCCGGGTCCATGGCGGCGGCCTCCTCCATCCGGCGGGCGACACGGACGGCGCGCAGGATCGTGGTGGAGCGCTTGGCGTCGACGCCTGCCTTGTGCCACTCCCAGGAGGGGATCAGCGTCCAGGTGCGCGCGTCGGGCACGACGTACAGCCGCTCACCGGACGGGAGCGCCGGGCCGGGGGCGGGCTCTCCGTACGCGCGTACGAGCCTGCGCCAGGCGCGGTACGCCTCGACGGTGGTGACCTTCTGCTCCAGGATCGACGGGATCAGCGACTCCATCACCAGTCCGGTACGGCACAGACGCAGTCCGGGGCGGCGGCGCAGGGTCTCGGCGAGGAGACGGTGGCGCGGGGTGAAGGCCTCGGGGTCGTCCGCGGCGCCGAGCAGGCCGGGGAGTTGCTCCAGCATCCACTCGGCCCCCGGGCCCCAGGCCTCGGCCTCCACGGCGCCGCCGCGCGCCACGGTCCGGAGCGTGCCGGGTCCGGCGGGGGTGCGGCCGGTCCGCAGATACGAGCCGTCCGGCGCGGCCCGGAAGGTCGGATCGGCGGGACCGCGGCGGAGGGGTCCGAGGACGAGCCCGAGGTCGTACGGACCTGACGGCGTCCAGCGGCGCCGGATCCCGTCCACGGGCGGGGCGGGGTGCGGGACGGCCGGGCGCCGGTGGACGCCGTCGGGTGAGGCGTGCGCGGGGCGGGGGGCGAAGCGGCCTGCCACGGGTGAGGTCCTCGGGGGTCGGGGTCACTCACGAGAGTACGGGGCGTGCCTCGTGCCGCCCGGCCCCGCCCCCGCCCCTCTCGTGTCCCTCCCTCGTGTGCCTCTCTCGTGTCCCTCCCGCGTGTGCCTCCCGCGTGTGCCTCCCGCGTGTGCCTCCCGGACGAGAACGAGCCCGTCCCGAGCGGGACTACTGGTCCGACGAGAATCTCACCGTCGCCGGCGGGAGCGTGCTGTCGCACCAGACACGGACACCGTCGCGCAGTTCGTTGTCGGCGCCGATCACCGCGCCGTCGCCGATCACCGCGCCCGAGAGGACCGAGCGCGCGCCCACGCGGGCGTTCGCGCCGATGAGGGAGTGGGTGATCAGGGCGCCCGGTTCGACGATCGCGTCGGGGAGGACCGCGGTGCCGGCGAGCCGGGCGCCCGCGCCGATCACCGCCCCGGCGCCGATCACCGTACCCGCGGTGAGTTTGGCGTCGGGCGCCACCGAGGCCGTCGGGAGGATCAGCCGTTCGCCGCAGCGGCCCGGGAGCGCCGGGGAGGGGACGCGGCCCAGCACCAGGTCGGCCGAGCCGCGGACGAAGGCCTGGGGGGTGCCCAGGTCCAGCCAGTACGTGCGGTCGACCATGCCCTGGAGATGCGCGCCGGCGGCCAGCAGGCCGGGGAACGTCTCCCGTTCCACGGAGACCGGGCGCCCCTCCGGTATGGAGTCGATCACCGAGCGCCGGAACACGTACGCGCCCGCGTTGATCTGGTCCGTGACGATCTCCTCCGGCGTCTGCGGCTTCTCCAGGAAAGCCGTCACCCGCCCGTCCTCGTCCGTCGGCACCAGACCGTAGGCTCTCGGGTCCTCGACCCGGGTGAGATGGAGGGAGACGTCGGCGCCCGACCGCGTGTGGGTGCCGACCAGCGCGCGGATGTCCAGGCCCGTCAGGATGTCGCCGTTGAAGATCAGTACGGGCTCGTCGGGCCCGGAGCGCAGGCGGGATGCGACGTTCCTGATGGCTCCGCCCGTGCCGAGCGGCTCGCGCTCGGTCACGTACTCCAGTTCAAGGCCGAACGCCGAGCCGTCGCCGAAGTACGGCTCGAAGACCTCCGCCAGATAGGACGTGGCCAGGACTATGTGTCCGACGCCCGCCGCCCGCGCGCGGGCCAGTTGGTGCGCCAGGAACGGGACGCCCGCCGCGGGCACCATCGGCTTGGGTGTGCGCACCGTGAGCGGCCGCAGCCGGGTGCCCTTGCCGCCGACCAGGAGGATCGCTTCTGTCACCGTGTCGTCTCCGCTTCCCGCTCGGGCCGGTGTTCTTCCCCGTATGCCGTGCGTACGTCGTGTGTGTCCATGGATACCTGCGTCCGCGCCCGGAACCGACCAGTGTTTGGCGCCGCGTGTCCGCCGCCGGTGTCCGCCGCGCGTGTTCACCGGCGTGTGTTCACCGCCGCGTGTCCGCCGCCGTGTGCTCGGCGCCGTGTGCTCACCGCTCAGCGGCCCTGGTAGCGCGCGGCCGTGGTCCGTGCGGTGCCGAGCTTCCCGTAGAGCCTGCTTCCTGGGCAGTCGGTGTTGAATCCGTCCCGGTGCCCGGCGATGGCACGGAGGCGGACCCTGGTCCCCTTCTTGTACTTGCCGCTCCCCCCGGAGATCAGCGTGGTCCTTCCGCGTGGATCGACCCGGTGCAGACCGAGCTTCCACGCGGTGAGCTTGGCGACGGCGGTCGTGGCGGCCGGCGACGGATTCGTGCCGCGGTACGTTCCGAGCACCGCGATGCCCGTTGTGTTCGCGTTGAAACCGAGCGTGTGGGCACCCTTGACGGGCTTCGCCGCGCCCCCGGCGCGTCCCTCGTAGATGTTTCCGCACTTGTCGACGGCGAAGTTGTAGCCGATGTCGCGCCATCCGCTGCTCTTGACGTGGTAGCGGTAGATACCGCGCAGGACGGAGGCGGACTGCCGGCAGTCGTAGTTGTTCCCCGTGGCGCTGTGGTGGACGAAGGCCGCCTTGACGGTGTTGCCGTAGCCGAACTGCCTCTCGCGCAGCGACTCGTCGGCTCCCCAGCCTCCGCGGGTGACGATGCGCGGGCGCGGTCCGATGTACGGCCTCGCGGACCGGGCGGACTCCGGCCCGGCGGGCCCGGCCCACACGGGACCCGGGTCGCCCGGTCCGCCGGGATCGCCCGGTCCGCCGGGGTCACTTGGTCCACCCGGATCACCGGGGTCACCCGGTCCGCCCGGCCCGCCGTGGTCGCCCGGTCCGCCCTGGTCACTTGGCCCACCGGGGTCGCCCTGGTCACCCGGTCCACCAGGGGCACCCGCGCCGGGGCCGCCCGCATCACCCGGTCCGCCTGGGCCGCCCAGGCCGCCCGGCTGTGTCGTGGGGTCCTCCCCCGGGTCGACCAGTTCCAGGCGCAGCCCCCGCGGCAGCCGTGCGCGGGCCGCCCCCGCCGTACCCGCCCCCTTCGCCGCCCGTACGCGGATCTCCACACCGTCCGAGTCGCCGACCCAGAGCGGTGCGGTGGAGCCGCGCACGGTGGCCGCGTCGCGCTCGGGCGTACCGCGGTCGGCGCCGTGTTCCCCGTTGTGCGTCTCCAGGTCCTGCCAGCCGGACCAGACGTGTGTCCCTCTGGCGCGGCTGCGGACCTGGGCGGTGCCGTGGAGTTCGGCGTCGGCGTCGTCCCAGACGACGCCGAGCAGCGAGAAGGGCCGGACGTCACGGCGGGCCAGCCCCTGTTCCGCTCCCTTCTCCGGGGCGGCGCCGGACGCGCGGCCCGAGCCGGCGGCGGTCAGGGCGAGCGACTGGGTGGAGCCGGGCGCGGCCCGTACATCACGCGCGCCGGGCACGGCGGGCGCGCGCTGCCGCCCGGAGGCGGCGTCCCGTACGGCGGGTGAGGCGCGCCCGCCCGCCTCGGCGACGGCCGCCTCGGCGTCCCGTGGGGCGGTGATCCGTGGCGCGGCGAACGCGCTCGTCGGCTGGGGCAGCGGAAGGACCAGGGCGGCGGTGCACACCGCTCCGATCGAAGACGCGAGGTAGGCACGCATGTGCCGATCCTGGGGGCGCCCCGCCGGACCCGCCCGTCGGGAAACCGGCGGTGTGCCGGTCCAACCGGTGGACCCCTTCACCGGTACGGCGGTGGCCGCCCCGCCCCGCGGCGTACCCTTTCCCGAGTGAACGCCAGCCATCGCACCCCCGCCGACCTGCTGCGATCCGCTCTCGCCACGGATCCCGCCCGCCCTTTGGTCACCTTCTACGACGACGCCACCGGTGAACGTGTCGAATTGTCCGTGGCCACCTTCGCCAATTGGGTGTCCAAGACCGCGAACCTGCTCCAGGGGGATCTCGCCGCGGCGCCCGGCGACCGGCTCGCGCTGCTGCTGCCCGCGCACTGGCAGAGCGCGGTGTGGCTGCTCGCCTGTTCCTCGGTCGGTGTGACCGTCGACATCGGCGGCGGCCCGGCCGCCGCCGATCTCGTCGTCAGTGGTCCCGGCCCCGAGTCGCTCGACGCGGCGCGCGCCTGCCGGGGTGAGCGGGTGGCCCTGGCACTGCGCCCGCTGGGCGGCCGGTTCCCGCGGCCCCCGGAGGGCTTCGTCGACTACGCGGTCGAGGTGCCCGGCCAGGGTGACCGCTTCGCGCCGTACGCGCCGGTGGACCCGGACGCGCCCGCGCTCGCCGTCGGCGGTACGGAGCTGACCTCGGCCCAACTCGTCGCGCGGGCGCGTGAGGACGCCGGCGAGCGCGGTCTCACGGCGGGATCCCGGCTGCTGTCGGGCCTCCCGTACGACAGCTGGGAGGGGCTCTCGGCCGGGCTGTTCGCCCCGCTCGCGGCGGGCGGGTCCGCCGTACTCTGCCGGCACCTCGGCGAACTGTCCGCCGACCGGCTCGAAAAGCGCGTCGAGAGCGAGCGGGTGACGCACCGCGCGCTCTGAGCCACCGCGCCCACGGTCCCGGCGGCCCTCAACCTCGTGTGATCATCACCCTACGCGGTCACCACCGCCCGCTGTCATCACCGCCGAACCTCCCCGTAACACGCACCGTCACCGCGCGGTACAGGATCGTCGATACCTGCGATTCACAGCGATTCACAGCAACGCACAGCACAACCAAGCGCGGTGTTCGCCCGTCTACCCCAGCAACCGGCGGCCCAGTGCGCCGCCGACGCCTTGAAGGATGGACGCAGACGTGACCGACAGTGCTGGCAGAACGCCGGCCGGACCGGCCGACACCGACAACGGGGTCAGCGACGACAACGATGCCGAGGCGCCCGCGTCGGGCCCCGACCGCAAGCGCCACTGGCTGCGCTGGACCGCGCTCGGCACCTCCGTCGTCGTGCTCGCCGTCGCCGGTGCCGGCTGGTGGTTCTACAAGAGGCTCGACGGCAACATCACCACCGACACCGGCGCCGCCGCCGAGCTGCGTACGTACGAGAAGGAACGTCCCACCCCGATCGTGCTGGACGCGAAGAACATCCTGCTCATCGGCTCCGACAGCCGCTCGGGCAAGGGCAACGACAAGTACGGGCGGGACGAGACCGGTTCACAGCGGTCCGACACCACGATCCTGCTGCATCTCGCAGAGGACGGGCAGAGCGCGACCGGCGTCTCCATACCCCGCGACCTGATGGTCGACATCCCGAGCTGCCGCAAGCCCGACGGGACCCGCAGCACGGCCCAGTTCGCCCAGTTCAACTGGGCGTTCCAGTTCGGCGGCACCGCCTGCACGGTCCGTACGGTCGAGCAGCTCACCGGTATACGCGTCGATCACCACATGGTGGTCGACTTCAATGGTTTCAAGGGCATAGTGGACGCGGTGGACGGCGTCGAGGTCTGCCTCAAGGAACCGGTCGACGACATACAGGCGCAGCTCAGGCTGCCCGCCGGCACCCAGACCCTCGACGGCGAGCAGGCCCTCGGCTTCGTACGCGCCCGTCATGGCATCGGTGACGGCAGCGACACCCAGCGCATGGAACGGCAGCAGCGGTTCCTCGGCGCGCTGTTCAAGAAGGTGCGGAGCAACGGGGTGCTGCTGAACCCGACCCGGCTCTATCCGGTGCTGGACGCGGCGACGAAGTCCATCACCACCGACCCGGGGCTGAACTCGCTGACCGATCTTTACGATCTGGCGCGCTCGATGCAGAACGTACCGGTGGAAAAGGTGCAATTCCTGACCGTTCCCCGGCAGCCGTACCGCGCGGACCGCAACCGTGACGAACTCGTCCAGCCCGACGCGGGGAATCTCTTCGAGCGGCTGCGCGAGGACGGACCCGTCTCCGTCGAAGAGCCGGACGGCACGGACCGGAAGGGCGCCGACGCCGGTCCCACCGCCGAACCGGGCACCACCGCCGGTTCGACTCCCACCGCCGGTTCGGCTCCCGCAACGGGACCGACGGCCACCACCGGTTCGACCCCGAACCCCGGGCCCGCATTCGAGGGCAACAACGCGGCGGCCGGCCTGTGTGAGTAAGGCAATAGCGGAAGAGAGACGTTCGGTCCAGGAAGATTGAGCGGATTGCCCGCTTGTAAATGTCGTGGAATTTGTCACCGGCGTCGTTCGACGCCGAACTGGGCGGATAGTGTGACGCGATCCGGTGCATCGGACCGCGAGGCCCTGCACCGCTGGATCGAAAGACCGAGCGCCTTGGGGGAGGCGCCTCGCGTGGCACCGACGGAGGATTCAAGCAACCGTGGATGCGCAAAGCCGTGGACAGGCGGACGAGATCGACCCCGCCGACCAGTGGGTCCTCAACCCGCAGACCGGTAACTACGAACTGCGACTGGACCACTCCACAGGGCAGCCGCCCTCCTCCCGGCCACGCGGCGCCGGCAGACGTGGCGCTCCGGAACAGGGCGCCCGGAGAACACCCGCGGCCCGGGACGGTGCCGCGACGGACGACAGCGCCCGGACGGGAAGCGGTACGTCCCGCGGCGGCGCGGCCCGCGGCAGCGGCGGCACACGCGCCGACGCGCCCCGGAGCGGTGCCGCGCGCACGGCCTCGGAAGGCCGGGCCGCGGGGCCGCTCGCCGACGTACCCGGGCAGCGCAGCCGCCGCGCGGGCAAGGGCCCGGCGGCCGACACCGCGCCCGCCGCGGCCGGCCGCCGTAAGCGCAAGGCGAAGAAGTCGGGCAAGAAGAAGGTGCTGGTGTGGACCGGCGGCGCCGTGGCGCTGGTCCTCGTCGCCGGTTCCGTCGGCGCGTACGCCTACTACCAGCACCTCAACAGCAACATCGAGAAGATCGACATCGGGAGCGCGGGCAGCGGCGGTTTCAAGAAGGACCAGGCCGTCAACATACTGCTGATCGGTACGGACAAACGGACCGGTTCGGGCAACGAGGGCTACGGAGACGCGGGCAGCGTCGGCCACGCCGACACCAATCTGCTGTTCCATGTCTCCAAGGACCGTACGAACGCGACGGTGCTCTCCATCCCGCGTGACCTGATCACGGACATCCCGGACTGCGAGACGAAGACGGCGGAGGGCACCAAGGTCATCCCCGGCACCTCGCAGACCCGGTTCAACACCAGCCTCGGCCAGGACGGGCGGGATCCCGGCTGCACGATGCGTACGGTCAAGGAGCTGACCGGACTCACCGTCGACCACTTCATGATGGCCGACTTCAACGCGGTCAAGACGCTGTCCACCGCGGTCGGCGGGGTCAAGGTGTGTGTGGCCAAGGACGTCGACGACCCCAAGTCGCATCTCAAGCTCACCAAGGGCGAGCACATCATCCAGGGCGAGCAGGCCCTCGCCTTCGTCCGTACCCGGCACGCGTTCGGCAATGAGAGCGACCTGAGCCGGATCGAGACGCAGCAGCAGTTCCTCAGCTCGATGATCCGGCAGATGAAGTCCGGCGACACCCTTACGAACCCGCAGAAACTGTTCAGTCTGGCGGAGGCCGCGACCAAGGCGCTCACCGTCGACACCGGCATCGGCAGCATCGACAAGCTCAGCGACCTCGCCAAGGAACTGGCCAAGGTCGACCCCAAGAACATCACCTTCACCACGCTGCCGGTGGACGACAACCCGGCGGAGGTCGTCAAGGCCACGGTCGTCGTCAACGAGGCCAGGGCGAAGCCGCTGTTCGCGATGATGCGGAGCGACACGTCGCTCACCGAGGTGAAGCAGAAGGAGAAGGCGGCCAAGAGCAAGCAGGAGGCGCTGCTCAAGGGCCCCAAGGCGGCGCCGGAGGATGTACGCGTCGACGTGTACAACGGCGGCGGTCCGCAGGGCTCCGCGCAGGAGACCCTGGCCTGGCTCCAGAACCAGGAGGGTGTACCGAAGTCCACCAACAAGGGCAATGCCCCGGGAGCGGATCTGTCCAAGACGACCCTGGAGTACGCGCCGAACCAGGCCGACCAGGCGCGTGCCCTCGCGGACATGATGGGGCTGCCCGCCGCGGCCCTGAAGCCGGGCACGCGGGACGCCGAGGGGCTGGAAGCGATGACACTGACGCTCGGGGCGGACTTCAAGGGCGCGGGGGTGCCCATCACCGGACCGGCAAAGGCGCCGGAGGGTGTGCAGAAGGTGGAAGCCGACAAGCAGGTCTGCGCCAAGTGACGCCGGAATTCCGGCTCATACGGACGATCTGACGAGGGGGGTCTGGGTGCGTCAGAGCAGTGTGAGACGGGAAGGGGCGGACGAACACATACCGCACCCCCACGAGTTGGGCTGGGACGACAGCCTGTACGAGGACGGCACCACCGGCGCCGACGGCACCGGCGCGGAGAGCGGTACGGCGGAGAGCGGTACGGCGGGTAGCGGTACGGCGGGTAGCGGTACGCCCGGTCCCCGGGGCGCGGGCGACGACGGCACTCCTGACGGCCACGGTGCCGGACCCGGCAACGGCACAGGTGCCGGTACCGGCGCCGGCGCCCCGGAGGCCCACCGCGAGGGCGGAGCGGCCCCGGACGGAGAAGGCCCGGCGGAGAGCGGCCAGGACCCCGGTACCCGGACCACCGAGACCCAGCCCAAGGCCGGCCGGGGCAAGGGCGGGCGCGGCACCACCTCACGCCGCCGCGCGAGACGCGGCCCCTGGCGAATACTCCGCTGGGTCGCCGCCGGGCTCGCGCTGCTGCTGCTCGGCACGGCCGGCGCCGGTTATCTCTACTACCGGCATCTCAACGGCAATATCCGCAGCGGCGACCGCAGCAACGGCTCCACCGGTCTCGCCAGGCCCGACGCGAACGCCGCGGGCCAGACCCCGGTGAACATCCTGCTGATCGGCTCCGACAGCCGCGCCAAGGCGGAGAACGTCAAACTGGGCGGCAGCAGGGACACCGCGGGCAACCCGCCCCTCGCGGATGTGCAGATGCTGGTCCATGTCTCCGCCGACCGCAAGAACGCCTCGGTCGTGAGCATCCCCCGTGACACCCGGGTCGACATCCCCGAGTGCAAGGACGCCAAGACCGGCAAGGTCTTCCCCGCGACCAACGCGATCATCAACGAGACGCTGATGCGCGGCGGCGCCGGCTGCACCCTGAGCACCTGGGAGAAGCTGACCGGTGTCTATATCGACCACTGGATGACGATCGACTTCTCCGGTGTGGTGAGCATGGCCGACGCGATAGGCGGCGTCGAGGTCTGCGTCGAGAACAACGTCTGGGACCGCCCGCTGCCCGGGGTCCCCGGAGGCTCCGGGCTGAAGCTGACGGCGGGATCGCACCATGTCCAGGGCGAGCAGGCCCTCCAGTGGCTGCGCACCCGCCATGCCTTCGAGAGCGACCTCGGCCGGGCCAGGGCCCAGCACATGTACATGAACTCGATGATCCGCGAGCTGAAGTCGCAGAACGTCTTCACGGACACCATGCGGCTGACCGGTCTGGCGGAGGCCGCGACCGAGTCGCTGGAGGTCTCCGAGGAGATCGGTACGGTCAAGAAGCTCTACGACCTGGCCATGCAGCTCAAGAGCGTGCCGACCAACCGCATCACCATGACGACCATGCCGTCGGACGAGGATCCGCAGAACCGGAACCACCTCGTACCCAAGGAGCCCGACGCCGACAAGCTCTGGGCGATGCTCCGCGAGGACGTGGCCTTCGACGCCAACGGCGGCAAGGCCGACGCGCGAAAGAGCGAGAAGCCGGCCCAGCCCGTCTCCGAGGACCCGGCGGCGGCCCCCGCCGAGACCGGCGTGATCGTACGCAACGGCACCGGCGGCGAGCAGCGCGGCGCGGTGCCGCGCCGCGCCGCCGACATCGCCCAGCAGCTCAACGGCAAGGGCTACACACTGGCCCAGGCGGATTCCACGCCCAGCCCGCAGGAGAAGACGACGATCGCCTTCCCCAGCGCGGATCTGGAGGGCGACGCGCAGGCGGTGGCCAAGTCCCTGGGGATTCCGCTGACCTCGGTGCGGAAGTCGACGGATGTGTCGGGGGTCACCCTGGTCGTGGGCGCGGACTGGCGCGACGGCCTGTCGTATCCGAAGGAGTCCAAGCCCGAGGCGGGCGGCATACCGGAGTCGGCGGACGCGATCAACGGCTCGAAGAAGGACGCGTGCATGCCGGTGTACGCGCCGTACCGCTTCTGACCGTCGTCTGCTGACCGTCGTCTTCTGACCGTCGGCCGTAACGTGGGGCGCCGCCCGGTGGATCACCGGGCGGCGCCTCATGTCTGTCTCCGCGTCCGTCTCCGCGTCTGTCTCTGCCTCTGTGCGTGTGGTTACGCCTCGACCGTCGGCCGTACGGCGGGGCGGCGGCTGGCGATGACCTTCTTCGCCAGCGAACGCGGGCTGGTGAGAAAGCCGAATCCCCACGACATGTGCATCGTGGCCAGCGCCACCGGGATCTGGAGCCTGGCCTTCAGCGGCAGCCCCCTGCCCGCGGGCACCGAGCCCGCGGCGATCGCGGCGAGATAGCCGGCCGGGACGACCAGACCCCACGGGGTGAGCACCACGCCGGCCACGAGGCCCGCGACGATGGCGCAGACGGCCGTCGGCGGTGCCAGATAGCGCAGATTGATCGAGCCCGCGTGGTAGCGGGCGACGACATGGCGCCAGCGTCCGTAGTCCTTGTACTGCTTGGCGAGCGCCCTGACCGAGGGCCGCGGACGATATTGCACCCGCAGCTCGGGGGAGAACCAGATCCCGCCGCCGGCCTCGCGGATACGGAAGTTCAGCTCCCAGTCCTGGGCCCGGATGAACTCCTCGTTGTAGCCGCCCTGCCGCTCCAGCGCCTCGCGCCGGAAGACACCCAGATACACGGTTTCGGCGGGCCCGGCCTCGCCTCCGGTGTGGAACGCCGCGTTGCCGACCCCTATCTTCGAGGTCATGGCGGCGGCGACCGCGTTCTCCCAGTCGTTCTCACCCTCGGCGTGCATGATCCCGCCGACGTTCTGCGCGCCCGTCTCCTCCAGCAGCCGGACCGCGGTCGCGATGTAGTTCGGCGAGAGCATGCCGTGCCCGTCGACCCGCACCACGACGGGGTGCCTGGACGCCTTGATCGCGGCGTTCAGGGCGGCGGGGGTGCGGCCGGTCGGGTTCGGGACGGTCCGGACGGCGGCCCTCGGGTGGGAGGCGGTCTCCCGGACCAGCTCCGCGGCGATCTCGTCCGTACGGTCCGTGGAGGGCCCGAGCGCGATCACCACCTCCATCTCGCCCTCGTACTCCTGCTCCAGGATGTGCCGGACGGAGTTCCTCAGATGACGTTCCTCGTTGAGCACCGGCATGATCACGGAAACCGCGGGCGGCAGGGCAGGCATGGAGTCTTCTGGGTCCTTCGGGAGACGTCGGTACGGCAGTCGATACGGCGGCTGATACGGCGGCCCACGTTACCGCGAACGGGGGACAGCGACGCGCGCCGCCCGTGCGGTGCGCGTACGGTGCCCGGCGGCGCTGATCGTATGGACATACCGCAGGCACGCAGCAGGCGTGCCGCACGCCCGGAAACGATCTGCCGCCCGCCCGTGGACGTACCGCGACCACGCTCCTCCAGCACCCGCTGCCCTGCCACCGCGGAGGTGTCCCCCGTTGACCACGCCACCCCGCTCCCCGCGCCGCCCGCCCCGTCCCGCCCCGCCCGTCCCGCCCGTCCGCCGCCGGCCCGTCCCCCGCCCGCCGGTCCCGGAGCCACGGCGCGAGCGGCCCCGCTGGGGGATGCGGGTGACGACGACTCTCTCCGTACTGGTGCTGAGCGCCGGCGGGATCGGCCACGCGGTGGTGAGCAGTCTCGGTACAGGAATCGACCGGGTGGACGCGTTCAAGGACATGAAGAACCGGCCGGACGCGGGCCATGGGATGAACCTCCTGCTCGTCGGCACCGACGGCCGCGACAAGATCACGGAGGACGAGCGGCAGCGGTACCGGCTCGGCGGGGCGCCGTGCCACTGCACCGACACGATCATGCTGGTGCATCTCTCGGCGAACGGGGAGCGCGCGAGCGTCGTGAGCGTGCCGCGCGACAGCTATACGGAGCTGCCCGAGCACATCGACAACACCACCGGCAAGCGGCACCTGCCCCATGTGGTGAAGCTCAACGCGGCCTATACGGAGGGCGGCCCCAATCTGACGGTCCGGACCCTCGAACATATGACGGGCGTGAAGATCAGCCACTATCTGGAGGTCGACTTCACCAGCTTCATGAGGACGGTGGACGCCCTGGGCGGGGTGGAGATCTGTACGCCCAGGGCGCTGCGGGACTCGTACACGGGACTCGATCTGACGCCCGGCACACACAAGCTGGACGGCGGGCAGGCGTTGCAGTACGTAAGGTCCCGGCATATCGACGGCGCGGCCGACCTCGGCAGGATGCGGCGCCAGCAGCGCTTCCTGGCCGCGCTGATCGACCGGGCCACCAGCAGCGGTGTGCTGTTGAATCCGGTGAGGTTCCGGGACGTCACCTCGACGATGCTCACCTCGGTCCGGGCGGACGCGGGGTTCGGTACGGAGCAGATGCTCGCCCTCAACGAGGCGATGCGCGGCTTCTCGGCCGCGTCGTCGGAGTTCACCTCCGTACCGCTGGCCGACGCCGGGGCGGGGGTCGCGGTCAAGGGGGTCGGCTCGACGGTGAAATGGGACCCGGTGAAGTCGAAGCGGCTCTTCCGGGCGCTGCGCGAGGACCGGCCGCTGACCACGCTGAACGAGCCGAAGCCCACGCCGAGGCCGGACGGGGACGACGCGAACGGCGAGCGCGGCGCGAGCGGCGCGGACGGCGAGCGCGGCCCGGCGGCGGGCGCGAGCCGGCCGCCGGAGCGGGAGCCCGAAGGCGGGCAGGAGCCGGCCCCGGTCGAGGTGGAGCCGAAGCGCGTCAGGGTGCAGGTCTACAACGGGACCCGCAAGGAAGGACTCGCCAGACGGGCCGACAAGGCGCTGCGCGCCACCGGCTTCGACACGACCCGTGTGCCGCTCAACGCCCAGAAGCACGATCTGCGGCGGACGGTCGTGCTCTACGACCCGCGCTGGGACCGCTCGGCGAGATCCCTGGCCGCCGCGCTGCCCGGCAGCGAACTGCGCCCGGTGCGCCAGCAGGGCGCGACGCTCAAGGTGACGCTGGGGTCGGACTACCGGGCGGTGACACCGGTGCGTGTGGAGAAGCCCGCGAAGGACCACTTCGAGACGGTGACCGGGGACCAGGCCGTATGCCGTTGAGCCGGTCCCGGGCGGGGGTCGCCAGCGCCCCTTGGCCCACGGGTCTCAGTCGTCGAAGCCCTCCGCCGCGCGCTTCTCCCGCAGCTCCTTGATCGCCTGCCGCCGGGCCAGCCGGTGCGTACGCCGGATCTGGGCCTCCTGGTAGCGCCGCTCGTCCCGCTCCGTCTCCGGGATCACCGGCGGTACGGGACGGGGCCTGCCGTCCGTGTCGACGGCCGCGAAGACCAGATACGCGCTGCCGACCTGGGTCGCCGGGGTGGACTCGTTCCAGCGCTCGGCCAGCACGCGCACCCCGACCTCCATCGAGGACCGGCCCGTCCAGTTCACCTGGGCCTTCACATGCACCAGATCCCCGACCCGCACCGGCTCCAGAAAGACCATCTCGTCCATGGAGGCGGTGACGGCGGGCCCACCGGAGTGCCGCCCCGCGACGGCGCCCGCCGCGTCGTCGACCAGCTTCATGATCACGCCGCCGTGCACGGTACCCAGCAGATTGGTGTCGCTGCCGGTCATGATGTGGCTGAGCGTGGTCCGGGAGGCGGAGGTGGGCTTGCCCTGTATCCGGGACTCCGGACGGTCGGCCTGATCTGTCATGGCCCCACCTTATGCGCAGGTCCGGCGGGGTCCGGGCACGGTACGCAATGCATCAGCTTGGCAACAGGCCCGACCCGATTTTCCCTCTCCCCTGTCAGCGGCACGGCGGCGCCCTGCACACTGGTCCGCATGAATGATTGGCCCGATGGATGGACCGGCGACCGCGACAACCGCGGCGACCGCTACGGGCGCGGCAGCGCGGGCGCACAGCCCGAGGGCGCGCGCGTGATGCCGCATGTGCAGCCTCGTGGCGTCCCCCAGCAGTCGCAGGGGTACGACCGGGGCTATGAGCCGGGGTACGACAGCGGCTACAACACGGGCCAGGTCTACGGCTCGCCGCCCGGGGACGGCGGCGGCCGCAACGGCGGTCCGCCGCCCCCGCCGAGCGGCCCTCCGACGCCCCGGTACGCCCCCGACTGGCGCCGCCGTATCAAGATCGGCGCGCTGACGCTGGCCGTCGTGGTCCTCGGCGTCTCCATCGGTACCTACTTCTGGGCCGACTCCAAGCTCCAGCGCGAGGTCGATCTCTCCAAGGTCATCGAGCGCCCGGAGGCGGGCGACGGTACGAACTATCTGATCGTCGGCTCGGACAGCCGTGAGGGTATGTCCGCCGAGGAGAAGAAGAAGCTCCACACGGGCTCGGCCGACGGCAAGCGCACCGACTCGATGATGATCCTGCACGACGGGTCGAACGGGCCGACGCTGATCTCGCTGCCGCGTGACTCCAATGTGACGATCCCCTCGTTCCAGGGGTCGGAGTCCGGCAAGATGTTCCCGAACACGGGCCGGCAGACCAAGCTCAACGCGGCCTACGCGGAGGACGGCCCCGAGCTGCTCGTCCGTACCGTCGAGTTCAACACCGGGCTGCACATCGACCACTACGTCGAGATCGGCTTCGCGGGCTTCGCCAATATCGTGGACGCGATCGGCGGGGTGGAGATCGACATCCCGAAGGCGTTCAAGGACAAGAAGTCCGGCGCCGACTTCCAGGCGGGCAAGCAGACCCTGAACGGCGAGCAGTCCCTGGCCTTCGTACGGACGCGGTACGCCTTCGCCAACAGCGACCTGGACCGTACGAAGAACCAGCAGAAGTTCCTCGCGGCGCTCGCCTCGCAGACGGCCACGCCCGGCACGATCCTCAACCCGTTCAAGCTCTACCCGACCATGGGCGCGGGCCTGGACACCCTGATCGTGGACAAGGACATGTCGCTGTGGTCCCTGGGCCAGATGTTCTTCGCGATGAAGGGCGTCACGGGCGGCGACGGGAAGTCCATGAACATGCCGATCTCGGGCAGCACGGGCGGCAATCTCGTCTGGGACAAGGCCAAGGTCAAGGAGCTGGTGAACCAGCTCAACAACGACGAGAAAGTCACGGTCTCCGGCAACTGATGTCCGCACATGATTCCGGGGCAGGGCCCGATGTCGACCATGAGCTGATCGAGGCGGCGGCCGAGGTGGCGCGGACGCGCTCCCGGGGCGACAACCACACCATGGCCGCCGCCGCCCGCGCCCGCGACGGCCGCGTCATCACCGCGATGAACGCGTACCACTTCACCGGCGGCCCCTGCGCCGAGCTGGTCGTGCTCGGCGCGGCGGCCGCCCAGGGCGCCTACGACCTCGTCACGATCGTGGCCGTGGGCGACCGCGACCGGGGAGTGGTGCCCCCGTGCGGCCGGTGCCGTCAGGTCCTGCTCGACTACTTCCCGGAGATGAGGGTCATCGTGGCCCTGGCCGACGGCCCGCGCGCGGTCCCGGTCGCCGACCTGCTCCCCGAGAGCTATGTCTGGGCGGCCCACCAGCTCGACGACCCCGACGCCGGATGACGCGGCCGGGGAGCACCACGGCGCCCGCCTCCTACGGCAGGTTGCGGGCCATGACGATGCGCTGGATCTGGTTGGTGCCCTCGTAGATCTGGGTGATCTTGGCGTCGCGCATCATGCGCTCCAGCGGGTAGTCGCGGGTGTAGCCGTAGCCGCCGAGGAGCTGGACGGCGTCCGTGGTGATCTCCATGGCCGCGTCGGAGGCGAAGCACTTGGCCGCCGCGCCGAAGAAGGTCAGGTCCTCCTTGGCGCTGCCTCCGCTCACCCGCTCCGACCTGGCGGCGGCGGAGTAGGTGAGCTGGCGTGCGGCCTCCAGCTTCATCGCCATGTCGGCGAGCATGAACTGGACGCCCTGGAAGTCGCCGATCGGCTTGCCGAACTGCTTGCGCTCCTGGACATACCCCTTGGCGTGGTCGAGCGCGCCCTGTGCGATGCCGAGCGCCTGGGCCGCGATCGTGATCCGGGTGTGGTCGAGCGTCTTCATGGCGGTGGCGAAGCCGGTGCCCTCGGCGCCGATCAGCCGGTCGGCGGGGATACGGACGTTGTCGAGGTAGACCTCGCGGGTCGGGGAGCCCTTGATACCGAGCTTCTTCTCCGGGGCGCCGAAGGAGACACCCTCGTCCCCCTTCTCCACCACGAACGCGCTGATGCCCTTGGTGCGCTTCTCCGGGTCGGTGACGGCCATCACCGTGTAGTACTCGGAGACACCGGCGTTGGTGATCCAGCGCTTCACACCGTCGAGGACGTAGTGGTCGCCGTCCCGTACGGCCTTGGTCCTCATCCCGCCGGCGTCGGAGCCCGCGTCCGGCTCGGAGAGGCAGTACGAGAACATCGCGTCGCCCTTGGCCAGCGGGCCCAGATACCTCGTCTTCAGGTCATCGCCGCCGGCGAGTATCACGGGCAGCGAGCCGAGCTTGTTCACGGCCGGGATCAGGGACGACGAGGCGCAGACCCGCGCCACCTCCTCGATCACGATCACGGTGGCGAGCGCGTCGGCGCCGGCCCCGCCGTACTCCTCCGGCACATGGACGGCGTGCAGATCCGAGGCGACCAGCGCGTCCAGCGCCTCCTGCGGGAAACGGGCCTCCTCGTCGACCGCGGCGGCGAAGGGCGCGATCTTCGCCTCGGCGAGCGCGCGCACGGACTCGCGGAGCATGTCGTGCTCTTCGGACGGGCGGTACAGGTCGAAATCAGCCGATCCGGCCACGGTCTTTCACTCCCCAAGATGCTAACTACCGTTAAGTAACCCAATTTTAGGGGCCGGACCCCCACAGGCATAGGTGACGTTGCTGACAAGCCCGGGAGCGCGGGAACGGCGCGGGGACAGCGCCCCCGCGGAGCTCCCGTGACACGCGGCTATGCTCAGGCCCGCACCCCGCCCGCGTCCCCTGGAGCACCCCATGGCCCTCAAGATCACAGTGATCGGCACCGGTTATCTCGGCGCCACGCACGCCGCGGCCATGGCGGAGCTGGGCTTCGAGGTGCTCGGTCTCGATGTGGTCCCCGAGAAGATCGAGATGCTCTCGGCGGGCCGGGTGCCGATGTACGAGCCCGGCCTGGAAGAGCTGCTGCGCAAGCATGTCGCGGGCATCGGGGGATCGACCGGCCGGCTGCGCTTCACCATGGACTGGGCGGAGGTCGCGGAGTTCGGCGATGTGCACTTCATCTGCGTGAACACCCCGCAGAAGCACGGCGAGTACGCGTGCGACATGTCGTACGTCGACTCCGCGGTCGACAGCCTCGCCAGGCATCTCGCCAGGCCGGCGCTGGTCGTCGGCAAGTCCACGGTGCCCGTGGGCAGCGCGGAGCGGCTGGCGGCCCGGATCACCGAACTGGCGCCCGCGGGCCACGAGGTGGAGCTGGCGTGGAACCCGGAGTTCCTGCGCGAGGGCTTCGCCGTACAGGACACCCTGCACCCGGACCGCATCGTGGCCGGTGTCCGCGGCGAGCACGCGGAGCGGATACTGCGCGAGGTGTACGCGACGCCGGTCGGGCAGGGTTCGCCGTTCGTGGTGACGGACTTCCCGACCGCCGAGCTGGTGAAGACCTCCGCGAACTCCTTCCTGGCCACGAAGATCTCGTTCATCAACGCGATGGCGGAGGTCTGCGAGGCGGCCGGCGGCGATGTCGTGAAGCTGGCGGAGGCCCTTGGCTACGACGAGCGGATCGGCAAGAAGTTCCTGCGCGCGGGGATCGGCTTCGGCGGAGGGTGTCTGCCGAAGGACATCCGCGCGTTCATGGCGCGCGCGGGCGAACTGGGCGCGGACCAGGCCCTGACCTTCCTGCGCGAGGTCGACTCGATCAATATGCGGCGCCGGCGCGACATGGTGGAGCTGGCCCGGGAGGCCGTGGGCGGCGACTCGTCCTTCCTCGGGAAGCGGGTCGCCGTGCTCGGCGCGACCTTCAAGCCGGACTCCGACGACGTGCGGGACTCCCCCGCGCTCAATGTCGCCGGGCAGATCCATCTCCAGGGCGGCCAGGTGACCGTGTACGACCCCAAGGGCATGGAGAACGCGAAGCGGGTCTTCCCGACGCTGGCGTACGCGGACTCCGCGGTGGAGGCGGTACGCGGCGCGGACGCGGTGCTGCATCTGACGGAGTGGAGCGAGTTCCGCGAGCTGGACCCGGAGGTCCTGGGCGGGGCGGTGACGCGCCGCCTGATCCTGGACGGCCGCAACGCCCTGGACCCGGCCCGCTGGCGCGCGGCGGGCTGGACCTACCGGGCGATGGGCCGCCCCCGGGCGTGATTTTCGCCGCGCGGGACCGGCACGTCTCGGCCCCCGCGTCCTCAATCGCCGGACGGGCTTGATGTGGCCCGGACCGGACGGGAAGCCGGGGTTCGGGCGGGAGGGGGTCGGGGTCGCAGGAGGTGCGTGTCCGGACACTAAAGCGTGATTTGTGCCGCACATCGGGCCGCACCCGACAAACCGACCCGCACGCGGCGTAAATCATGCCGTCCGGACATGTACCTCCGGAGTGCCCCGGCACCCGCACCACCCACCCACCGCACCCCGCGCCGCAGGCGCGCACCGCCGACGCGCCGCCAGGCGCGCACCGCACGGAAGCGACCGACCACCCGCACACGCCCACCGGCCCGCGCCAACAACGCACCGAGAACCACGCCCCCGCCGGAAGGCACCCCCCGCACCCCGGTGGGGCGGGTCAGGTCGGCCGTTCGCCGTCCAGTTCCTCCAGCGTCGCCCGGGACGGGCCCCGTACGGCCTGTGCGCCGCGCGCCGTGTCCTCCGCCGCGCGCAGTGCGCGCACCGAGTTCTGCCAGGTCAGCTTGGCGAGATCCGCCGTCGACCACTTGCGGGAGAGGAGTTCCGCGATCAGATTCGGATAGCCGGAGACATCGTCCAGACCCCGCGGGGTGAAGGCCGTACCGTCGAAGTCGCCGCCGATCCCGATGTGGTCGATACCGGCGGTCCCGCGCATATGGTCGAGATGGTCCGCGACCGTCGCCGCCGTGGGGACCGGACGCGGATGCTCCGCCTCGAAGGCCTCATGGATCTTCATGGCCGGGGGCGTGGTGTCGAGCGGATGCAGACCGTGCGCCTCCATGTTCTCGTCCGCCGCCCGGGTCCAGTCCACCGCCGCGGGAAGGATGAACTTCGGTACGAACGTGGCCATCGCGACCCCGCCGTTCGCGGGCAGCAGTTCCAGCACCTCGTCCGGGACATTGCGCGGATGGTCGCAGATCGCCCGCGCCGACGAGTGCGAGAAGATCACCGGCGCCTCGGTCACGGCCAGCGCGTCCCGCATGGTCGTGACGGCCACATGCGAGAGGTCGACCAGCATGCCGGTCCGGTTCATCTCGCGGACCACCTCACGGCCGAAGGCGGAGAGCCCGCCCACACCCGGGGCGTCGGTCGCCGAATCCGCCCACGCGTTGTTGTCGTTGTGGGTGAGCGTCATATAGCGGACACCCAGGGTATGGAGGGCGCGCAGGGTCGCGAGGGAGTTGTTGATGGAGTGGCCGCCCTCGGCACCCATGAGCGAGGCGATTTTGCCGTCGCGGCGCGCGCTCTCCATGTCGTCCGCCGTCAGCGCGCGGACCAGATCGCGCGGATGGCGGGCGATCAACCGGCCGACCACATCGATCTGTTCGAGCGTCGCGCTGACCGCGTCGTCACCGGCCATGCCTGACCGTACGAACACGGACCAGAACTGTCCGCCGACACCGCCGCGCCGCAGCCGGGGGATGTCCGTGTGCAGCCGGGCCGACTGGTCCCCGGCGATGTCGAGCCGGTCCAGGTCGTAGCGGACCTGCTCGCGCAGCGCCCACGGCAGATCGTTGTGCCCGTCCACCACCGGGAATTCGGAGAGCAGTCCGATCGCCTGGGCGAGGAACTCGGCGGCGGCGGGGGCGGCGTCCGGGGAGCCCGGCGCGCTCACGGCGCTCACCGTCCGAACCCGAAGTGCTCCGCGCCCTCGGCCTTGGCCCGCAGCCGCTTGCCCTTCTCCGTCGCCTGTTCGTTCAGCTCCTGCTGGAACTCCCGCATCCGGGCGGCCAGTTCGGGGTCGTGGGCCGCGAGGATACGGGCGGCCAGCAGCCCCGCGTTACGGGCACCGCCCACCGAGACCGCGGCGACCGGGACCCCGGCCGGCATCTGGACGATGGAGAGCAGCGAGTCCATACCGTCCAGATACTTGAGCGGTACGGGCACACCGATCACCGGCAGCGTGGTCACCGAGGCGAGCATGCCCGGCAGATGGGCCGCGCCGCCCGCGCCCGCGATGATCGCCTTCAGCCCGCGCCCGGCCGCCTGCTCGCCGTACGCGATCATCTCGCGGGGCATCCGGTGGGCGGAGACGACATCGACTTCGTACGGGATCTCGAACTCGTGGAGGGCCTTCGCGGCGGCCTCCATGACGGGCCAGTCGGAGTCCGAGCCCATGACGACGCCGACCAGTGGTCCGGCGAGAGAGGAGGTCATTCGGTGATCGTTCCTCGGAGGTAACCGGCGGCATGGCGGGCGCGCTCCAGCACGTCGTCCACGTCGTCGCCGTAGGTGTTGACATGCCCCACCTTGCGGCCGGGCTTCACGTCCTTGCCATACATATGGATCTTCAACTGCGGGTCCCGGGCCATACAGTGCAGATAGGCGGCATACATATCGGGATAGTCGCCACCGAGGACATTGCACATGACCGTCCAGGGCGCGCGCGGGCGCGGATCGCCGAGCGGCAGATCCAGCACGGCCCGCACATGGTTGGCGAACTGCGAGGTGATCGCGCCGTCCTGGGTCCAGTGCCCGGAGTTGTGCGGGCGCATCGCCAGTTCGTTGACGAGGATGCCGGGCGTCCCGTCGTCGTCACGGGTCTCGAACAGCTCCACCGCGAGATGGCCGACGACGCCCAGCTCGGCGGCGATCCGCAGGGCGAGCCGCTGGGCCTCGCCAGCCAGTTCGTCGGGCAGACCGGGCGCCGGGGCGATGACCGTGTCACAGACCCCGTCGACCTGCCGCGACTCGACCACGGGGTACGCGACGGCCTGGCCGTGCGGCGAGCGCACGATGTTCGCGGCCAGCTCCCGTACGAAATCGACCTTCTCCTCGGCGAGCACCGGGACCCCGGCCCGGAACGGCTGCTCGGCGTCCTCCTCGGACCGCACGACCCAGACGCCCTTGCCGTCGTAGCCGCCGCGCACCGTCTTCAGGACCACGGGGAAGCCGCCCACCTCGGCCGCGAAGGCCGCGACATCCGCCTGGTCGGCCACGATGCGGTGGCGCGGGCAGGGGGCGCCCAGCTCGGTGAGACGGGCGCGCATCACACCCTTGTCCTGGGCGTGCACCAGCGCGTCGGGGCCGGGCCTGACGGGGATGCCGTCCGCCTCCAGGGCACGGAGATGTTCGATCGGGACATGCTCGTGATCGAAGGTGATCACATCGCAACCGCGTGCGAAGTCACGCAGCGTGTCCAGATCGCGATAGTCGCCGATCACGACTTCGCTCACCACCTGGGCCGCCGAGTCCTGGGGCGTGTCACTGAGGAGCTTGAATCTGAGGCCGAGGGGGATACCCGCCTCGTGGGTCATACGGGCGAGCTGACCGCCGCCGACCATGCCGACTACCGGGAACGTCACGCTCCCAGGGTATCCGCCGTCCACCGGAGCCCGTCCGCCCGCGCCGACCGCCGCCCGGTGCGTCCCCTGCCGGCCGCCCCTGCCCACCACCACCCACCACCACCCATCACACACCGTCGCGACCAGTCACGTAACGTCGCGTTTTCCTTCACGTGCGGTCGCTCAGGCGGCCGTGAGAGGCGCTGGTTAGCATGGTCGGAACTGACGCCGACCGGACGGGGCTGAACAGGCATATGAGCGAACGGGGCGCACTCCGCGTGCGACTGGACCGGCTCGTACGCGAGGTGGCCAAGTTCGGCGCGGTGGGCGGCGCGGGTCTGCTGGTCAATCTCCTGGTCTTCAATCTCGTACGGCACACCACCCCCCTGCCCGTGGTCCGGGCCAGCGTCCTGGCCACCGTCGTGGCGATCGCCTTCAACTATGTGGGCTTCCGGTACTTCACCTATCGCGACCGCGACAAGAATCGCCGTACCAAGGAGCTTTCGCTCTTCCTGCTGTTCAGCACGGTCGGTCTGGTGATCGAGAACGGTGTGCTCTACACCGCGACCTACGGATTCAACTGGGACACCCCGCTCCAGAGCAACGTGTTCAAGTTCCTGGGCATCGGCGTCGCCACGCTCTTCCGCTTCTGGTCGTACCGCACCTGGGTGTTCAGGACTCTGCCGGGCACCGAGCGGACCGGTCCCGCGGCCGGGTCGCCCGCGACGGACACCGCGAACGCGGCGAGCACGGTGAAGGCAGCGGGTACGGCGAACGCGGCGGACACGGCCCGTGCGCGGGCGCGGGCGCGGGCGCGTCAGCGGACCGGACGGTCCTGATCCTTCTGCGTCTTGCGCGCACCGGCCTCACGGCTCAGGAAGAGCGCGAAGACCGGCGGCTGCTGCTGGAGCAACTCCAGCCGCCCGCCGTCCGCCTCCGCCAGATCGCGCGCCACGGCCAGCCCGATCCCGGTGGAGTTGCGGCCGCTGATGGTCCGCTCGAAGATCCGCGCGCCGAGATCCGCCGGTACGCCGGGGCCCTCGTCGGTCACCTCGATCACGGCCTGGTTGCCGGTGACCCGGGTACGCAGCGCGACCGTACCGCCACCGTGCATCAGTGAGTTCTCGATCAGCGCGGCGAGCACCTGGGCGACCGCACCCGGGGTGCCGACGGCCCGCATACCCTGCCGTCCCGAGCAGACGATGGCGCGTCCGGCGCTGCGATAGGCCGGGCGCCACTCCTCGATCTGCTGCTTGACGACCTCGTCGAGATCGAAGGCGACGGCCGAGCCGGTACGCGGATCGCGGGCGTTGGTGAGCAGCCGCTCCACCACGTCCGTCAGCCGCTCCACCTGGGTCAGCGCGATCATCGCCTCCTCCTTCACGGTGTCCAGGTCGTCGGTGGCGGAGATCTCCTCCAGCCGCATGGAGAGCGCGGTCAGGGGCGTACGGAGCTGGTGCGAGGCGTCCGCGGCGAGCCGCCGCTCCGCGGTGAGCATCCGCGCGATGCGTTCGGCGCTGGAGTCGAGGACATCGGCGACCCGGTCCAGCTCGGGCACCCCGTACCGCTTGTGCCGGGGGCGCGGATCGCCCGACCCCAGACGCTCCGCCGTCTCCGCGAGATCGGTGAGCGGCGAGGCCAGCTTGTTCGCCTGCCGTACGGCCAGCAGAACGGCGGCGATCACGGCGAGCAGGGCCACCGCGCCGATGATCAGCAGGGTTCTGCCGACCTCCCGGTTGATCGAGGAGCGCGGCTCCTCGACCGTGACGGCCTCGCCCTCCTCGCCGTCGGCGGTGCCGCGGATGACACTGCCGGTGGGGCGGGTGCCGATCTCGACGGGCGCCCGGCCGGGGATCTCGATCCTGGCGTACCGCGTCCGGTCGATCTGCTCGGAGAGGACCTTGGCCGTGATGTTGTCGCCGCCGAGCAGCCGGCTGTCGACGATGCTCGCCAGACGCACCGCCTCGGTCTCCACGCTCTCCTGGGCACTGTTGCTGATCGTGCGGGTCTCGACGATGACGAGCGAGACCCCGAACACGGCGATGACGACGAGCACCACGGCGAGCGTGGAATTGATCAGACGACGGCGCATGGTGCTGCCCTCCGGGCGGGGTGACGCGTTCGACGGCCCGAGACGTCAATTCTGCCGCAGCGCTTCTCGGATCTGTTTCTCAGCTCTTCTCGAAGCGGAAGCCGACGCCCCGCACCGTGGCGATATAACGCGGGTTCGCCGCGTCGTCGCCGAGTTTCTTGCGCAGCCAGGAGATGTGCATGTCGAGGGTCTTGGTCGAGGACCACCAGGTGGTGTCCCAGACCTCGCGCATGAGCTGGTCACGGGTGACGACCCGGCCCGCGTCCCGGACCAGGACCCGCAGCAGGTCGAACTCCTTGGCGGTGAGCTGGAGTTCCTCGTCGCCCATCCAGGCGCGGTGCGATTCGACATCGATCCGTACGCCATGGGTGGCGGGGGCCGGGGCGGGGTCGGCGGCGCCGCGCCGCAGCAGCGCCCGTACCCGGGCGAGCAGTTCGGCGAGCCGGAACGGCTTGGTCACATAGTCGTCGGCGCCGGCGTCCAGTCCGACCACGGTGTCCACCTCGTCGGCACGGGCGGTCAGCACCAGGATGGGTACGGCGTGGCCCTCGGCGCGCAGCCGCCGGGCGACTTCGAGGCCGTCCATGCCGGGCAGGCCCAGGTCGAGCACGACCAGATCCACACCGCCCTGGAGTCCGGCGTCCAGCGCGGTCGGACCGTCTTCGCGGACCTCGACCTCGTAACCCTCCCGGCGCAGGGCGCGCGCCAGCGGCTCCGAGATGGAAGCGTCGTCCTCGGCGAGCAGTACACGGGTCATGTGGTGATGGTAGACCGCACCGGGCGGCCCTCGGGCCGCGCTCGGCGAGGCCTGCGGGTCCAAGGTTCGATCCCTTGATCTACCTTCGAATACAAGTATGTCATTCCATTACTACCTATGATTCATCCGCCAAGTCCCTTCATATACCACTCTGTCCTGCCGTATGGTGGCTGGACCCATGTAGCACGACTCGGGACCTTCGGCCCGCCGGGCGCCGGAGGTCTCCTTCCCGCGCCGCCATCGGCGCCGTTGCCGTTGCCGTTGCCGTTGCCGGAAGGAACGACCCATGGCGTCCAGCGCGACAAAGGACTCCCCCCGTCTCCCCGCGGGTCCCGAGAAGACCTTCTTCGGCCACCCCCGCGGACTGGCCACCCTCTTCATGACCGAGATGTGGGAGCGCTTCAGCTTCTACGGCATGAGGGCCCTGCTGACCATCTATCTGCTCTCCGGCGGCCCCGACGCGTCGAAGGGGCTCCAGTCCGGCGGGCTCGGGATGGACCTGGCCACGACGACGGCCGTCTACTCCATCTATCTGTCCATGGTGTATCTGCTGGCGCTGCCGGGCGGCTGGCTGGGCGACCGCGTCTGGGGTCCGCGCAGAACGGTCACGATCGCGGCCTGCACGATCATGACCGGCCATCTCGTACTGGCCCTGCCGGGGCCGAAGAGCTTCTTCGCCGGACTGGCGCTGGTGGCACTGGGCTCGGGCCTGCTGAAGGCGAACATCTCCACGATGGTCGGCCATCTCTACGAGGGCGCCGACGACCCGCGCCGGGACGGCGGCTTCACCGTCTTCTACATGGGCATCAACATGGGTGCCTTCTTCGCCCCGCTGGTCATCGGCACCGTGGGGGAGAAGTACGACTGGCATCTCGGCTTCGCCCTCGCCGCCGTCGGTATGGGCATCGGCCTGCTCGTCTTCCTGCTCGGTACGCGGCATCTCAGCCCGCGCAGCGGCGTCGTCCCCACCCCGCTCTCCCGCGAGGAACGCGCGACCTGGCTGCGCAGGGGCACGGTCTGGCTGCTGGTCGCCGCGGTGTTCTACGGCGTCGCCGGCCTCAGCGGCCACTTCACCCTGAACTGGGCGATGGTCCCGCTGACGCTCGCCGGGGTCGCCATCCCGGCCGGGGTGCTGATCCGGATCAAACGGGACAAGGAGCTGACCCCGGCCGAACAGACCAGGATGTCCGGATACATCTGGTTCTTCGTCGCCGCCGCCGTCTTCTGGATGATCTACGACCAGGGCGGCTCCACGGTCCAGGCGTTCGGTACGACGAAGGCGGACGGCCGGCTCTTCGGGCTGACGTTCCCGACCTCCTGGTACCAGTCGCTCAACCCGGTGTTCATCATGGCGCTGGCACCGGTCGCCGCCTGGTGCTGGCTCTGGCTGAACCGCAGGGGCCAGGAGCCCAGCACGGTGGCCAAGTTCGCCGCCGGGCTGTTCTTCGTCGGTGTCTCGTTCTTCTTCTTCCTGGTCCCGCTGGTGATGTCCGGCGACGGCACGCCGGTCAGCCCGATGTGGCTGGTGGGCATCTATCTGATCCAGACGGTCGGGGAACTGTGCGTCTCGCCGGTGGGCCTGTCGGTGACGACGAAGATGGCGCCGGTGAAGTACGCGAGCCAGATGATGGGGGTCTGGTTCCTGGCGGTCACCGCGGGCGACTCGGTCACCGGGATGCTCTCCATCGCCGGAGTCGATCTGAGCCGCGCGGGGGTGGTGGGCCTGGAGGCGGTGCTCGCCGTCGCGGCGGGGTGCGCGGTCTTCCTGTACCGCAGGAAGGTGAGGGCCCTGATGGGCGACATCCACTGAGCCCGGCTCGCGGCACGTCTACGCGTGAGCCCGGCTCGCGGCACGTATACGCGCGTTACGTCGGCGGCGCGGCCAGCTCCGCCCAGACCGTCTTGCCGACGGCGCCCGGCGTCCTGATCACACCCCAGTCGAGACAGAGCCGCTGGACGATGAACATGCCATGCCCACCGGGCCGTCCCGCGCGGTGCGGAGTGCGGGGCGCCGGCTGTCCCGCACCGCGGTCCGTGACCTCCAGCCGCAGCACCTTGCCGCTGTAGGCGACCCGGAGCATCTCGGGCCCCTCCGCGTGCAGACAGGCGTTGGTGACCAGCTCGGAGACGACGAGCAGCACGTCCTCCGCCGCCGCCCGCCGGTCCGCGGCCGACGCGGGAAGCCATCCCCAGTCGTGGAGCGCCTGGCGGGTGAAGTCGCGCGACAGCGGAACGACACCGCTGGCGCCGGAGAGCGCGAGCGTTCGCACCCGTACGTCGGACGGCACGGAACCCTGTTCCGCGTCCGGCTCGGGGCCGAAGTCGCCCGGCCGAGGCTGCCGGGTGGTGCTCATCAGCGCTTCACCTCACCGATTCACCGATTCACGAGTTCATACATACAGTGCGAGTTCCTGTGCGGGCCTGCCGGGGGTCTTCTGCCCCTCCGAATCGTGACAACACCCACTTCTCGCCACGGAAACCGTGGCATGGACGACAGGACACGGGTGACAGGAGGAGCGCGTGAGCCGGAGGAGGCGCCCCGGGCAGGGTCCGACCGGCCCGGTCGGCCGGAACGGCCGGATCGGTCAGGTCAGGGCGTCCTCGATCGAGTCATGGACGGAGAACACCGCGTCCGCGCCGGTGATCTCGAAGACACGCGCCACGGCCGGCAGCATGCTGACCAGATGGACCCCTCCCCCGGCCGCCTCCGCCTTGAGACGGGCGCCGAGCAGCACATTGAGTCCGGTGGAGTCACAGAACTCAAGCTGGGAACAATCGATCACCAGGCGTGCCTGGCCCCGTTCGAGGGCGTCGTCGAGAGGCGTCTGCAACAGTTCGGCCGTGTGGTGATCGAGCTCACCGGCCACTGTCACTATCTCGCTCCGGCCCTCGGTCCGAACCCCGATCCGGAGTCGGCCCCGGTTCGCGCTACCGACCGTCTGGCGGTCCATGTCCGTCCTCTTCGCCTTGTCAGATGCCGTCTGTCAGATGCCATCGCCGGTCGAACATTACGCCTTTCACACGTTACCCGGTACTCCAAGTCCCCAGCATTGCGGGCAAACAGCGCAATTTACACTTGCAACGACCCCTGGCGAACCGGTATGGCTGGAAGGGACACACCCGACACGGCCGGCTTGGAGGCGCCGCACACCGCTTCGCACACGCACTGGCGTCGGCAGCCATATGCCGAGAACGATGGAGGAGACCATGTCACTCCCGCCCCCCACCCATCAGGCCACGGCTCCCGAAGTCCCGGAGAGCCTGGCGGACCCGACAGACTCAGCGGACCCGGCGGGCCCGGCGGGCCCGGACGGCCTGTACGGTCTGGACGGCCTGGACGGCCTGGAGGATCTGCCCGAGATCCCGCCCTTCGCCGAAGTCGGGGCCATGGACGCACGGGCCCTGTCGAAGACGCTCTTCGCCCGGCTGGAGTCCCTCGAAGAGGGCATGCACGAGCACGCGTACGTCCGCAACACCCTGGTCGAACTGAATCTCGCCCTGGTGAAGTTCGCCGCCTCCCGGTTCCGCACCCGCAGCGAACCGATGGAGGACATCATCCAGGTCGGCACGATCGGCCTGATCAAGGCCATCGACCGGTTCGAGCTGAGCCGCGGTGTCGAGTTCCCGACCTTCGCGATGCCGACCGTCGTCGGCGAGATCAAGCGCTTCTTCCGCGACACGTCGTGGTCGGTACGTGTCCCGCGCAGACTCCAGGAACTCCGCCTCGACCTCGCGAGAGCGGGCGACGAACTGGCGCAGCGGCTCGACCGCGCCCCCACCGTCGGTGAACTCGCCCAGCGCCTCGGCATCTCCGGGGAAGAGGTCATCGAGGGCATGACGGCGAGCAACGCCTACACCGCGAGTTCACTGGACGCGCAGCCCGAGGAGAACGACAGCGAGGGTTCGCTCGCGGACCGGATCGGCTACGAGGACCACGGGCTCGAAGGCATCGAGTACATCGAGTCGCTCAAGCCGCTGATCGCGAGCCTTCCGCAACGGGACCGTAAAATCCTCTCCCTGCGCTTCGTCGCCAATATGACGCAGTCGGAGATCGGCGAGGAACTCGGCATCTCCCAGATGCATGTGTCCCGGCTGCTCTCCCGCACCCTCACCAGGCTCAGAAAGGGTCTGACGCTGGAGGAGTAGCGCCCGCCGGCCGCCACGGCCGCCGCGTCACCGTCCCCGGAAGGGCCCGCCCGCGCACAGGGCGGGCCCTTAGGCGTTATTGACGGCTCGTCCGGTATGGGACACATTGAGCCGGGGGCAGGGGGGAACGGAATGGCTCGTGGGGAGGGCCGCCCGGCGGAGCACTCGGTGCGCCCGGTGCGCCCGGTGGACGACGACGCCGGTACGGCGTATGCGGCGCTGGAGACACTGATGCGTCAACGCCTGGGCAGGGAATGTGTGTATATGCCGTCATGCCGTCTCGGGTTGTATGTGGCGCTGCGCCACTGGTGCCCGCCCGGTGGACGGGTCCTCATGTCGCCGGTCAACGACGACGTGATCTTCTTCGTGGTGCTCGCGGCCGGACTGCGTCCCGTACAGGCGCCGTTGAACGCGCGGGACGGGTCTCTCGACCTGTCGGCCGTGCCCGACGCGTACTGGCGCGGACTGTCCGCCGTACTGACCACCAATCTGTACGGGAACCCCGACCCGGCGCCCGAACTGCGCGCCCGGTGCGACGCGTCGGGCATTCCGCTGATCGAGGACGCCGCGCACGCGCTGGGCGGCGAGGTGGCGGGACGACCGGTCGGGAGCTTCGGTGACGCGTCCGTGTTCAGTCTCTCCAAGCATGTCGGGGCCAAGACCGGCGGGTTCCTCACGGTGGCGGATCCGGCGTCGCGTCCGGACCTGACCGCGGCCCGGGACGCGCTGCTGGAGCCGTCGCGTCTCCTCTCCGAACTCACCTACGCGCTGCGCCCGTACGCCGAGGCCGGGGTCCGCGGACTGCGGCTGGTACGGGCGGCGCGGGCCGCGCTGAGGCTGCTCGGACAGGAGGAGCGGGCGGAGATCCGGATGCCGCTGCGGCCCGGCGAACTGAGGCGGGCGATCGACGGCGGGGCCGGTCTCACGGCCCTTCACCCCTGGATCCGGGTGGATCTGCACGACTACCGCCTCCGGCCCGGCCGGATACGGCTCGGACGTACGGAACGGCTGCTCAGCGGCCTCGACGCACGGCTCGACGCCCATCGGCGGGGTACGGAGAAGCTGCTGGCCACCCCGTGGGGGAGCCCGCGGGGCGGCCCGGTCGGCGGGGTCGGTCCGGGCGGTCCCGGCGGACAGGGCGGCGGAGTTGGGGGCGGCGGACCGGGCGGCGGAGTTGGCGGCGGCGGGCTCTTACCCGTACAGCCGCTGTTCCGGGTGCCGTTGCTGGTCGAGGACCGGGACGCGGCCGTCGCCGCCCTCGCCCGGCACCGTGTCACCACCGGGTATCTCTACGATCCGCCGCTGGACGTCTACGCGGGCGACGCCTTCACCGATCCCTCGCCCTCCCCGGGACCGGCCGCCTGGTTCGCGCGGCACGCCCTGCCGGTCGACCCGCGCCGGGCGGACCGGGTGATCTCCGTTCTCACCGCGCTGGGCGCCCGCCCGGCGGAGCGCCCGGACCCATGGCCGGACGTACGGCCGGACGTACGGCCCGGGGAACGGGTGGAGGAACGGGTGGCGGAACGGCGTCTGGAACGAGGAGGGCTCGGCGGCGAGGGGTTCGGCGGCGGTGGCTGACACCACCCGGTTGGGGAAGCCGGCCGCCGATCCGGCGGACCCCGCACACGGCTCCCCGGGGTCTCCCCGGCCACGGACCGACTCCGCCGACGGCGGCGACTCGATGTTCCGCAACGCCTATGCCCTGATGCTCTCCACCGGTGTCTCCGCCGCCCTGGGCCTCGGATTCTGGCTGGTCGCCGCCCGCCACTACACGGAGGAGGCGGTAGGACAGGGCTCGGCCGCCATCGCCGCCATGCGGCTGCTGGCCTCGATCACCGCCACCACCATGATCGGCGCGGTGGTGCGCTATGTCCCCCGGGCCGGCCGGGCCACCGGGCCCCTGGTGTGGCGCGTCTACACCATCAGCTCACTGGTCGTGTGCGTCGCCTGCGTGATGTTTCTGCTGACCCTCGATCTGTGGGGTCCGTCCTACGCGCCGCTCGACGGTGTCACGGCGGGCCTCGTCTTCACCGCGTCCTGTGTCGCCTGGGCGCTGCTGACCCTCCAGGACGGTGTGCTGACCGGGCTGCGCAAGGCCTTCTGGGTGCCCGTCGGCAACGCCGTCTTCTCCATCGGCAAACTGCTGCTGCTCATCGTGTTCGCCGGCGCGCTGCCCGTTCTCGGGGTCTTCGTCTCCTGGGCGGCGGCCATCGCCCTCTCCGTGCTGCCGCTCGGCTGGCTGGTCTTCCGCAGGCTCATCCCCCGGCAGGCGGCGGCCGACCGGGACCGGGAGCCGCCGCGGCCCGCCGACATCGGGCGGTTCCTGGCGGGTGACTCGGTCGGGGCGCTGTTCAGCCTGGCGATGATCAATCTGCTGCCGGTGATGGTCGCGGTCCGCTTCGACGCCGCCCACAACGCCTTCTTCTACACGGCCTACACCGTGGGCGGCACGATGGAGTTCATGGCCATCAACATGGCCTCCTCGCTCACCGCGCACGCCTCGCACAGTCCGGACCGGCTCGCCGAGGGCGTACGCGGGGCGCTGCGCCGGATGACGTTCCTGCTGGTGCCCGTGGTGCTGGTGCTGGTGCTGTTCGCGCCGCAGGTCCTCGCGCCCTTCGGGGACGACTACGCGCGCCACGGCACGACCGTGCTGCGGCTGCTGGCCGCCGCCGCGCTGCCGCGGGTCGTCGTGGAGCTGTACATCGGGGTGCTGCGGGTCCAGGGCCGTACGGGCATGCTCGCCGCCCTCCAGGGCGTCATGTGCGTACTCGTACTCGGCAGCGCGCTGTTCCTGCTGGGCCCCGCGGGGATCTCGGGCGCGGGGCTGGCGATGCTGCTGTCCATGACGCTGGTCGCGCTGGTGGCGGCGCCGGGGCTGCGGGCGGCGCTGCGGGACGGTCACCGTACGGGGCACGGGCGGGGGCGGGGCTGGGATCGGGGCTGGCGTCGGAGGCGGGGACCAGGTCGGGGACAGGCGCCGGGACAGGGGACGGCGGGGCGGGCAGCGGGCAGGGACGATTACGGCACCGAGTGGGCCCGCAGGGCCGCCGGGCGCCGCCGGGACACGGCCGAGGAGGCGTCACGGGAGCAGGCGGAGTACGGCACCACCTGGGCGGAGCGCGCGGCGTATCCGCACGGTGTGCACGACACCGCGACCCCGGCCTTCGGCCTCCCCGTGTCCGTGCCCGTGCCCGTGTCCGCGTCTGCGCCCGTGCCGGCGGACGAGAGCCGGACGGTCAGTCTGCTGTGGCTGCTGCTGGGGATCGCGTGCGGACTGTTCTGGTCTCCGCTCGCACGGGCCGAGGACATCGGCCGTGATCAGCTCACCGGCGGCCGGCTTCTCGATGTGCTGCCGCCGTTCACCCTGATCGCGGGCATCCTGCTGATCGTCGTCCAGTGCGCCGCCGTCTCGCTCGACCGGCCGGGGCGGGTGCTGCTCACACTGGCACCGCTGATCACCTTCGCCGCGCTGCACTCGGCGCCCCCGCTGCTGGGCGTGCCGCCCGACCGGGCGTCAGGTCCCTGGCACGCGCTCGTCGCGGACCTTCCCGACGCGGCGCTGCGGGCCCTGCCCATCGCCCTGCAACTGCTCTGTCTGGGGCTGGCCGCCGTCACCCTGTGGGCGCTCGGCACGGACGGACGGATCACGGCGGGCGCGGTGTGGGTGCTCGCCGTGGCGGGCTGGGCGGCGCAGCACCCGTTCGCGACGGTGGCGCTGCCCGTGACGGCGGGACTGTGCGCGGTGACGGCGTCGGCCCTGGCCGTACGCCCCCGCACCCGCACCCGCACCCGTACGCCGTCACCATCACCATGACCGTCACCGTCACGTGATCGTCACCGGCGCCATGATCGTCACCGTGAGGGGACGGGCTGCTGGAAGTACGGGTCACTGCCCGCTTCCCGGTAACCCTCCAGCGCCGGGCCCTTGTCGACGGTGAGATCGCAGTGCCGGCCCGGTACGGGACGGTTCCAGTGCACCAGCGCCCGTACGCCCGGGAGGTCCGGCACGACTTCCGGGATCTTCTCGTACCAGCCGCGCTGCCGGCCGGGACGGGCGGGATCGGGCGCCGTGCTGAACTCGGCGAGCATGATCGGCTTCCGGTCGGACACCTGCGCGCGCAGCCACTCGTAGGACGGCCGCTGGCTGCGCTCGAAGTCCAGCCAGTTCGTGGAGTCGTGACAGGCGAAGTAGTTGTACTGGTCCATACCGATCCAGTCCACGTACTCGTCGCCCGGATAGAGCGACTTCATCAGCTCGGCGTTGCCCAGATAGCCGGAGACCGTCCACACCCACACCACGTTGTCCACACCGAGCTTCTCGAACCGGTCGTGGATATGGCGGTAGGCGGCGATGAACTCCTCGGGCGTGCCCGCGTCCGGGGTGCGGAAGTCGGTCTCCTGGTCGAAGGAGAAGAAGACGCGCTTGCCGTACGCCTTGAGACGGCGGGCCTGCGGATCGATGATCTCCTCGTCGAACTTCCCGGCGGCGACATTGCGCCAGCCGAGCTGGGTCTCGGTCCAGTTCTCGTGGTGCGGCTCGGTCCATACGGTGGACTCCCAGGCCAGCATCAGCATCCGGTCCCGGCCCAGCTCCCGTTCGTCGGGGGTGAGCAGCACTCCGTCCCTGGGGGTGTTGGACATGTCGTGGTAGTTGTAGACGAGATCCAGCTTGCGTCCGATCTTCTTCTCGAAGCCGTACACCGCGTCCTTGAGCGAACCGTTCTCCGCGTACGGCACATACGCGCCCCACCAGGCCCCGCAGGGCGGCTCCAGCGCGGGGCCCGCCGCGCACCGTGCGTCCCGCGCCGGGTCCCCCGGTCCGGTGGCGCCGATCCCGAGAGCGACGAGCAGCGCCCCGGCGGCGGCCAGGATCAGCGCGACATGGGTGGACCGGCGCCCGCCCTCGCCCCGGCGCCAGCTCTGCGCCCGGCGCCCGCCCTCGGCCCGGTGCGCGCTCTCCGCACGGCGCCCGCCCTCGCCCCGGTGCCGTGCCGGTGTACCGGTCACCGGCCCCTCCAAGGGCCCGGTTTGAGTCGCTCGGTGGTCCGTAGAGCCGCGGCCTCCCGGGTCGCGGCGGGCAGCGGTACGGCGGGCAGGGGCGCCACCACCGTGCAGAAGGCGGCGAGCGGGGCCAGGAAGAACGTGACCGAGTAGCTCTCCAGCAGAAAGAGCGCGGTCGCGGTGAGCGTGGCGAGGGACAGACTCAGGGGCGCGGCGAGTGCCACCGTCTCCAGCAGGGCGCCGCCGGGCCGGGTGTACTCGGCCGGGGGCCGGGGCAGGAGCAGCGCGCATCCGGGGCCGAAGGCGACGAAGAGCAGGACGGGGAGCCAGCGCAGGGGGGAGCCGCCGGGCAGTGCGGTGACGGCGAGCGCCACCCAACCGGAGAGGGCGAGGGCGGCTCTCAGCCATGGCCGCGCCAGGAGCGGTCCCGGTGCCCGCGAGTCGGCCGGCTTCTCGATGTCCGTCACGGCGGCTGCCTCCTCCTCATGCGTCATCGGTCCGCCGTGACCGTGCTGGTGGCGGTGGGATCCGGTATGTGCTCCAGCACAAGCCCGTGCTCGTTCTCCTCCACGACCCGGAACAGCGGGGAGGCCTTCAGCGCCTCGCTCATCCGGGCGAAGCCGCCGTACGGCAGATATCCCTCGCCGGTCGTGGCCCTCTCCTGGGTCCGGGTGAGGATCACAAAGGCGGGACGCCCCTCCGGGATGCCCGCGTCGAGATAGCCGACCGGATCCCGGAGCATCTTCAGGTTCTCCGGCACTTCCTGCTCGGTGAAGAACCAGCGCTCGTACCGGTCGTAGCGGTAGTAGGCACCGGGGAAGGACCCGGTGGTGGCCAGGATCAGCGCACCCTCCGGGGCCCGGTCGTACGCCCGTCTGACCAGCGCGGTCTCCGCGGGAGGCGCGTACTGCATCGCCTCCTTGCCGTAGTACGACGGCAGGAAGCCCGCCAGCAGGGCGATCAGCGCCACGGGCAGCGCCACCGCGCCGGTCCCGCGGGCCAACCGCCGCGCCCTGCCGGTCCCCGCGACGGTGGGCACCAGGGCCGCCGCGGCGAAGAACGCCGTGCCGGGCAGCCCGAACAGATAGACGCGGAAGAGCATCTCGCCGCCGTAGTCGTTGACGGCGAAGAGCGGTACGGGCGCGGCGGCGGCCAGCAGCAGGGGCAGGGCGCTCCGGGTCAGCGCGCGCCGCAGCAGCACCGCCGTACCGGCCAGAACGCCGAGCACGGCCACCATCATGATGTTGGCATCGCCGACCAGTTCGGGCCCGGGGCCGGTCGGTTCACCGGCGAACCCCGCACGGGAGTTGCTCAGCAGGTCGCCCGCCGTGTCGCGCAGCGTGCCGAGCGTGTCCAGGAACAGCACCCGGCCCATCGTCAGATCCCAGACGAGCATGATGACGCCGGTGACCGCGAGCAGCCCGATATTGCGGTAGCGCCGGGTGAGGCAGAGGGCCGTCAGGGTCATGCCGAGCATGACCGGGGTGAGCTGGTGCGAGGCGTTGACCGCCGCGACGAGTGGGGCGAGGAGCGCCACACCGACCGCCCGTTGCCGAAGACCGGTGGGCGGTGGGACGGAGGCAGCGGCCGGGTCGAGATCCGACCGGTCGCGCAGCCGGCCGGCGGACCCCGGGCGTACGAAGTGCCGTACCACCACGGCGAAAATGGTCAGGAAGAGCAGATAGGCGAAGCCCTGGGGGGAGAGATAGTCCTGTCCGACCCAGTTGGCGAGCTGGAAGATCCAGACCGCCGTCCACACCAGGCGCCGGTCGTCGCTGAACGTGCGGTAGACCAGTATCAGGACCGGCATCGTCAGCAGCCCGAACGCGACCGGTGCCCAGTTGGTGTACACCGCCGCGCCCTCCACCCCGAAGGCGCGGACGAGCGCGGCGTTGAGCGAGAAGAAGCCGGGCCACTGGTCGTACGCGGACATCCCGCCGGAGAGTTCGACGGTGGGGTGTACGGTCCCCTCGGCCAGCAGCCGGGCGATCACGGCGTCGTGCTTGGACGCCCAGGCGTAGCGGACCGAGTCGTAGAGCAGGGCGGGCGGCGCCTTGAGTGCCAGGAGCAGGGTGACGCAGTAGGCCAACGGCCACCAGGGAGCGGTGGCCGCGCGGCGCAGACTGGCCAGGAAGCCGGCCGAGAGCACCACCAGCGCGGCGTAGAAGGCGATCGGGAACCGGTCGAGGAGCCCGAAGTCCCCCATGCCGTGGAAGTCGATCCGGGGTAACGACCAGCTCCACAGTGCCACCGAGACCACCAACGGCAGCCAGGTCAGGAGCGGTTGGGGACGGAACAGGGCTCTCGCGGGACCGGAGCCGCGACGGCCCACGGCGAGGGGCTCCACCGCCGGAACGTTCGCCGCCGTGACGGCCGATACGGGGGCGTCCGGCACAGGGGCGTCCGGGACGGAGGTCTCCGGCACTGGAGCGTCCGGCACGGGAGCGTCCGATACGGAGGCCTCCGGCACGGGAGCGTCCGGTACAGGGGCGGGCTCGGGCGGGGGCTCGCCGCTCCCCTCGACCGGCGCGGGCACAGGCTGCTGCACAGTGCGACTCCCCCCACAGATGTGGTCGCGGCCGTCACGCCGCTGTCCCTGAAGCGAAGTATAGGAATTCTCCACGCGTTTGTTTCGGTTCTATCCGGCGAACTCGGGCCCACGTATCCGGGCCCGCGCGCGGCGGTACAGCCGCCACCCCAGCGTGCGCGGGGAGTCCGGGAAGGGTGCGGTCCTGGCCCGCTCGCCGTCCGCCGCCCCGCCCGCCATCCAGGACGCCACGTCCGCCGCGGTGTGCGTACGGCGCACGATGAGCCGGGAGACGCGGTATGTCTCGTCCCGCTCCGAGCTGTGCGCGTGGCGCACGGCGACGGCCGAGGCGTATCCGGCGCGCTCGGCGGCCCGGCGCACCGCGCGGCTGTTGTAGCCGTGCGGATAGGCGAGATGCGCGACCTCATGGCCGAGTGTGTCCTCCAACGCGCCCTTCGCGTCGCGCAGTTCACGGTGGAGATCGGCGGGGCGGAGGGTGTCGAGCGGGGGATGGGTGACGGTGTGGGCGCCCACCTCCATCCCGTACCGCTCCAGCGCGGGCGCCTGGGCCAGCGTCATCATCGGCGCGGGCGGCAGCAGGCTGGTCAGGCCCGGGGTGATCGCCCCGGTGGTCAGATACGCGGTGGCGGGCAGGGACCGGACGGCGAGCGCCTCGGCCGTGGGGCCCGGCAGATCGGCGAATCCGTCGTCGAAGGTGAGCACGACGGGCCGGAACGGCAGGGGCCCGCCGCCCGTCGTCGCCGCTTGGCCGGTCAGGGCGCCGATCGTGACGGGGGTACGGCCGCTGGCCAGGACGGCGTCCAGGTGGGTGGCGAAGTCCCGTGGGGTGACGGTGAATTCGGCGATCCAGGCGGGCGGGTCGTCCATCACCGCGTGATACAGGAGGACCGGGATGGGTGCGGGCGGGCCGTCGCTCATGACCGCCCCCCGCGTGTCCCACGGCGTACCCGAGCCGCGCCGCGTGGCTGTGTACGGCCGCCCGCCTGACGGCGTACCCGTACCCGCGCCCTCAGATAGCCGAGCGGTCCGTACAGCATTCCCCGGCGCTCCAGCCGGGAGAGGTCGCGCGGCCAGGGATGGGCCCGCGCGCCATGGGTCCCGGGCGCCGGATCCCCCGCCGGGTCCGGGCGGTGCGCCGTGATGGCGCGGGCGTGGGCGAGACCGCGCGGCAGCCTGGCGAGCAGCGCGGGCAGCAGCGCCGGGTGTCTGACCAGGATCGCGGTGAGATAGGCGGTCAGGCCCGCGCCGTAGCCGTACGCCTGGTTCCGCAGGTCCTGCCAGGTCTCGCGGTGGTGGTGCCAGACGAGCGCCTCGGGCGCGTAGCGCAGCCGGTGCCCCTCGGCCAGGATCCGTACGAAGGCGTAGAGGTCGTCGCCGCCCCTGGCGGGGGTGCCGGTGCCGGTGGCGGGATCGAAGCCGCCCACGGCCCGCAGTGCCTCGGCGCGGAAGGCCATATTGGCGCCGGAGCCGAAGCTGCCCGCGGTGAACGGGAAGAGCGGCTCGTCTGCGGGCGGGCTCGCCGGGTCGTACAGCCGGGGCTCGAAGCCCTTGGCGAAGCCGCCGTGGCTCTCCAGCAGGATCTGCGCGGAGGTGGTCAGCCGCGCGGGAAGGATCAGTCCGGTGACACACCCCAGGCCGGGATCGGCCGCGAAGGGCGCGGTGAGCGCGGTGAGCCAGTGCGGATCGGCGATCACGTCGTCGTCGGTGAAGGCGATGACCGTGCCGTCGGCGGCGGCGACACCGCTGTTGTGCGCGACGGCCAGACCGGGGCGCGGCTCCTGGACGTAGTCGACGCGGCCGGCGTAGCGGGACTCGACGAGATCGCGGGTGGCGGTCGTGACGGGCGCGTTGTCCACGACGAGGACACGGAAGTCCGGGTGGTCCTGCGCGAGGAGCGAGTCGAGGGCACGGGCGAGCTGTCCGGCGCGCTCGCGGGTGGCCACGACGACGGTGGTACGGGGAGGCGCGGCGCCCGCGGTCACGGACGGCGCGGGCGGTACGGGCGCTTCGGGTATGGGCGCTTCGACTACGGGCTCCGCAGGCGGCGGGGCCGCGCGTGTCGGCTTCGCGGGCGTCGGCTCTACGGGCGTCGGCTTCGCGGGCGCGGGCGGACCGTACGGACCCTTCCGTGCGTGGAAGACGGCCGTGAGGACCTCCGCCGGATCCTCGTCCGCCCCGACATGGCCGAGCACGGTGGCGATGGGCCGGCCCCGGAGCCGGACGAGCGCGAAGATGTCCCCGGCGCCCGGAGGCGGGCCGCCGAGCGCCGGGCCGAAGGACAGCACCGGGCCGTCCGGGCCGTCGGGATCGAGGTCCAGTTCGGCCACGGCGATGGGCGGTAACTCCCGTAACCCCGGCGGCGGTCCGTCGGCCGCATACGACGTCGCCGTCGCCGTCGACGCGGACACGGATGCGGGCGTCGACGCGGATGTCGAAGCGGACGTCGATGTGCTGGGTGTGCTGGGCTTGCTGGTCATCGGCTCCCCCGTTGGTGATACGGCCCCCGCCGTCACTTCTCCCGCAGCCGGCCCACCCGGTTCAGCGTCCGCTGCGCGTATCCGGCCAGCTTCGGCCGGCTCCTCACAAAGCTGTGCGCCCTGCGGGACGGCTCCCGGCTGAGCCAGTGCAGAGCCGCCCGCGCCCCCGGCCGCGCCACGGAGCCCTCGTACACCCGCACTCCGCCGGTCTTGAGCGCGTCCTTGTACTCGGCGGCCCCGCGCCCCAGATCGAGCACCTCGATCCCCGCCCCGGCGGCGGCCTCGGCCATCCGCAGATGCAGAATCAGCCCCGGGGAGTACTTGGCGAACACGGGGTCGTACGCCGGGAACCAGCAGGCCAGGACCGTGCGCGAACGCAGCCCGAAGTGCGCGGCGACCGGCCTGTCCGCGACATAGAGCACGGAGAGCACACCGGAGCAGCCCGGCGCGCGTGTCTCGGCCAGCTGCCGTACGAGCGCGCTGATCCACTCCTTGGCGAAACGGTCACGGCGGCCCGTCCTGCGGTACTGCGCGGACTTCCACTCCATGAGCCGGCGCAGCGCCGCCGGATCGCGCTCGTCGAACACGAAGCGGACCTCGCCCGCCTGGCGGCCGAGCCTGCGCTCCTTCGCGCTCGTCGTCCTGAGGAACTTCGGCGACCGCGCGCGCAGCTCCGTCTCGTACGCCTCGTATCCCTCACGGACATCGATGACCGGGGACTCGAACTCCTCGGCCGTGGCGGGGGCGAACAGCTCCTGTCCCGCCTCCAGATTGTCGAACTCCCAGGCGGAGAGCGAGCAGGCCTTCAGCAGATCGGGCGCCGACAGCCGCAGGCCGTCGCGGAACACGGCTCCCTGCACATCGGACACACCGAGACCGATGGCCCTGCCGTGCCCCAACGGCCCTGTCTCGTACGGAAAGAAACCGACGGGCTCGCCGGCGCGCGGACCGCCGGAACCGGACACGCCCCCCGCGCCGTCCCCGTCCGGATGCTGCCGCACCACCGCCACCCGGGCGGTGGGCCGGACGCGGCCGACGGCGCGGGTGAACTCCGGCTCCATGAAGGGACTGGCGGGCGCGCCGGACAGGGCCCTCAAGGCCCGCCACGCGTCGATCTCGGTCTCGTCGAGACTTCCTGGCTCGGCGACTCGAATGCGCGCCCGGTGGCGCGCGGCACTGCGTACGTCACTCATTTCGACCCCCCGGTCCCCAACCCCACCGAAAGGACGGTACCGACCCAAATCGTTCCGGGATAGGGCCCGGCGACCATTCGCCAGAGGCTGAACAACTACTGTCCGAAGCGGTCCGATCGCTCATAGGATCGCATCACGCGTAGATCGAAGCACTCGCCCGGGAGGAGGTCCCCTTGCTCACGTCGCACCGGATGGATCCGACGGGCGGCTGCCCCCATGCCGCCAATGCCACGCTGCTGATGAGGGGAGCCGTGGCCCCGGTCGTGCTCCCCGGCGAGGTGCCGGCCATGGCGGTGCTGGGGCACGAGGCGCTCAGGGAGTTCCTCGGCCACCCGGATGTCGCCAAGGGCGCCGAGCACTTCACGGCGCTGCGGGAGGGGCGGATTCCGGACGGCTGGCCGTTGAAGACCTTCGCCACCGTACGGGGCATGACGACGGCGGACGGAGCGGACCACCGGCGGCTGCGGTCGCTGGTGAGCAAGGTGTTCACGGCCCGGCGGGTGGAGTCGCTGCGGCCGGGCATCGAGCGCCTCACGGAAGAGCTGCTGGACGGTCTGGCGGACGCGGCGGACGCGGCGCGGACGGACGCCGGGCGCGACGGCGTCGTCGATCTGCGTGCCCTCTTCGCGCTGCCGCTCCCCATGAGTGTCATCAGTGAACTGCTGGGTGTGGACGCCGAGTTCAGGGACCGGCTGCATGTCCTGTCGACCCAGCTCGTGAGCACGGACATAGGCCCGGAGGAGGCGATGGCCGCCAACCGCGAGATGGTGGCCGTGCTCGGCGCGGTGGTGGCTTCCCGCAGGGCGCGGCCGGGCGACGATCTCACCAGTGCGCTGATAGCCGTCCGCGCGGAGGACGGCACCGCTGCCGATCACGGTGCCGACACCGACGCCGACGCCCACACCGACACCGGTGCGAGCGCGGGTACGCCCACGAGCAACGACCGGCCGGACGGGTCGGACCGGTCGGACCGATCGGACCGATCGGACCGGCTCAGCGAGTCCGAACTCATCGGCACACTGCTGCTGATGATCATCGCGGGACATGAGACCACCCTCAATCTGATCACCAACGCCGTCCGGGCCCTCTGCGCCCACCGTGACCAGCTCGAACTGCTCCTGGAGGGCCGCGCCGACTGGGCGGACGCGGTGGAGGAGACCCTGCGCTGGGACAGTCCGGTGAGCTATTTCCCGTTCCGCTATCCGACCCGTGATCTGACCGTGGACGGCACGCTGATTCCCCGGGGCACTCCCGTCCTGGCCGGCTACTCGGCGGCCGGCCGCGATCCGTCGGCCCATGGCCCGGACGCCGGCCGGTTCGATCTCGCCCGCCGCCCGTCCTCCGCCATGACCCGTCATCTCTCCCTGGGCCATGGCGTCCACTACTGCCTGGGGGCTCCGCTGGCGAGGATGGAGACCACCATCGCCCTGAGGCAGTTGTTCACCCGCTTCCCCGGCCTGAAGATCGCGGTCACGGAAGAGGAACTGCCCCGTCAGCGCAGTTTCGTGGGCAACGGTGTGCGCGAACTGCCCGTGGTGCTCGGGTAGTCCGCCGAATGTTCGATTGTGGTTGTCAGCTCACGTACTCATCGGACCGTACTCATCTCGGGTGGTCGTAGACGCCATCGGGCGTCATAACCGCAGTCCCACGGCCAGGGCGATCGTGAGCCCCAGGGTGCAGACCGCGACGACGAACCACGTCTGATGCTTCGCTTCGGGGGTCATGGGCGGCCTCGTCCTTCGCGCTCACGCAGATAGTCCATGAATGTGCGGCACATCCGTGCCATGGCCCGCATATGGACCCAGTCGGCCATGGCCCCGTCGCCGGGCCCGCTCTCCGTCAGGTCGTACCAGTCCTTGAGCGCGCCCTTCGCCCGCACCGTGTGCTGGGCCTCGGGCACGCTCTCGACAAGACCCACGAGCCGCGCTCCATGGGTGATGAGCCGCTCGGTGAGATCGCTGATCTCCTGCGGCGGGGGCATCAGACGATGGGGAGCCAGGGCGCGATCGGCGTCGAAGGCGATCGCGTCGAAGGCCAAGGCTATGGAGGTGGCATCGTGGGCCATGGCCTCGGTGTGCGCGTTTTCGTCTGTGCTGCCGGCTCTGTGGTCTGTCACTGTGGTCACCTTGGCCCCCGTCTTCGTGTGATCGGCGTCTACGAAGAGAAAACCGCGTTATCAGCCTCCACGAGTACCGTGGAAGCAGGTCTGAGAATGAAAGCCATGAACGCACTGGGGGAGTTGAGAGCATGGCGAGTAACTCACGCACACCCAATACCGGGCTGGCCTGCCTGCTTGAGCAGGCGAAGTGGTCCCGTTCGCAGTTCGCGCAGATCATCAACCGCATGGGTGCCGAAGCCGGTCTAGAGCTTCGCTACGACCAGTCCGCCGTCTCCCACTGGGTCGCGGGCACCATGCCGAAAGAGCAGGTCAGACCCCTGATACTGGAGGCGTTCGCGCGGAAGCTCAACCGCCCGGTCACCCACTCGGAGGCGGGGCTCACGGTCGCGCCGACCGGCTTCTCCTCGACACGTACGTCCGTTCAGGGGTCCGTACACGGGTCCGCACAAACGTCCATGCACGCCGCCCCGGACGATCCGGCGGCTCGCGTCAACACCCTTGAGGAACTCGTCGACATGGGGCGGGCGGACATGGATCCGTCACGTCGTGGCCTGATCGCGGCGGGGCTGTTTTCGGCCGCCGTCGTGGTGCCCCTGTTCCCGGATCTGGCCCAGGCCGCCACTCCGCCGCCGGCCGCGCCGGGGAAGCGGACGGTCCGGATCGGCGCGCCTCAGGTGCAGGCCGTACGGACGATGACGGACCGGATCGCCGACATCCTCGATGAACTCGGAGGCGGTCACGCCCGCCCGATGGCCGCCGCGTTCCTGGTGAACACCGTGATGCCATGGCTGAAAGCGGAGGCAGCGGAGAGGGTACGCAACGACATGCTGGCCGCCGCGTCCGATCTGGTCTATCTGACCGGGTGGATGGCGATGTACGAGCGCGCGCACGGGCTCGGTCAGCGCTACTACCTCAGGGCGCTCGAACTGGCGGGTGCCGCCGAGGACCATGTCACCTACTGCCGCACCCTGCGCGGTATGTCCCTCCAGGCGTCCAATCTCGGCTACGGCAGACGGGCCCTGGAACTCGCCGACTCGGCCGCCGAGGCCTCACCGAAGGCGGAGCCGCGCCTCCAGGCGTTCCTGTCGGGACAGCAGGCCCACGCCGCCTCGATGGTCGGCGACAAGCGCCAGGCCTTCACCCGGCTGCGGGAGACCGAGACGGCGCTGACCAAGGCGGACAACAGACGCGAGTCCATCGGCGGCTACGACCAGACCGCCTATCTCTTCCATGTGTCGCACGTGCTGTACGAGTTCAAGGACCTGCCGGGCTCGATCTCCGCGCTCCAGCAGTCCCTGAAGGCACAGCAGAAGAACGAGCGCCAGGGCCGGGTGCACTTCCTGGCCGTGCTGGCGCAGCGCCAGCTGGAACTGGGCCATCTCGAAGCCGCGTGCGGGAGTTGGTGGCAGTTCCTGGACGACTACGAGCATGTGTCCTCGGCGCGCGGGGACGAGCACTTCGAGACGATGCGGCGGCGGTTGAAGCCGTACGCGAAGACGCGCGCGGTACAGCGGCTGCGACCGAGGATGGACGAGGTCGCCGTACTGAAGGGCTGATCCGGACCGGACCTGGACGGTCGCCGGCCGGTCCTTCGCCCCGCTCAGAACATACGCAGACCGCCACGCCACACGGAGGAGACCAGGGGGACTCCCGGGCGGTAGGCCAGATGGACATGGCTCGGGGCGTCGAGAAGGACGAGGTCGGCGCGGGCACCGGGGGTGACACGACCGATGTCCTGGCGGCGCAGGGCCGCCGCGCCACCCGCGGTGGCCGACCAGATCGCCTCGTCGGGGGTCATGCCCATGTCGCGTACGGCGAGGGCGACGCAGAACGGCACGGACGAGGTGAAGGACGAACCCGGATTGCAGTCGGTGGAGAGCGCGACGGTGGCGCCCGCGTCGAGCAGACGGCGGGCGTCCGGCCAGACGGCGCGGGTGGAGAACTCCGCGCCGGGAAGGAGGGTCGCCACGGTGTCGCTGTGGGCCAGCGCGTCCACATCGGCGTCGGTGAGATGGGTGCAGTGGTCGGCGGAGGCGGCGTCGAGCTCGACGGCGAGCAGCACCCCGGGGCCGTACGAGAGCTGATTGGCGTGGACGCGGGGCTGGAGGCCCCGCGCCAGGCCCGCGGTGAGGATCGCGCGGGCCTGGTCGCCGTCGAAGGCGCCCTGTTCGCAGAAGACATCGATCCAACGGGCGTACGGAGCGCAGGCGTCGAGCATCTCGCCGGTGACGAGGGCGACATACGCGGCGGGGTCGTCGGCGTACTCGGGCGGGACGATGTGCGCGCCGAGATAGGTGACCTCGTCGGTGTGGTCGCAGGCGATGCGCACGGCGCGGGCCTCGTGCTCGACGGTCAGCCCGTAACCGGACTTGGTCTCCAGCGTGGTGGTGCCCTGGCGGAGTGCCTCGGCGAGATAGCGCGCGGCATTGGCGGCCAGTTCGGCGTCGGTCGCGGCGCGGGTGGCGGCGACGGTGGTGCGGATGCCGCCCGCGGCGTAGGCGCGTCCCGACATCCGGGCGTTGAACTCCTCGGTGCGGTCACCCGCGAAGACGAGATGGGAGTGCGAGTCCACGAAGCCGGGGACGGCGGCCCGGCCGTCCGCGTCGACGGCGTTGTCAGTGGCGGGTGCTTTGCTTGATTCACCGACCCAGGCGATGCGGTCGCCGTCGATGACGACGGCCGCGTCCTGGATCAGACCGATGGGGGTTCCGTCACCGAGGGAGGGGTCGTTGGTGACCAGACCGGCGATGTTGGTGATGACGGTGGACGTGGGCGTGGTCGTGGCCGCGGTCATGGCGGTGGTCGTGCTCATGGCGGGGATTCTCTCCTCCGGCGGCTTCGGTCCGCGCGGCTCGGGGGGCCTGGGCGGCCTGGGCTCTGTACGGCGTGCGGGGGATGTCAGGGGCGGGGGAGCCGTCAGCCGCGCAGGGCCGCGATGGACTCGGCGAGGGCCTGGGGCACATCGGGCACGAGCGCGTGGACCCCGTCCCGTACGAGATGACGGCCGCCCACGACGGTGTGGCGCACATCCGCCGCGGAGGCGGCGAATACGGCGGTCTCCGCACCGAGTCGTGTCAGTGGGCCCGCTGTTCTGACCGAGTCCAGCGCGATCGTGACGAGATCGGCGAGCGCGCCGACCTCGATCCGGCCCGCCTGCGGCCGGCCGAGCGCCGCGTGGCCTCCGGCGGTGGCGGCGTGCAGGAGGGACGCGGCCGTCCAGTGGCCACGGCGGCGCGAGCGCAGCCGTTCGTCCAGCTCCATCGCGCGGGCCTCTTCGAGGATGTCGATCACGGCATGGCTGTCGCTGCCGAGCGACAGCGGCGAGCCCGCGCGCTGGAGACGGGACGCCGGGCCGATGCCGTCGGCCAGATCGCGTTCGGTGGTGGGGCACATACAGGTGCCGGTGTGGCTGGAGCCCAGCAGGGTGATGTCCTCGTCGGTGAGATGCGTGTTGTGGACCCCGGTGGTGCGTGTGCCCAGGACACCGTGGTCGGCGAGGAGCCGGGTGGGGGTGCGGCCGTGGACGGCGAGGCAGGCGTCGTTCTCCGCGGTCTGTTCGGAGAGATGGACATGGAGCGGGGCCCGGCGCGCCTCGGCCCATTCGGCGACGGTGGCGAGCTGTTCGGCGGGGACGGCGCGTACGGAGTGGATGGCGGCGCCGATCAGGGCGTGGTCGCTGTCCTTGAGCGCGGAGACCCGCTCGGCCCAGGCGTCGGCCGTGCCGTCGGAGAAGCGGAGCTGATGGCGCTCCAGGGGCGCCCCGCCCCGGTGCTTGGTGAGACCGGCGGAGAGATAGGCGGTGTCGAGGAGCGTGATCCGGATCCCGGCCTCGGCGGCTGCCGCGATCAGGGCCTCGCCCATCGCGTTCGGGTCGGCGTAGGGCGTGCCGTCCGGCGCGTGGTGGACATAGTGGAACTCACCGACGGCCGTGATGCCGGCCAGCGCCATCTCGGCGTACACGGCGCGGGCGAGCGCGTGGTACGAGTCCGGGGTGAGCCGGGCGGCGAAGCCGTACATGAGCTCGCGCCAGGTCCAGAAGGTGCCGGAGCCGACCTGGACGGTGGAGCGCAGGGCGCGGTGGAAGGCGTGGGAGTGGGTGTTGGCCAGACCGGGGAGGGTCAGTCCGCGCAGGACGGTCGCGCCGGCGGGCGGGGCCGGGACACCGGTGCGCACGTCGGTGATCCGGCCGTCGCCGGCGGCGGCGCCGACGGTCACACCGGGCTCGACATGATTGTCGTACCAGGCGTGTTCCAGCCAGTACAGGACGTCGGGTGCCCGGTGGGGGCCCGGTGCGGTGCGCGTCTCCGGTGTGCCGCCGCCGGTGACCCGGGCGGCCTCCGCGATCTCGGCGGGAGTCATGATCCGGGTCCTCCCCGGCGCCGCGGTCGGCCGGGCCCGCTTCGGCTGCGCCGCCGACGGACGCGCCGACTGGGGACGCGCTGCCTGGGGACGCGCCGCCGTCGCCGGTGCCGTCCCCGGGCGGGCCGTCTGCGGGCGGTGTGCCGTCCGCGGGTGCGGCGGTTCCGGTTCCGGGTGTGGCGTTCGCGGGTGTGGTGGTTCCAGGCCTGGCGGCTCGGGGCGTGCTGCCGCTGTCGGCTGCGTCATGTGCACGCGAGTCCTTCCAGTACGTCGGCGAGTGCCAGGACCCCGGCCACGCAGTCGTCCTCGGCCGCGAACTCGGCCGGGGAGTGCGAGACACCGGTGGGGTTCCGTACGAACAGCATGGCGGTGGGGATGGAGCCGGACAAAATACCCGCGTCATGTCCGGCGCCGGTGCCGAGGACGGGGACGGCGGACCGGGCGCCCGGACGCTGTCCGAGGATCTTGCCGAGTTCGTCCCGCAGGGCGTGCTCGAACTCGACGACGGGGGTGAAGGACTCGCGTACGACCCGCAGTTCGATACCGGCGCGGTCCGCGTGCGCGCGGGCTGCGGACTCGATCCCGGCGACCACCGTGTCCAGGACGGACTGGTCGGCGGCGCGGGAATCCAGCCAGCCACGGACGAGGGAGGGGATGGCGTTCACACCGTTGGGCTCGACGGAGACCTTGCCGAAGGTGGCGAGGGCCCCGGCGAGTTCCGCCTCGCGGCGGGCGGCGAGCACGGTCTCGGCGTAGGTCAGCATCGGGTCGCGGCGGTCGGCGAGCCGGGTGGTGCCCGCGTGGTTGGCCTCACCGTGGAAGTCGAACCGCCAGCGGCCGTGGGGCCAGATCGCGGACGCGATGCCGACGGGGTCGCCGGAGAGATCGAGAGCGCGGCCCTGCTCGACATGCAGTTCCACGAACGCGCCGATACGCGCGAGCCGTTCGGGGTCGGGCCCGAGGGTGGACGGATCGTGTCCCGCCGCCTCCATCGCCCGGGGCAGCGGGACCCCGTCGCCGTCGCGCAGCTCATGGGCCTGCTCGGCGGTGAGCCGGCCCGCGGTGAGCCGGGAGCCGACACAGGCGAGCCCGAAGCGCGCGCCTTCCTCGTCACCGAAGTTGGTGAGGGCGACGGGCCTGGTGAACCGCGCTCCCCTGCGGCGCAGTTCATCGAGCGCGGCGAAGGACGAGACGACCCCGAGGGGGCCGTCGAAGGCGCCCCCGTCGGGTACGGAGTCGAGATGCGAGCCGGTGACGACGGCGTCCCCGGCGAGCGGATCGCCCAGCCAGGCCCACTGGTTGCCGTTGCGGTCGAGTTCATGGACCAGCCCGCGGATCTCGGCCTGCGCGCGGAACCACGCGCGGCAGTCGGTGTCGGCGGCGGTCCAGGCGTAGCGGCGGTAGCCGCCGCTGCCGGGATCACGTCCAAGGGGGGCGAGATCGCGCCACATCTCCTGGAACGAGGGCGGGCTCGTACCGCCCCCGGCCGGAACGGACGCCCGCCCGGCCGGGGCGGCCCCGGCCGGGTCGGGGAGTGTGTCGTCGGGGTCGCGGGGGGTCATGCCGGGACGCCGTCGGTGGCCGTGGCGGTGGCGGTGGCTTCGTCCTCGCGCATGGGGATACGCACATCGCGTTCCCCGGCGACCGATTCCGCGATGTCGTAGCCCGCGTCGACATGCCGGATGACGCCCATGCCGGGGTCGTTGGTGAGGACCCTGCGGATCTTCTCGCCCGCGAGCCTCGTCCCGTCGGCGACCGTGACCTGGCCGGCGTGGATCGAGCGGCCCATACCGACACCGCCGCCGTGGTGGAGGGAGACCCAGGAGGCGCCGGAGGCGACATTGACCATGGCGTTGAGCAGCGGCCAGTCGGCGATGGCGTCGGACCCGTCGAGCATGGCCTCGGTCTCGCGGTACGGGGAGGCGACCGAGCCGCAGTCGAGATGGTCGCGGCCGATGACGACGGGCGCGGCCAGCTCGCCGGAGGCGACCATGTCGTTGAAGCGCTCGCCCGCCTTGTCGCGCTCGCCGTAGCCGAGCCAGCAGATCCGGGCCGGCAGACCCTGGAAGCGGACGCGCTCCCCGGCCAGCCTGATCCAGCGGTGCAGCGACTCGTTCTCCGGGAAGAGTTCGAGGATCGCCTTGTCCGTCTTGTGGATGTCGGACGCCTCGCCGGACAGGGCCGCCCAGCGGAAGGGCCCCTTGCCCTCGCAGAAGAGTGGCCGGATATAGGCGGGTACGAAGCCCGGGAAGGCGAAGGCACGGTCGTATCCGGCGAGTTGGGCCTCGCCCCGGATGGAGTTGCCGTAGTCGAAGACCTCGGCGCCCGCGTCCATGAAGCCGACCATGGCCTCCACATGCCGCGCCATCGACTCACGGGCGCGCAGGGTGAAGTCAGCGGGCTTCTCTGCCGCGTACGAGGCCATGTCGTCGAAGTCGACGCCGAGCGGCAGATACGCCAGCGGGTCGTGCGCCGAGGTCTGGTCCGTGACGATGTCGACGGGGGCGCCCTCGGCGAGCATCCGGGGCAGCAGCTCGGCCGCGTTGCCCAGCAGGCCGATGGAGAGCGGCCGGCGCGCGTCCCGGGCCTCGGTCGCCAGCCGGAGGGCGTGCTCCAGGCTGTCGGCGCGCACATCGAGATAGCGGTGCTCGATCCGGCGGTCGATGGCGCGCGGGTCGCAGTCGATACAGATCGCGACGCCGTCGTTCATGGTCACGGCCAGCGGCTGGGCACCGCCCATCCCGCCCAGACCCGCGGTGAGGGTGATCGTCCCGGCCAGTGTCCCGCCGAACCGCTTCGCGGCGACGGCCGCGAAGGTCTCGTAGGTGCCCTGGAGGATGCCCTGGGTGCCGATATAGATCCAGGACCCGGCCGTCATCTGCCCGTACATCGTGAGCCCGAGGGCCTCCAGCCGCCGGAACTCCTCCCAGTTCGCCCAGTCGCCGACCAGATTGGAGTTGGCGAGCAGCACGCGCGGCGCCCACTCATGGGTCTGCATGACACCCACGGGACGGCCGGACTGGACGAGCATCGTCTCGTCCTGCTTGAGCGTGCGCAGCGTCCGGACCATGGCGTCGAAGGAGCGCCAGTCGCGGGCGGCCTTGCCGGTGCCCCCGTAGACGACGAGCTTGTCCGGGTGTTCGGCGACCTCGGGGTCCAGATTGTTCTGGAGCATGCGGAGGGCGGCTTCCTGCTGCCATCCCAGGGCGCTCAGTTCCGTACCGCGCGGTGCCCGTACGGGGCGGGGTCCCGACATGGCGTTGCCTCCTCCTTGGTGGGTCCGCCGATCCTCGGCGGGTCGCCGGTCCTCGCTGGGTCCGGCGCCCCTCGGGGAGTCCGCGACCCGACGGACTGTTGGCCGATCTATTCACATCCTGGCTTGATGAATACTTGTAGTCAACCGCTGCGTGGGCGCCCGCCGGATGATTGGCTGGAGTCCATGGCCTCGGTTCAGCACAACAGTCAGAGCGCGGATCACGGCGCGCGACACGGCAGCCGGCACGGTACGGATCGCCATACGGGCGGATCCGCGCCCGGACAGACAGGGCGCACCGGCCGCACCGGCGCTGCGGCCCGCCGTGACCTGGCCGTACGGGCGGCGGTGGCACAGGGGCTGATCAGCGAGGCCGAGCCGGTGGTCGCGCTGCTCGATGTGGCCGGAATCCGGTCCTCGGCCGCCGCGCTCCGTACCGCCTTCGACGAGGTCGTCGCTCCCGGCACCGCCGTGCTGCACGCGTTCGCCGTGAAGGCGACCGCGCTCGTGCCCGTACTGCGCCTGCTGGCCGCGGAGGGCATCGGCGCCGAGGTCGCCAGCCCCGGTGAGCTGGCGCTCGCCCGCGCGGCCGGGATACCGGCCGACCGTACCGTCCTCGACTCCCCCGCGAAGACCACCGCCGAACTGCGTGAGGCCATAGCGCTCGGGATCGCCGTCAACGCCGACAATCCGCAGGAGCTGGCGCGTATCGACGCCCTGGTCGGCTCGGGCGGGACCACCTCCCCGTTCGGGCTACGGGTCAATCCGCAGACGGGAGCCGGCTCCATCGGCGCGCTGTCCACCGCGACGGCGACGTCCAAGTTCGGGGTCGCGCTGCGCGACGAGGGCGCCCGCGCCTGGGTCGTCCAGGCCTATCTGGACCGCCCCTGGCTGACCCGGCTGCACACCCACTCCGGATCGCAGGGCCTTCCGCTGGAGCTGATGGCCGAGGGCGTACGGGCCCTCCACGAACTGGCCGAGGAGATCAACGCGGCGGCGGGCCGCCGGCAGATCGACACTCTCGACATCGGCGGCGGCCTTCCGGTCAACTTCGCCTCCGACGAGGAGACACCGACGTACGCGGCCTACGCCCGGCTGCTCAAGGACACCGTCCCCGGGCTGCTGGACGGCAGCTATGGGCTGGTGACCGAGTTCGGCCGCTCCCTGCTCGCCAAGCACGGCCTGGTGCTCGCCCGGGTCGAGTACGCCAAGTCCGCCGGGGGCCGTCCCATCGCGGTGACGCACGCGGGCTCGCAGATCGCCACGCGCACGGTCTACAACCCCGTGTCCTGGCCGCTGCGCATCGCCGCGTACGACGCCGGGGGACGGCCCAAGAGCGGCCCGGACGTGGCCCAGGACATCGCGGGACCGGCCTGCTTCGCGGGCGACCTGCTGGCCGAGAACAGACCGCTGCCGCTGCTGGAGCAGGGCGATCTCGTCGCCGCGCTGGACACCGGCGCGTACTACTTCACCAACCACTACGCGTACAACAGCCTTGTCAGACCGGGCATCCAGGGCTTCACGGTGCGGCCCCGCGCCGGTACGGACGGGACCGACGGGGTGGACGGTACGGGCGGGGTGGACGGGATGGGCGATACGGACGAGGTGCGCTTCAGTACCGTACGGGCGCCGCAGACGGTCGAGGAGATCGTCACCGAGTCGGGCGGCGCGTACGCGGACGCGCTGCTGGACGACAGAGCCTGAGCCCAGGCCCGGACCGGCCGAACCTTGCCGCATGTTCCGATGGAAAATGCCAGAACTCCCTCCCCCAGCACGGACGTTGCGTAATCTCACGGTTACTGCCGTACAGCAGTGCACCCGTACACCCGGCTGGGAGGGGGAGCCCGCGTGCCCGGAATCGACGCATGCCTTCAGGAGGCCATGAGCCTGCCAGGGGCGCGCGGAGCGGCCATAGTCGACTGGACCAGTGGACTCGCCCTCGGCACGGCGGGCGAGTCGCCCGGCGGCGACCACGAGGCCACCGCCGCCGAGACGGCCGAACTGGCCAGGGCGGCGGCGGAGTACACCGCGTTCGCACCGACCCCGGGAGCGGCCGGGGGAACGGCACCGCGACCGGCGTCGGCATCAGCACCGGGAACGGGCGCGGGCGCGGGCGCGGGACCAGCATCCGGAAGGGCCGGCGGCACAGGCTCGGCCGACCAGGACAAGGGTCCGCCCGTCGAGGACCTGATCGTCACCAGCCGCACCGGCTATCACATCCTCAGCTTCGTCGAGACGGCCTTCGACAGCAGCGTCTTCCTGTATCTCTGGCTCGACCGTGACACCGGCAATCTCGCCCTGGCCCGGCTGCGTCTGGGGCAGCTCGCCGAACGGCTGGTACTGGGATGAGCGCCGAGGCCCCCTTACCGGCGATGCCGCCGGGCCCCCCGACACCACCGTCGCCGCCGACACCACCGTCGCCGCCGACCGCCTCCGCCTCCGTCTCCCCGATGCTCGTCCGGCTGGCCGGCGAACGCGCCACCGGCGCCCTCCTCCGCGACCACGGCACGCTCTATCTCACCGACGGCCGCATCGTGCACGCCGAGAGCCCCGCCGCTCCCGGGATCGACGTCCTGCTCACCGCGGGCGGCCGACTGCCGCGCGCGGGCTGGGAGGAGGCGGTGGACCGGGCCGGTGCCCGCCGCGAGGTCGGCAGATTCCTCGTGGAGAGCGGCCGGCTCGGCGACGGCGAGCTGGAGATCTGCCACCTCGGCGCGCTGTTCGACGCGGCCTTCTTCGCACTCGCGCCGGGCAGCGGCCCCACCCGCTTCCGTTACGGCGTGGCCCACTGGATCGGTCCCGTACGTCCCGTACCGGCGGCGGCCGTCGAGCGTGAGACACGGCGCAGACGCGAACTCCTCGACCGGGTCTGGCCGTATCCGGCCGTCGACACCGCCCCCGTGGTGGCCCGCGGGCCCGCACCCGGTCAGGCCGTCACCCGCCGCCAGCGCGCCCTGCTGGAACTGGCCGACGGGGTGCGGACCCCGGTGGCCATCGCGTGGGCCCTGGGACGGCCCGCCTTCCACACCCTGCTCGATGTCCGGCGGCTGGCCGCGGCCGGACTGGTCGAGACGCCCGACGAACCGTCGGCGGCCCCGCCCGCGCCGGTCCCCTCCTGGGTCGCGACGGTCGCCGCCGACCCGGACATCGCCCTGTTACGCCGGCTCCGCGACGCCCTGGAGGCAAGCCTGTGACTCCCCGCTCCATCCCTTTCCGCTCCATCCCCCCGCGGTCCGCCCCCTTCCGGTCCGCCTCTTTCCGGTCCGTGCTCATCCAGCCCTCGCCCATCCAGCCCGTCCCTTGCCTCGCCTGCCCCGTCCGGTACGCCGCCACGGCGTCATGAGGCGCGCTCTGCGGGCGCGTGCCGAGAGGAGACAGCTCATGACGGCAGAAGCCGAGGTGCTCGGCGAACTCAGACGGCTGCGGGCCCGGCTGCCCCAGCTCACGGGCGCGCTCGCGGCCAGTACGGACGGTCTGGTGCTGGCCCAGGACACCACCGGGGTCGAGCCCGAGGGGGTGGCCGCGCTCACGGCCGCCGCGCTGGGCGTCGCCGTACGGCTCACGGACACCACGGGCCAGGGCGGATTCCGGGAGCTGGTGATCCGCGGGGAGCTGGGCTATGTCGCGACGTACGCGGCGGGCTCCTCGGCGGTCCTGACGCTCCTCGCGGAGCCCAGGATCAATGTGGGCCGGCTCCATCTGGAGGGCCGCCGCTCCGGTGCCCGTATCGGCGAACTGGTCGACGGCGCCCTCGAACGGCTGGAGAACGCCTGAGCCTCCCGCTCCCTGTCCCCCTCCCTCGCCCGCTCCCCCTCTCCCTCCCTCGCGCGACTTCACGCACCACCCGGACGTCCGGAATTCCCCGGACCTCCATCGGAACGGAAGGAAGTACGACATCCATGGCCAACACCGACGCGGCTCTCAAGCAAGCCACGACCGCCATCGAAGGAGCCCTGGGGGCCGCCCTCGTCGACTACACCAGCGGGATGGCCCTCGGTACGGCGGGCGGCAGCAAGGACCTCGACATGACGGTCGCCGCGGCCGGCAACACCGATGTGGTCAGGGCCAAGGTCCGCGCACTGGAACTGCTCGGGATCAAGGAGGAGATCGAGGACATCCTGATCACCCTCGGCGGCCAGTACCACCTGATCCGGCTGCTCAAGGGGCGTGGCAACAACGGGCTGTTCCTCTATCTGGCGCTCGACAAGTCACGCGCGAATCTGGCGATGGCCCGCCATCAGCTCATGAAGATAGAGGCCGAGCTGGAGGTGTGACCGCCCGGGTCCGACGACGGACCCCGGCCGCCCCGGGCCATGGGCCCTGTCCGGGTACGGTGCCCACCGACCCGACGGGGCCCGCCCGGCAGGCGGCCGAGGGGCGGGCGGCCGAGGGGCGGGCGGCCGAGGGGCGGGCGGCCGTCCGGGAACCGCCCCCGGGCCCACCCCGACGGCCGACCGCGCCGCGCCCCCGGCTCAGCGCCGGCGTGTTCCGCCCGGCGCCGCGTCGCCCGCGCCGACACCCGTCGTACGGAAGCCCTTCACCCGCTTGCCGACGGGCCGGCCGGAGCCGGCCCAGTCGGTGCGCACCCACAGCAGTTCGTCCTCGCGCCGCTCCCGGCGTCCCAGCCAGCCGGCCTTGAGCCAGAGACCGGCGGCCGCACCCGCCAGGGCGCCGCCGCCCGCGCCGGGCAGCGCCGACGAACCGGCCACGGCCACGAGAAAGCCCGCGAGCAGCCACCAGCGGTGTGCCCGCCGCCAGTTCCGGGTGGTCACACGACGGTCCTGGAGATGGTCGTGCCGGCCCGCCCGCTCGGTCCGTTCCGCCCACGCGCTGTATCTGCGGCGGTGTACGAGGGCGACGGCCGCGGCACACACCACGAAGAGCGCCGCCCCCGCGTAGACACCGATCCTGCGGCCGGTCAGTCCGGGGAACACGATCCCGATCCCGGCGGCGAGCACCCCGAGCCACCACAGCGGGACCGCGCCGGCCCGTACGATCACTGCCACCCGTGCCAGAGACTGCCCTCCGCGTCCCACTGTCCGCCTCCTCGTTCCGGTGAGTTTGGCGGGCAGATTAATGACGTTCTCTGAAGTTTTCCTGAGAACGCACGGAACGGAACGGAGCGGAACGGAGCGGAACGCGGCAGAACGGAGCGGAGCTGTTCCACGAAGCTGTTCCACGGAGCTACTCCACGAAGAGCCCCCGCGCCGCCGCCCGCGCGTCGAACTCCTCCAGCCGCGCCTGCGCCTCCGGCAGCCCGTCGCACATCGCCTCCAGCAGCATCCGCCCCAGCAGCATCGGCGCACACGCCGTGTCGAAGGCGAGGCCGGTGCCGACGGCCGCCGGAATCAGCACATCGCTGTGCTTGGCGACGGGCGCGAACGCGGAGTCGGCGACCGTCACCACCGTCAGCCCGGCCGACCGCGCGTACGCCAGCGTCTCCACGACCTCCCTCGGATGGCGCGGCAGCGCGAAGCAGAGCAGCGTGCTCGCGCCCGCGTGCCGGGCGGTGTCGATCCGGTCGGCGAGCATCGTGCCGCCCTCGTCGAGCAGCCGTACGTCCGGATGGACCTTCGCCGCGAAGTAGGCGAAGCCACGCGCCTGCGAGGAGGCCGCGCGCAGACCGAGCACCGGCAGCGGACGGGAGGCGGCGAGCAGCCGGCCGGCCCGTTCGACCGGCTCGGGGTCGGCGAGCAGCTCCGCGAGCTGCCGCAGGTTCTCGATCTCGCCGCGTACGGCCTGCTGGTACTCGTTGAGGGTGGTCTCGCCCGCCACGGGAGCGCCGGGCGCGACCTCCCGCAGATGTCTGCGCAGCGCCGGATAGCCGTCGAAGCCGAGGGCGACCGCGAAGCGGGTGACGGACGGCTGGCTGACTCCGGCCAGTTCGGCCAGTTCGACGCTGGACAGGAACGGCGCGTCCCCCGCCCGGCGCACCATGCTGTGCGCGATGCGCCGCTGGGTGGGGGTCAGCCGGTGGCCCTCGAAGAGCTGCTGGAGTCGGGCGGCAGGGCTGTCGCTCATGCGATCCCCCTTGTCTGATCTACCTGATCTGTCTGAGCTGGCTGGTCTGTCTGAGCTGGCCGGTCTGGCTGGTCCGGCCGGTCGTTACTCGTGCGGGTGGTGGCGTTCGTACGGGCCCGCCGCCCGTCGTCGGCGGCCAGCTCGGTGAAGCGGTCGAGCAGCGCGGCGGCCGCCGTCACATCATCGGTCAGCGGACGGTCGCCGACCTCCTCGTCGAGTACGGTCTCGGCCAGCTCGAAGGCCCGTCCGACCGCGAGTCCCGGCTCGGGGCGCAGTCCGCGCTGGCGCAGGGCCCGTACGGCGGCGACCAGCTCACAGCCGACGACCAGGCGGTACGCGCTGCCCGCGCGCAGCGTCTGACGCGCCGCCAGCGAGGCGAAACTGGCCTGCTCCTCCACGCCCCGGGACAGTACCGCGTGGCCCAGCGAGGCGGGCGCCGAGTAGGCCCGCAGATCACCGAGGGCGGCCCCGGCGGCGTACTCCAGGATCATCACCCCGGAGCTGGCGGGCTCGCCGTCGGCGAGGAAGGGCCGCAGCCGGGTGAAAGCGGGCTCGTTGAGCGCGGAGAGCCGGGAGGTGGACAGCCGTGCGGTCTGCACCAGCGAGAGCCTGAAGTGGTCGAGCGCCAGGGCGAGTTGGGCGAGATAGAAACCGCCGTGGTGGTAGGCGGCGGGGACCGGGTCGGCCTCCGTGCCGGCACTGATCAGCGGGTTCTCGGCGGCTGCGTTGATCTCGACGGTGAGGGTTTTCTCCAGCGCGTCGGCGGCGTCGCGCGCCGGGCCGTGGATCTGCGGGACACAGCGGAAGCCGTACGGGTCCTGTATCCGGCCGAGCGGTGGTCCCGGCCGTTCCGGGGCGCCGAGGAAGCGCCGCATATCGGCGGCGACGGCGTACGAGCCGGGGTGCCGGCGCGCCGCGTGCACGGGCTCCGCGTACGCCTCGTACGAGCCGTCGACGGCCAGCAGGGAGAGCGCGGCGACCAGCTCGGTGGCGGCGACGAGCCGTCTCAACTCGTCGAGGGCGAGCGCGGACTGACCGAGCGTCAGGGCATTGCTGCTGATCAGGGCGAGGGCGTCGTTGTTGTCGAGGAGCTGGGCCTCGGGAGGCGGTCCGCCGCCCTCCCAGGCGTGCTCCCAGGGGCGTTCCCCGGCGAGGGCGAGGCCCATCTGCGCGAGGGCCGCGATGTCGCCCGTACCGACCGAACCGTATTCATTGACGACGGGGTACGCGCCGGACCCCAGCGCCTCGCAGAGCGCGGTGACGACGGTGGGGCGCAGTCCCGCGCCGCCGGCGAGCAACTGGTTGGCGCGCACTGCGAGCATGGCGCGGACCTGACGGGCCGGCAGCGGTTCGCCGATGGCGCCGGCGTGGCTGCGCAGCAGCCGCAGCCCGTGGCCGGCGGCGGCCTCGGTGGGCACGGCCTCGGTGCGATTGGCGCCGACGCCGGTGGAGCGTCCGTACACCCGGCCCGATCCCGCCAGTTCACGGGCGAGATGCCAGCTCTGCTCGACGCGCTTCATCGCCTCGGTCCCGGGTACGGGATGTGCGGCGCCGTCCGCCAGCCGGACGACATCGGCGACCGGGAGGCTCTGTCCGTCCAGAACGACGAGGGGCGTGCTCACGGGCGTGCTCACGGGGCTCCCCGTACCCGGCGGGTCCACCATGTGGGACGACATCATGCGCGAACGCCTCCATTCCAGACGTTACGTCTCACCCCGCGACCATCCGTAACCAGTGATTTACGCCAGGGCATTGACAATCTATTCAGACACCAAGAACTCTGCATGACTATATGCAGGCCGGGCAAGGGACGACTGATGATCAGATTCGACGCGGTGAACAAACGCTTCCCCAACGGCACCACGGCGGTTCACGACCTCACCCTGGAGATGCCGGAGGGCGGTATCACCGTCCTGGTCGGCTCCTCCGGATGCGGTAAGACCACCACGCTGCGCATGATCAACCGGATGGTCGAACCGACCTCGGGCACCATCCGGCTGGGCGGCAGGAACGTCCTGGAGCAGGACGCCGCCGAGCTGCGGCGCGGTATCGGCTATGTCATCCAGCAGTCCGGGCTCTTCCCGCACCGTACGGTCCTCGACAACATCGCGACCGTGCCGCTGCTGCTGGGCTGGGGCCGGCGGAAGGCCCGTACGCGGGCTGCGGAGCTGCTGGAGACCGTGGGGCTGACGGCGGAGGCGGGCAAGCGCTATCCGCATCAGCTCTCCGGCGGCCAGCAGCAGCGGGTCGGGGTGGCGAGGGCGCTGGCGGCGGATCCGCCGGTGCTGCTGATGGACGAGCCGTTCGGCGCGGTCGACCCGGTGGTACGGACCCAGCTCCAGGACGAGCTGCTCCGTCTCCAGAAGGATCTGAACAAGACCATCGTCTTCGTCACCCACGACATCGACGAGGCGGTACGGCTCGGCGACCGGATCGCCGTCTTCCGCACGGGCGGCCATCTGGTGCAGTGCGCCACGCCCGCGGAGCTGCTGGCCCGGCCGGCGGACGGATTCGTCGCCGGCTTCCTCGGCGCGGAACGCGAGCTGAAGCTGCTGTCGCTGACGACGCTCGCGGAGGTGCCCGCGCGGCAGGTGGCGACGGCGGTACGGACCGTACGGGAGGGCGAGCCGGTGCCGCGTCCGGGCGAGGGTGCGCCGGGCGAGGGTGGGTACGACGGCGGGCCGTACGACGACGGGCCGTATCTGGTGGTGTCCGCCCGGAACGAGCCCCTCGGCTGGCTCACCCCGGACCCGTCGGGTGGTTCCGGACCGTCCGGCCCCCTGATGCCCGTACGGCCGCTGCGGGACACGGACTCGCTGCTCGCGGCGCTGAACGAGTCGATCGCGTCGCCGACGGGTCTGATAGCGCGGGTCGACGCCGAGGGCGTGCTGACGGGGGTCACCTCACGGGAGACGATCCACGAGCACGCGGGCCGCAGACACCAGGAGGCTGCGCGGGCGGCCAGGGAAGCCGCCTCCCCGACGAGCACGGGCGCCACGGCCCCTGGCGCCGCGGCAGCCGCCGGGAGCGGGCCCAGGACCCCGGGCGGAGCCGTATGACCATCGAATGGGGATGGATCTCCGACCACGCGGGCGATCTCACCACCCTCACCCTCTCCCATCTCCAGGCCGCGCTCACCGCCGTGCTCCTCGGTCTGCTGATCTCGCTCCCCCTCGCGGTGCTCGCCCACCGGGTCCGGCCCCTGCGCGGCTTCCTCCTCGGGCTCTCCAACGTCCTGTTCACGATCCCGTCCATCGCGGTCTTCGTCCTGCTGCTGCCCGTCTCCGGGCTGACCAGGACCACCACCGTCATCGGTCTGACGGTCTACACGCTCGTCGTGCTGCTGCGGAACACCGTCGAAGGGCTCGACTCCGTACCCGCCAAGGCCCGTGAGGCCGCCGTCGCCATGGGCACCCGCCCGCTGCGTACGCTCCTCACCGTCGAGCTGCCGCTCGCGCTCCCCGTGATCATGGCCGGGGTACGGATCGCCACCGTCATGTCGATCTCACTCGTGAGTGTCGCCACGTACATCGGGGACGGCGGTCTCGGACAGCTCTTCACCGACGGCTTCCAGCGCGACTTCCCCACCCCGGTGGCGGCGGGCGTCGTGCTGACCCTGCTGCTCGCGCTGGTCGCGGACGCCCTGCTGGTGGCCGTGCAGTACGTCCTCACCCCGTGGACACGGGAACCCCGGACGCGGGAAGGAAGGGGCTGACACCCACCATGTACGAACTCTTCGAGGATCTGGGCTCCTGGCTGGTCTCGGGCGAGCAGTGGACGGGTGCCGACGGCATCGGCCACCGGCTCGCGGAACACCTCCAGTACTCCCTGCTCGCGACCCTGATCGCCGCCGTGATCGCGCTGCCGCTCGGACTGCTGATCGGGCATACGGGCCGGGGCGCGTTCGTCGCCATCAATCTCGCCTCGTTCGGCCGGGCCCTGCCCACGGTCGGTCTGGTCGTACTGGTCTTCCTGGCGAGCGGTCTCTCCATGACGCCGGTGTATGTGGCGCTGGTCGCCCTCGCCGTCCCGGCCGTCGTGACCAATACGTACGCGGGGATGACCGCCGTCGACCCGGAGGTGAAGGACGCGGCCAGGGGCCAGGGCATGCGCGGCCACCAGGTGCTGTTCCAGGTCGAGATCCCGCTGGCGCTCCCGCTGATCATGACCGGGCTGCGGCTCGCGCTGATCCAGGTGGTGGCGACGGCGACCATCGCCGCGTACGTCAGCTTCGGCGGACTCGGCCGGTATGTCTTCGACGGCCTGGCCCAGCGCGACCTCGTCCAGGTGCTGGGCGGCGCGGTGCTGGTGGCGGCCGTCGCCGTCGTCCTCGATCTGGCGCTGTCCGGACTCCAGCGCGTTCTGTTCCGCCGTCGCACCGCCGTCTAGGGAGACACCACTCCGATGAACACCCGGAACACAGGAAACACCCGGCGCACACTGCTCGGCGGTCTGCTCGCCGGTGCCTCCATACCCGTACTGGCCGCGTGCAGCACCGGCATCACCTCCCTGGACGGCCAGGGCGGAGGCGGCGCGGGAGGCGGCTCCAGCGCGGGCGGCATCACGATCGGCACGGCCAACTTCACCGAGAACCAGATCCTCGGTCATCTCTACGCGACGGTGCTCGAAGCCGTCGGGGTGAAGACCACCGTCCGCGCCAACCTCGGCACCCGCGAGATCCTGATCCCGGCCCTCAGGGGCGGCGACATCGATCTGCTCCCCGAGTACCAGGGCGCGCTGCTCCACTATCTCGACGCGAAGGCGACCGCCACGGAGGAGGGCGAGATGCAGAACGCCCTCGCCATCGCCCTCCCGGCGGGCCTCCAGGTCCTCCCGTACGGCCGGGCCGAGGACTCGGACGCCTTCGCCGTCACCCGCGAGACCGCCGAGAAGTACGGCCTCGTGACACTGGCGGACCTGAAGAAGCAGAACGGCAGGCTGGTCCTCGGCGCCGCGCCCGAGGTGAAGAAGCGGGTGGTCGGGGTCGTCGGGCTCAAGGAGGTGTACGGCGTGGAGTTCAGGGAGTTCAAGTCGCTCGACTCCTCGGGCCCCCTGGTGAAGGGAGCCCTGAAGAAGGGGGACGTGGATGTCGCCAACCTCTTCACCACGGACACGGACATCGTCGCCGAGGGCTGGGTGGTCCTCGCCGACCCCGAGAACCTCGTCCCCGGCCAGCACATCGTCCCCCTGATCGCCGACCGCAAGGCCGACTCGACGGTACGCAGGGCACTGGCCCGCCTGGGCAACACCCTCACCACGGAGGCCCTCACCGAACTCAACCGCCAGGTCGACAAGGACAAGAAGGACCCGGACGAAGTGGCCCGCGCCTGGGCCGCCACCCACGGCCTGACGAAGAAGTGACCCTCGGCCGCCGAGGCGGCTGGTTTCCCCCGTACGGGCGATGGCGAGCGAAGGAGTTTCGAAGTACTTTCAAAGTCATGGCTTCCGACAACGCTGCCGTCAACTTCTCCGAACTGGTGAACAAGAACAAGCAGACACTTGCCCGGCTGAAGGAGTCACCACGGCTGCTCCTGCACCGTCGGGACGGGGAGGATCTGGTCCTCACCACAGCCGCACGGGCCGAACAGGACCGGACCGTGGTGTCGGCCGCCACCCGCATGCTCGCCGCGATGACACGACGCGAACCCGGCAGTGTGGAGCTCCTGCTCGACATACTGCCGGACGCCTTCCCCTGGGTCAGATTCCTGCCCGACCCGGATGTGCACGCCTTCGCGGTCGAACTGGTCGACACCATGCGCGCGGCCGACTCCGTGTCCAACAACGCCTCCGTGGCCCAGATGCTCATCGCCTGGCAGCACACCGCGGAGGCGTACTCCGACCCCGAACTGCTGAGCGCGCTCACCAGGGACCACGACGCGGACTACGGCCCCGCCCCCGCCCCGGTGGACGCCCCATGAGCACGGGTCGCGGAGACAGAGCAGCGCCTCCCGCGCCGGAGGGCCAGTGGGAGGTCCGCTTCGCCGACGGGGCCTCGGCCAAGGGGTGGGAGTCCCTCGCCCAGCAGGCTCGCGGGAACACCTACCGCGCCTGGGTCACCCTGCGCACAGACCCCACTCCGCGCGAGGAGACAGCACGGCACCACCGGCTGAAGGGCACTCTTGCTCACGGGACCCATCGTGGCCGGACCTGCGAGCAATGGCAGATCGAGGTGACCGGGGGCGGCCGCGTCTGGTATCTCGCGGACACCGCCCGCTTCACCTGCTGGATCACCTTCGCGGGCATAGGACACCCCCGCGCCACGGATCACTGACGCGGCGGACGCCAAGAGGGGGGCTAGCCCCACTGCCCGGGTGCGCGGTGGTTCGTACCGTAGCGGTATGGATAGCCGCGACCCCGAGCTGAAACCCGAGCTCACGAAGGAACTCCACGCCACCCTCCAGGCACGCCACGAGCTGGGGGCGGATTACGAGCCCGCGCTCGTCGAGTCGTTCCTGGAGAAGATCGAGCAGCGTCTGGACGGTACGGTCGAGCGCCGTGTCCGGCGTGAGCTGGCCGAGCGGCAGATGGCGGCCGCCCGGGGCTCCCGTACGGCCGGCCCCGTGGAGGGATTCGGCGAACGCTTCGGGTTCGGCGTCGTCTCGCTGATCCTGGCGATCCCGCTGTCCGCCATCGCCGCGGTGAACGCGGACTTCAAGGGCCTGGTCGTCTGCTGGCTGGGCATCGTCGGGGTCAATGTGGTCCATGCCTCGCGCGGTCGGCCCCGGATGCCCGGAAAGCGCCACCGGCCGTCGTCCGACTGGGAGGACTGAGCGGCGGAAGCCGGAAGCCGGAAGCCGCCGAGCCGGCACGGTCGGCGCAAGCCGGTCGGTGCGGGAAAGCGGCGGCGGGAACGCGCGAAAGATAGTCGAAAGATAGTCGCGGGGACCGCCGCACCCCCGTTACCGGGGGGCGGGACGACGGCGGTCCCCGCGAGGGACACGGTCCGGGTCAGGGCCGGGGTTCGTGTCCTTGGCGTCCATGGAGGTCCGGGAGCCGCTCCGGAGGTCCTTGACGCCGACAACCACTACTGTGCAGGACGCGTGTTAAGCGGGTGCTGCGTGGACGTGTCGCGCTCGTACCACTTTCGCGGATACGCGCCATCGCCCATTGAACCGCTCGCTACACAACCGTCGAGATCAGGCCTTCGACAGATACGCCAGCAGATCCTGCCTGCTCACCACCCCTGTCGGCTTCCCCTCGACCAGCACGATCGCCGCGTCGGCGCCGTCGGAACCGCTCAGCGCGGTCATCAGATCGGCCACCGGCTCGCCCGAGCCGACCTGCGGCAGCGGGGACGACATATGTTTCTCCAGCGAGTCGCCGAGCGAGGCCCGCTGGGTGAAGAGCGCGTCCAGCAGTTCCCGCTCCACCACGGAGCCGATGACCTCCGCGGCCATCACATCCGGGTGTCCGGCCCCCGGCTTCACGATCGGCATCTGTGAGACGCCGTACTCCCGCAGCACCTCGATCGCGTCGCCGACCGTCTCCTCCGGGTGCATATGGACGAGCGTCGGGATCGCGCCCGCCTTGTGCCGCAGGACATCGCCGACGGTCACCGCGCCGCCGCCCTGCTCCAGGAAGCCGTAGTCGTTCATCCACTCGTCGTTGAAGATCTTGCTGAGATAGCCGCGCCCGCTGTCCGGCAGCAGGACGACCACGACATCGTCGGGGCCGAGCCCCTCGGCGACCTTCAGCGCGGCCACGACCGCCATCCCGCAGGAGCCGCCGACGAGCAGGCCCTCCTCCTTGGCCAGCCGCCGGGTCATCCGGAAGGAGTCCTTGTCGGACACGGCGACGATCTCGTCCGTCACCGTACGGTCGTACGCGGTCGGCCAGAAGTCCTCACCGACGCCCTCGACCAGATACGGCCGCCCGGAACCGCCGGAGTAGACCGACCCCTCCGGGTCGGCGCCCACGATCCGCACACGCCCGCCGCTGACCTCCTTGAGATAGCGGCCGGTGCCCGTGATGGTGCCGCCCGTACCGACGCCGGCGACGAAGTGGGTGATCCGCCCGTCGGTCTGCTCCCACAGTTCGGGACCGGTGGTCTCGTAGTGCGAGCGCGGGTTGTTGGGGTTGCTGTACTGGTCCGGCTTCCAGGCGCCCGGCGTCTCACGCACCAGCCGGTCGGAGACGTTGTAGTACGAGTCGGGGTGCTCGGGGTCGACCGCCGTCGGGCAGACGACGACCTCGGCGCCGTACGCGCGCAGCACATTGATCTTGTCCGTGGAGACCTTGTCCGGGCAGACGAAGACACACTTGTAGCCCTTCCGCTGGGCCACGATGGCGAGACCGACGCCGGTGTTGCCGCTCGTCGGCTCGACGATCGTGCCGCCGGGAAGCAGCTCACCGCTCTCCTCGGCCGCCTCGATCATGCGCAGGGCGATCCGGTCCTTGACCGAACCGCCGGGGTTGAAGTATTCGACCTTCGCCAGGACTGTCGCCTGGATTCCCGCCGTCACGCTGTGCAGCTTCAGCAGGGGGGTATTGCCAACCAGACTGATCATCGAGTCGTGGAATTGCACCGTTGTCTCCGGGGTCTCCGTGATGGTCCGGCCAGGGTATGCGTACGCGCGCGAGATTGGGCGACGGTCCTTACGGGGCAGTTAGCTGGTGTACGTACCCATACTCGTGCGTACGGTCGGCTCAGACGTACGGCTGGCTCATACGTACGGCCAGAGGGAGGTGGCTCGGACTGTGTCGAGGGCGAGGGTGGCACGGCGGATCGCCGCGGGCGCGGCCTATGGCGGCGGGAGCATCGGCCTGCTGGGGGCGGCCGGCGTCGGAGTGGTGCTGGCGGAACTGCAACTGGCGAAGCGGTCGGTGGGCGGCGGTGCGGCCCCCGTTCCGCCGAGCGGTGACGGCTGGTACGGACTGGCGTACGGACACACCGAGCCGCCGCTGCGGATGGGCATGCTCGGAGACTCCACGGCGGCGGGCCAGGGCGTACGGCGGGCGGGGCAGACCCCTGGGGCGCTGCTGGCCTCGGGGCTCGCGGCGGTCGCGGAGCGGCCCGTGGAGCTGCGGAACGTGGCTCTGCCCGGTGCCCAGTCGGACGATCTGGACCGCCAGGTGACCCAGCTTCTCGCGGACCCGGCGCGGGTCCCGGACGTCTGCGTGATCATCGTCGGCGCGAACGATGTGACGCACCGGATGCCGGCCACCCGTTCGGTGCGGTATCTGGCGGCGGCGGTGCGGCGGCTGCGCACGGCCGGGGCGGAGGTGGTCGTGGGGACCTGTCCGGACCTCGGCACCATCGAGCCGGTGTACCAGCCGCTGCGGTGGCTGGCGCGCCGGGTGAGCCGCCAGCTCGCCGCGGCGCAGACGATCGTGGCGGTCGAGCAGGGCGGCCGTACGGTCTCGCTGGGCGATCTGCTGGGCCCGGAGTTCGCCGCGAATCCGCGGGAGCTGTTCGGCCCGGACAACTACCACCCCTCGGCGGAGGGCTACGCGACCGCGGCGATGGCGGTCCTGCCCACACTCTGCGCGGTGCTGGACCTCTGGCCGGAGACGGACCAGCTGGACGCGTCCCGCGACGAGGACATGCTCCCGGTGGCGAAGGCGGCCTCGGCGGCGGCGTCCCGGGCGGGCACGGAGGTCACCGCGGCCCGCGCCCCCTGGGCCCTGCTGAAACACCGCCGGCGCCGCAGTCTCCCGCCCCAGACGGAAGCGGCCCCGCCGGAACCGAGCCAGGTGCCCCGGGAGGTATGACACCGGGAGGTATGACACGAAGGTGTGACGCGGAAGGCGGCGCCCGGACGTATGGCACCCGGACATACGACACGTCGAGCCGCCCAGGGCCCCTGCCGGACTTCCCGGCCCGGCGCCCCGCGCCCGCCCCGCATCCACCCCCCGCCCACTCGCCCGTTCACTCGCTGAGCAAGCGCTTGGAAAAGAGGTCCTCATCACACGACCGGCCGGGTGCCCCCCGGCGCTACGTACCGGTAACTTCCACGTCAGCCCTGCCTTCTGCCTCCTGGAGCCGTGATGCCCGAAGCCGTGATCGTCTCTGCCGCCCGTTCCCCCATCGGCCGGGCCTTCAAGGGGTCGCTCAAGGAAGTGCGGCCCGACGACCTGACGGCCACGATCATCGGGGCCGCGCTCGCCAAGATCCCCGAGCTGGACCCCCGCGACATCGACGACCTGATGCTCGGCTGCGGGCTGCCCGGCGGCGAGCAGGGGCACAATCTGGGCCGGATCGTCGCCGTCCAGCTCGGTATGGACCACTTGCCCGGCTGCACCATCACCCGCTACTGCTCCTCGTCCCTCCAGACCTCCCGGATGGCGCTGCACGCCATCAGGGCCGGCGAGGGAGACGTCTTCATCTCGGCCGGCGTCGAGATGGTCTCGCGCCAGGTCAACGGCTCCTCGGACGGGATGCCCGGCACCCACAACCCGCTCTTCTCCGACGCCGAGGCCCGTACGGCCTCCGTCGCGCGGAGCGAGGGCGCGGAGTGGCACGACCCGCGCGAGGACGGCCTCGTCCCCGACGCGTACATCGCGATGGGGCAGACCGCCGAGAACCTGGCCCGGTTCAAGGGCATCACCCGGCAGGAGATGGACGAGTTCGGCGTACGGTCGCAGAACCTCGCCGAGGAAGCCCTCAAGAACGGCTTCTGGGAGCGCGAGATCACGCCCGTGACGGTCCCGGACGGCACGGTCGTGACGAAGGACGACGGACCGCGCGCCGGGGTCACCCTGGAAGGGGTGCGGGGCCTCAAGCCCGTCTTCCGCCCCGACGGTCTGGTCACGGCGGGCAACTGCTGTCCGCTCAACGACGGCGCCGCCGCGCTCGTGATCATGTCCGACACCAAGGCGCGCGAGCTGGGACTGACCCCGCTGGCCCGGATCGTCTCCACCGGGGTCACCGCGCTCTCGCCGGAGATCATGGGATACGGCCCGGTCGAGGCGTCCCGGCAGGCGCTCTCGCGCGCCGGGCTGACCATCGGCGACATCGATCTGGTCGAGATCAACGAGGCCTTCGCGGCCCAGGTGATCCCGTCCTACCAGGACCTGGACATCCCGCTGGAGAAGCTGAACGTCAACGGCGGCGCGATCGCCGTCGGCCACCCCTTCGGCATGACCGGCGCCCGGATCACCGGCACACTGATCAACAGCCTCCAGTTCCACGACAAGCAGTTCGGCCTGGAGACCATGTGCGTCGGCGGCGGCCAGGGCATGGCCATGGTGATCGAGCGGCTGAGCTGAGCCCGCCCCCGCGCGAATCGCGTCCGCGCGCGAAGTGTCCGAAATGCGGAGACTCGTCGCGCAGCGTAGCCACACCGTCCGGAATCGTATGGATAAACCCCACCGATCCCCAGTCGTGACTGAATCTCCCCCAGGATGTGACCTAGCCCAGGGGGAGATTCGTTTGTCCAGGTCAGGGCGTCGATGAGAGTAAACCTAAGGCCCAAAGACCTGTCCATTTCGTGACGTAATGCACTGACGGTTGGATCCCACCCGGGACAAGCTGAGGTAGGAAGTCGGGGGTACCGATCGGAACGGGAGTAGTCAGTGAGCGCCATGTCTCTTGCCCTGCTGCTGACCACAGCCGCCTCCACAGCCGTGGGCATCGCCGCCCTGCACGCCGCTCACGGACTGCGCAGGCAGGTCAGCGCCCTGCGGGTCGAACTGGCCGCGGTGAATCCGGGGGGTCTCACCGCCGCCGTACCGCAGGCCAGAAGCGCGGCCCAGGCCGACTGCCCCGACGCCATACGCAACGCCGTCGCCGAGGCGCTCGCCGAGGAGCGCGAGCGCGAGCTGGCCGAGGCGCGCGCCTTCTGGGCCGCCCAGGAGGCCAGGGACGCGGCCGACACCCCGTCGCTGCTCGGCGGACTCGCGGGCCTCGGCGCCGAGGACGGACCGTTCTACATCCCGCGCCAGGTGGACTTCGCCGGTCTTGAGTCCCTGGATCTCGACGCGGCCGAGGCCCTCGACAGCTTCGCCGACTACCCGGACCTCAGCGAGGTCAGTGAGGTCAGCGGAGTCGGTGAGGTGAGTGGAGCGGGCGGCGGCGCCGGCATCGGCGAGACCGGCGATTTCACGGAGGACTCGCCGGAACTGGCCGCGGCCCGCCGCCGGCATCCCTCGCACCCGGACTTCGTACCGTTCCAGACGCCCGTCGTCACCGACCACGAGCGCACGATCACCCGGCTCGAAGAGCTGGCCGAGACCCGTACGGCGCTCGCCGATGTACGGCCGGGGCCGCTGGGCACGCTCGACGTGTATGTCTTCGCCGACGGCACGACGCTCTGCATGACCCCGGGCCACCGGGAGACCGCCGAACGGCTCGCGGCGGCACTGCGCGCGGGCGACGCCCCGTTCCTGCTGGGCGGGTCCGGTGTCTCCGGCGCGTACACCCTGACGTTCTCGTACGGAGGCGACGGAAGCGAAGACGGCGACGGCGACGCCACCGGCCCCGGGGGCTCCGCCGCCGACGGGGAGGCCGCCGAGCACGTCTATATCCTCGCGGACCGCGTCATCGCCTCGCTGTAGCCGTCGACGGCCCCGCCGTGGCCTCACCCTCACAGGGCCGCGCGGCCGACCGCCCGCTCGACCGACCTCACGGCCTCGTCCAGCTCCTTCACGGACGGGGTCGTTCTCAATGCCTCGGCCAGATCCGCGGCCGCGACCGTGAGCTGGTCCGCCACGACGAAGACACCGGCGTCCGGCATGGTCCGCGGCTCCTCGCCGGGCGCTTCGAGCCGCTGGGCCCGTACGGACAGTTCCCTGGCCAGAGCGAGTGCCTCGGCCGCCGCTCCGCGCTGGAGCCGGCTCCGGGGAGCGGCCCGCAGGCGGTCGGCGAATCGGTCCACGGTGGCCGTCAGCGGCGTTGTGTCGAGCACCCCGCCGACCCTACGCGCCCCGGCGGGGCCGCCGTCAACGGCCACAGGAACCACACGGCCGGGGGAACCGCACACCATACGACCGGTGCACGACAGCGGCACACCACGACAGCGGCACACAACGGAGAAGGGGCCCGCGGGCACCAGGCCCGCGGACCCCTCCGGGTCAGCTCTGTGTCACCGTGCCGGACGGTGACCGCCACGCGTCAGTCGTTGCCTTGGAGGATCGACAGCAGCCGCAGCATCTCCAGGTAGATCCACACCAGGGTCAGCGTGAGGCCGAAGGCCGCGAGCCAGGACTCCTCGCGCGGAGCGCCGTACGCGACGCCGTCCTCGACCTGCTTGAAGTCCAGCGCCAGGAAGCACGCGCCGAGGACGACCCCGACGATGCCGAAGATGATGCCCAGCCCGCCGCTGCGGAAGCCGAGGCCGTCACCGCCGCCGAAGACACTGAAGAGCAGGTTGGCGACCATCAGGAGCACGAAGCCCATGGCCGCTGCCATCACGAAGCCGTAGAAGCGGCGGGTGACGCGGATCCAGCGCATCTTGTACGCGAACAGCACACCGGCGAAGACCGCCATCGTGCCCATGACCGCCTGGACCACCACGCCCGGCGCGATGTACGTGCTCACCGCGCTGCTGATGACACCGAGGAAGACACCCTCGAAGGCGGCGTACGCGAGGATCAGCGCCGGGGTCGGCCGGCGCTTGAAGGACTGGATCAGCGACAGGACGACCGCCACCAGCGCGGCACCGATCGCGATGCCGTACGACTTGCCGATGTTGGCCTCGTCGACCGGCAGCAGGACCCACGAGAGAACCGCCGTGAGGATGACCGTGCCCAGCGTCATCGCGGTGCGGGTCACGACGTCGTCGATCGTCATGACGTCGGTGCGCGCGGGCGCCTGCGGTCCCGCGCCGTGTCCCGCGCCCTGCTGGGGCGCGTACGGGTTGGTCGCGTAGGGGTTGGTCGCGTACGGGTTGGTTCCTACAGCGGGGCCCCCGGCCTGCGGCGCCGCGTTGAAGCCCGCGTGGCCGTTGTCGCGGCTGAAGCCCCGTCGCGAGAAGACCGGGTTACTGCTCCTCATCTCACTCCTCCATGGCCACCCTGCGTGGCCTTGCCACAAGAGTAATAGGGACGCAAAGCGTCTGCCCTAGTGCTGGGGGAGGATCTTTCCAGGATCGTGACACCACACGCGTGCCGCGTGTCACACCGGCGACCGTCGGAAGGTCGGAAATGTGCCCGGAACCGGACTTGAACCCGATCCGCCGGGTGCTCTGACCTGCTGAAACGCTGTCACCAGCAGTTCCGTGACCCGCTCTTGCCCGTCCGTTCCCGTCTAGACCCGCCCTGTCACGCGTCCGTGTTCCCGTGGGAACACCGCTGGTCACACGGCCGTACAGCCTGACCAAGCAGATGGCTGAATCACTGCCCGCCCGACATCAGGTCGTCCAGACGATCACCCAAACGGCGCAGCACCTGCACCTGCACCCGCCGCGGCAGGCCGTCAAGGATTGTCATGATCGCTTCGACTCGTGGATCTATGGATGGCTCGGGCGCCGGCTGGTCCCCTTGACCGGTATCACCGAGGGGTGTCGCCTCACCGCCGGCCACTACCGCATCGATGCTGCCCGGCGCCCACTTGAGCGCTCGCTCGATGCGGCGCAGCGTCAGCTCTGCACCAGCAGTACTGCCTCTCCGGACCCCGCGCAGCGTCTCGTACGAGATGCCAGCGACATTCGCGACGTCCTTCCAGGCCAGCCCGAGCTCTAGACGCCTGGCGTTCATTGCACCGTCGAGCCGCGACAGCTCTGACATGGACGCCCTCCGTCTACCGACTGTCGGTTCAGCGCCCTGTAGCCCAGGCCGCTCGGAACGCAGATTAGCGCAGGTCGGCACACAGGACAGTGCCTTCCTGCGGTCAAGACACCCCTTCCAGACACACAAAACGGCACAGACTTGTTGCCACTTGCGTCAATCTGTGGCTAGGCTGCGCAACATGGCACAGAGAAACGCAGGACCACTGCGCAGCCAGCGGATTCGGCTGGGGCTGACCCTGGAGGATCTCGCAGCCCAGTGCGCCTCCCGAGGAGTGACGGTCCACCACTCCCACCTGAGCCGGATCGAACGCGGGGTGTACATCCCGCGTCCCCGGCTGCGAGCGGTATTGGCCGGGATCCTCGACGTCGACAGCGACGACTTCGAGGCACGCGCTGAGGTCACACGGTGATCGCCGAGAACTACTCGCTGGACGAGGCCGCGCAGCTCCTGCGTTGTTTCCCGCGCTACTTGAAGGACAACCTCGACAAGCTGCCGCACCAGAAGATCGGCGCGGCCGTGGTTTTCGACGCCTCCGAGCTGGAGGCCATCAAGGAGATGCACCGAGTGCGCCCCGCTGAGCAGCCGGAGACGGCGCCGACGGCCACGTCCGTGCTCACGCTCGCCGGAATCAAGCCCTCTCAGGGCCGACGAAAGACCGGCTGACCAACTCCCGCGCGCAGGGGCTGCTCCGACTTGCCGGTCCCGAGCAGCCCCGCGCCGGCCCTCATCCACCAGAGAGACGAGGAACCGTGATCCCGAAGACTATCTACCAGGTGGGCCGTAGGTCCCCCCGGCCGTACCTGGCTCCTCTGGCCGCGACGCAGCCGGACGCGCTCCGCCGTGCGGGTGCCGCTGCGGCACAGGCCGTCGCCGCCGTACAGCCCGTCGCCCTCCCGTACTGCACCTCGCAGATCCGCCGGGCTGGCGGGTACGCCGCCACGATCCAGTACAGCCAGTGCCAGGACGCCATCATCGCGTTCGCCCAGGCGTTCGCCGCCGAGGTGACCGTGACGCCGATCGAGTCCCGTCCGGACTGGTCCGCCGTCGACGCCCACGCCCACATCGGCGGTGTGCCGGTGCACGCCTGGACCGAGATCCCCACCCCCACCGCCGACACCGAGACGATCGGGGCCGGCCGATGAGTGTGGTCCTGGACACCTATCTCGGCTGGGAGCGGCTGACGCACCGTCCCACGTGCAAGCGCCCGGCATGGACGGTCGACGTCCGTATAAACGACAGCGAGTACCGGTCCCTGCATGGCGGCCCGTCGCACTCGTGTCCGAACGAGGACTGCGGGCACGCCAACAGCTACGAGGCGACCACGGTACGGATCGTGTGCACCTCGTGCGGCGTGGCCGAGACGATCACCGGCGAGAGGGCCGGGCGCAGCAGCACCAGCACGCGGCACATCGGGTACGGCCTCCAGCCCCGCCGTCTCGCCGGCGTGTACCTCTACCCGGGCGAGCCGTTCCTTGACTTCGGCCGCCTGAACACCACGGAGCCGTTCGACTTCGTCGTCACCGCCGAGCGGGTGGAGCGGGTGGAGGAGCGGCATGTGGTCGGGCAGATCCAGCAGGGCCGGGGCAAGCGGGGCGCCGTGACGTGGAGCGCGGGCGCGGTGCCGTCCCGCGACGGCCGGTACGGCTACGGCCGGTACGGCCACATCCGCTGGACCCACGCCGTGGACGGGCTGCGGACCGTCGCCGCCGCCGCCAAGTGGATCGCCGCCCAGCAGTCGACGGTCAGCGCGCCGACCCACGACGCGGGGGTCAGCCGGTGACCGACACCATCGCCCGGGTTGAGCTGACGGACGGCGTGGTCGAGCTGACGGAGTGGGAGCTCAGCACGCTGGAGCCGGACTTCTACGGCATGACCTACATGCAGATCTCCGGCTGGCTGCCCTCCGGCCATGACACCGCGTCGATCGCCCGCGGTACCAACCTGATGGTCCACGCGGAGTTGCCCGGCCGGTGCGCTCACGCCCACAACGTGAACGTGCAGATCTCGGTCCGGCGGTACGGACACGACCGCTCCCGCATGCAGATCCAGTGGCGCAGCGCATACGACCCCGGCCGTGATGCCGACAGCGCGGCACCCGAGGCCCGAGGGGAGAAGACCACCTCCACCGCGTCTGTCGCGACGGAGACTGCGGTCACTCCCGCACCCGACACCGACCTGACCGCGTTCCTCGCGGAGTCCATCGCCCAGTTCCAGATGACCGCGATGACCGTCGGTCTGCGAGACCCCCAGATCCGCCGGTACCTCGCCGAACACCTGGCCGCTGCGCTGGGCGCCCGCCCCGCCCCGGCCGCCGACCCCGGGGAGGACACGTGATCGCGGTCGCCGTCCTCGGTTTCTTCCTGCTCGCGGTCTTCATCGCGGTGGGTCTCAACGACGCCGCGTCGTGGGACAGGGACAGCGGCCTGGCCCGCCGTCTCCTGCGCGCCGCACGCATCCGGAGGCACTGACCGATGGTTCTCTCCGCCCCGGTGGCGCTGCTCGCCCTGCTCGTCCTGGCCGCGGCCGGGATGGCGGCCGTGTGGATCGCCGCCGTCGTAACCGCACATCTGTTCCAGGTCGTGTGGTGGCTGGCCGTACGCGCCGTACGGGCCGTGCGCCCATGACGGCCCCGCTCCCGCCGCCCTACGCCACCACCCACCAGGGGATCGACCTCGTCGCGGTCGACCGCCTCCTGGCGGGCGGACCCCGGCCGGACATGTCCGAGCAGGAACTCCGGTACGCCGCCGGGCTGCTCGCGGACCAGGGGGTCTCCACCAAAGAGACCGCACGCCGGGTCGGGGTCGCGGAGCGGACCATCACCCGCTGGCGCGCAGACGCCAGAAAGTAGCCCCGCCCCCTACCGCCGGGCCGGCGGGATGACACCCGCTCTCCCGCCCGCCCGGCCACCAACCCGCCCCATTTCCAAGGGAGATGAATGGTTACCGGTCCCGCGCACTACACCCGCGCCGAGCAGTTGCTCCGTGAGGTTGGCGACGGCCACCAGGAAGGCACCGACGTGGCCGCCATCCTCGCCGCCGCGCAGGTCCACGCGACGCTCGCTCTCACCGCCGCCACCGCCATGCAGGCGCCCGTGGACGGCTCCGAGCCCGGCATGGGCTCGCCCGAGTACGCGGCCTGGTACCAGGCCGCCGGCGTGAAGCCGGTCGACCACGCCACCGCCGAGGGCGTATGAGCAGGCGGCCCGTCCCGGACCGGGGTCGGGACGGGCCGTCATGACCCTCCCCGGCCTCTACATCGACATGGGCGAGCACGCCCGTCCGTGGTCGCCCCAGCGCGACTGGTGGCTGCGCCAGCCCTACGCCGAACTCCGCTGTCCGGCCGGGTGCGTCCACCCGGCGGCCGGCGCCGCCGCGGTGATCCGCCTGCTCTCCAGCCTCGACACCCTCCGCCACAACCCGCCGGCCCCGCCCGGCAGACAGGACCCCGACCGATGACCGTGCACCGGCTGACCGCCCGCTGGCAGCGCGGCCCCCACGACGAGCCCATGAGGCAGATGTGGGAGCGGTACATCCACCGCGCAGCCCTCACCCCCACACACATGGGTGCGGCCCTGGTCCTCGCCTCCTGGGCCGACTACCCCACCGGCCTCATCCCCGCCACGGCCCCGATCGCCCCCGCCGAGCTGGCCGCACAGACCGGCATCCAGCCCGCCAGGATCGCCATCGCCTACCGCACCCTCGCGACCCGATGCCTCACCGCCGGGCCCGAGCAGATGCCCGTGCGCCTCACGCTGCCTGCCGCAGTCCTCCCCCGCCTCCGCACCACCCGCTGACCAGGAGATCCCGTGTCCGCCGTCCTCGCGCAGCACCCAGCAGCTCCGGCTGCTGGTGCGCCGTGCCCCGAGCCGCCCCGCGCGGCACCGGGTGCACCGGCACGCGCGAGTGGCGGACTCCGCGTCCGGGTCCCGCTGCGCCTGGTCACCGGCGCCCAGTACACCGACGCGGCGCTGCCCGTGTACGTCAAGATCGCGGCGCTCGCGATGCGCCCCGCCGGCTGCCGCGCCCGTGTCGACACCATCGCCGCCTACCTCGGCATGTCCACGTCCGCAGTCGAGCGCGGGCTGCGGCAGCTCCACAACGCGGACCCGGTCGACGGCATCACCGAAGTCCTGACCGTACGGAAGACACTGCCGGACGGGACCGGGGAGTCCGCCGAGCGCCGCGTCCGCGCCGTCGACACCGACGGGCCCGAGCTGTACGTATGGATACCCGTACGCGCGGCCGAGGCCCTGACACCCCGTGAGCTGCGCCTCTACGCCGCCATCACCTACGCGCAGATCCGCCGTATCCCGCTCGCCCTGGCGGACCTGTGCGACCACGTCCGCCACCAGAGCGGCGTCCGCGCCGGCGAGCCCCTGGGCGAGCGTCAGGTGATGCGGATCGTGGACGGCATGGAGGCCTCCGGATGGGTCACCGTCCACCGCCGCCAGGGCCCCCGCGGACGCCACATCTACGAGACCCACCGCCACCCCCTCCACGCGGTCCCCACCGGCCAGACCGCCCACGGCCCCGGGCCCGCGGGCCCTGACATCCATGACGGATCGGCTCCCCGCAGCACGGACGGATCCCCTTCTGAGGAGGACCCCAGGACTGACCGACCGGACGACAAAGATACGGAGCCGAGTGGGGGGATCCGCCGTAGGCGAGGTGACCGTAAGTGGGTCACCCGCCCTGTGGAAAACCCGGAGCGTGTACCTGACACCTTCCGTGCCGGTCACCCCGAAAAGCGCAGCAGCGGCCGGGTGTACGACGGGCCGGACCTCGACCTGTCCAAGCGGGTCTGGACGGTCCTGGCCCCGGTCCACCACGAGGTGGAGAACCTCAGCACCTGGGAGCTGCGCACCATCGCCCGCCGGATCGGCCACCAGCTCGACACCGGCACGGAACCCGAGCGACTGACCGCCCGCCTCCAGGCCCGGTACGCCTCCACCAAGGAGCCCTACCGCGGTACGGGCGGCATCGGCCGCTGGATCCTCGGCGTCTCACTCGACCGCAAGGGCTGCGGCCTCGACTCCTGCGAGGACGGAACCACCTGGCACACCGGCCAGCGGTGCTTCGTCTGCCTCGACAACTCCATGGACCAAGCCGACACCCGCCGCCGCGAAGAGGCCGACCGCGAAGAGCGGGACCGGGCGCAGCGGCGGTGGGCGCAGCGGACAGCGGCCTGGGCGCGGCGCCAGGAGCAGGAACGCGCCGCGGCGCGGCCGTCGCCCCCGGCCGACCCCGACCGGTGGGCACCCGGCCCCCGTACACCACGCCCCGACACCACCGCCCCGGTCCTGACACGCGCTCAGAAGACCACGCTGCGTACTGCGGCCACCGCCGACGAGGTCCGCGCCGCGATCCGCCAGCACGGCGCGTACGTGGCGACCGATGTCTACGGCCACGCCCTGGTCCTCCCACACCTCAACTCCTCTGAAGGAGACGCCCGTGCTCAGTACTGAGGGCGTGAAGCCCTGCCCCGACTGCGGCAAACCGATCCGTGTCGCCATCACCGCACACGGACGCGAACAGCGACTCAACCCGCAGCCCGATCCCACCGGGAACACCGCGGCGTACTACGACGGCACCAAGACCCTGCGCGCCCGCGGCCTCACCAAAGACCGGCCGACCCTCGAACACGCCGAATGGCTCGCCAGACCCCACTACCCCGACTGCACCGGCCGGCCGCCCCGGCGCAGCGGCAGTGGTACGCCGCGGCGTCGCACGGGCGTGCGGCCCGCCCCGTGGCAGCGGTGGCCGCGATGAGCACGGCATGGGCCGTGCCCGGCGTCCTTCGGCAGTACGACCTGGTGACCCTGGCCGGTCTGGCCCGGGGACACACCGTCGCTGACATCGCGGCTGCTACCGGCACCCCGTACGGGACGGTCCGCAACCGGGTGCGCCGGATCCGCCAGCGAATCGCTGCCGTGTCCTGTGCGCACGCGGTAGCGATCGCCTACCAGCACGGATGGCTCACCGGCCTGACGGCCGAGCCCCGCCCGCCCGTACGGCTGACGGCCCGACAGCGCCAGGTCCTCGTACTGATGGCCGACGGCCTGACCAACAGCCAGATCGCCAGCGTCACCGGCACCACCCCCAACACGGTCGCCACCCACATCCGCCGCCTCTACGCCACCCTCGGCGCGTCCAGCCCCGGCACAACGAGCTCGCCCGCGTTCGCCGCCCGCTGCCACACCATCGCCCTCGCCTACCAGCACGGCCACCTCCTGGCCGCCACCCCCGCACGAAAGGCCGGCGCATGACTACCGGCACCCACTGCCAGGTCTGCGGCCGGCACCTCCGCGACCCCGCATCCCGCGCCCGCGGTACCGGACCCGTCTGCCACACCAAGACCCGCCCACCCCAGCCCGCCACGTCCCCGGCCCGTACGGACGCCCTCGACCACACCGCGCTCGCCGCAGCCGGCCAACTCACCATTGCCACCGAGGAGATCTGACCCATGCCCAGCAACAACACCGCCACCCGGCCGCTCGCCCGGGTCCGTATCGCGCTCTACGCCCTGGCCAGCCTCGCGCTCGCCACGGCCGGCTGCTTCGCCGACGGCCCGACCGGCATCGGGTGGACCATCGTCCTGTTCGCCGGATCCGCGCTCCTCGCCGACGCCGCCGACTACGCGGACCACGCCCGTCGGCACCCCGTACGGACCACGCCCGGCACCATCCGCCGCGACCGGCTCGGCCTGCTCCTCACCCGCGCCGAACGCGGCGTCCTCGCCGAGGGTGAGGCCGCGGAGCTGCGGCAGCTCGTCGCCGCCGAGATCCACGCGGCCGACCAGGCCCGGATACAGGCCGCCAACGCGAGAAGGCCGGAGCCCGCCCCGCCTGTGGTTCCGCCGGGGTGCCAGCCGCAGGACTGCTGCGGCGCCCCGACCGCCCACCCGGACGCCTCCCAGTGACCGAGCCCGAGCCGTTCGCACAGACGTTCCGCCTGCGTCCCCGCAACGGCGACCTCATTCACGGCGTCCTCTTCCCCTCGGGCCCTGCCGCCGTCCTCGACGACCCCGACGTCGGCATCAGCGCAGCCCCCGACCTCACCACCCTCCTGACCCACTACAGCCACGCCCGCATCGAGTGGGCCGATCAACGAAACGAGGACCTGACCGTGCGACGCCTCCGGGACAAGGACATCGCCGAGCAGCTCGCCGCCGCCGGCCACGAGCACAGCGAGTTCGAGGCCGGCCCCTGGGACCCCGGCTTCCGAGTCGCCCAACACGGTCCCCGCATCGTCCGGGTCTTCCACGACGGCCCCGACGAGGAAGACCACCTCGCCGCATACACCACCACGCTCCACCAGCTCGGCTACGCCGTCGTCCCCGAGCAGGAACGCGGCGGGCAGCGCCTGGCCGTCACCCGCCCCTGACCCACCCTGCACCACCCGCACCACCCGGAGGACACCGATGCACCACACGCACCACGCCCGGCCCGACCAGGCCCCGTGTCTGCTGTGCACCACGCCTACCTACGGCACCCTGTGCACCGGCTGCGCCACCGCCCTCCACCAGCGACTGCACCGCATGCCCCGCCTCTACCGGGCCCTGGCCGCAGTCCTTCAGCCGGTCGGCCGGGCCAGCTCCCAGTACGGGAGCGCCCGGCCCGTAGAGGCACCCCTGCCCGTGGCCATGGCCCCGCTCGCACTCCGCGGACCCGGCGGCATGGTCGGCGTACTGGAGGACTGGCACCAGGCGGTGCACGCCGAGCGCGGCTGGGCACTGCCCACACAGCGCGCCGCCATCGAGGCCCGGGTAGCCACCGCAGCAGGCGGCCTGATCGCGTCCATGCCCTGGATCGTGCACTGGCCGCAGGCCGGCGACCTCGCCCGCGAACTCCGTCTCCTCGACCAGGCCGTGCTCCGCATCGTGGACCCCCCCGACACCGAAACCCGGGCGCGGCCGGCCGTCATCGGGCCCTGCCCCGCCCTCACCAGCTCCGGCACCACCTGCCGCACCGTCCTGCACCACCAGCCCGGCACCACCGTCATCCACTGCCCCGGCTGCGGCACCACCTACCCGCCCGCCACATGGCCCGGCCTCGCCGCACGCATCGCCCACGACACCACCACGGAGCCCACCGCCCATGACCACCCCGCCCACCACTGACATGACCGTCGACCAGCGCCGCGCGATCGCCGCCGAACTGGCACGCGACGGCATCTCGATCCGCGCGATCGGCCGTCAGCTCCGCGTGCACCACACCACCATCAGCCGGGACCTGGCCGCCGCCGCACGCACCGGAGCGCACCACCCGGCCGACCAGGACACACCGGAGCGCACCACCGAGCCCGACACCACGCACCAGCCCGCACCACCCACCACACCACCCGGCATCACCGCCGTCGCGGACACCCCCATACCCCCGCCGCACGCGCTGCCGCGCCCCGGCGACACCATCACCGTCACGGCCGACGAACACCTGTGCCAGGCCCTCGCCATCCTCACGCGCGTCGGCCGCACCGTGCCGGACGCGATCGCCGACGCGATCCACACCCGGGCCATGTTCTTCCAGCTCGGGTGGGACCTCGGATACCCCGTGGGCGTGCAACCGGCGCTGCTCGGCTACGAGTTCGTGCCGTACGAGCCCCCCGCCGACCACGACTGAACCACCCAAACCGCCTACCGGCCACGACCAACACCAGGAGAATGCCCCCATGACCGACACGATCGAGACCTACGGCGGCGATGACTACATCGGCCGGCCGTGGAAGTACGCCGACACCGCCGACGACGCCCTGCGGCGGGTCCTTCGCGGGATCGACACGCACGGCGTCGAAGGCTGGGAGTACCCGGAGGACGGGTACCGCGTGATCGGCTACCTCACCGCTGCCTTACAGCGAGTCCCCGAAATCCTCGCCGCCACCGACTACCTGATCGCGGGAGCTCCGCAGGAGGCAATCAGCGCCCCCGGAGCCGACGATCCCGAGACCGAGGTGCCCGCGTTCTACGCCGAGATCCGCGAGGCACAGGACGCGTCCCGGAACGCCGTCGCGGCCCTCGGCAAGGTCCACGCCCGCCTCGGGAAACTCAAGTTCACCTACCCCGAAACCACCGACGCGGCAGCGAAAGCGTAGGCAGCAGCGTGGAAAGCCTTGTCCGCGACGCCGCGGCTCCCATCGCCCAGGCCCTCACCGCTGTCTACGACCTGAAGGGCCGCCGCTGGCCCATACGGGACATCGCGATCTCATACACCCACAACGGCGTGCTGTTGAACGTCAGCCCGACCAACCCGGTACGGGAACAGGTCGAGGACGAGTTCCGTAGCGCGTTCAGAACAGCCGGCTGGGGCTTTCACACCCGGTCGTCCGACGGCCAGCTGACGTTCGACCACCCAACCGACCTCACCCGCCTCTGAACCACAGGCCCCGCCGCGAACACCGCGGCGGGGCCTTCGTGCATGGGCGACACTGTCCCCCAGGGCGGGGCGTAGCTCAGCAGCAGAGCGGCCGACTCATGACCGGTACAGACCCGGGTGCGATACCCGGCGCCCCGCCCCGGCCGGTACCCCAGCCCAACAAGGAGGCGTCCGTGACCGCCGGACCCGAAGTCGTCCACATCGCCCGAACAGCGTGGAGCGCGGAAACAGTTGCCAGCCACGGCCTGGGCGCCCTGCGCCGGGCAGCGCTTGATGACGCAATCGGACAGGCACGTTGCAGTCTCAATGGTCCCGGGGACGTCAGCATCGCGGTTGAGTACCCCGAATGGGGATCGGTCGTGGGGCGCGTAAGTGCAAAGTGCAGCGACCCGCTGTGCGTTGGCCAGGCTGCCGCTGAGCGCGCTGCCCCTCCGAGCTGAAATCGTGGACGCGGTCCGGCCGTAGGCGACCATGGAGTCATGACCAGCCCGACCATCATGGACATCTACGCAGCCGCAGCCGCGACCGGCATCAAGCCAGCCACGATCCGCAAGCGGCTACAACGGGGCCATTTGACGCATTACGGGTATGACCGAGCCCACCGCGCCCTGGTCGACCTGGGCGAACTCCAGGCCCGCGCCGCTGCAAAGGCCGCTTGACCTCCGAGATCGCCCGGTGTCACACTCACAGGGCGTTCGGCATGCCCGGACACCGATGAACCCCCAAGGCCCCGCCCACACGGACGGGGCCTTCGCCGTACCGTCAGCCGGGCCTCACGCGGTGGCCTGGCACGTCACGATCGTGTACCCCCCGCTGCTGGTGTTCTCCGCCACCACCACACCGTCCACCACGATCTGACACGTCAGATCACCAGCGTCGCCAGTGTTCTGCGCCGACAGATACAACGACGTCCCCCTGGCGGCCATGAAGTCGATCCCGCCACCGTCCGCCGTCACCAGAGGCACGGCCTTCCCCGCCGCCTGCGAAATCTGCTCTCGCCCGTCCGTGAACGTCAGATCCGCACCGGCCGCCGAACCCGTCAACCGATACTCCACCTGACTCGACGCCGACACCTGCGTCAGCACCGCCGTCTCCTCCCCTTCATCGGCCCTGCTGCTGCCGGCGTCCGCCACATACACCCACGTGGCGATCAATGCAGCGATCACACCCACCACCGCCACGCCACGCCCTAACGACCACTGCGGGCCGCTCTGTTGCTCCATCTCCAGTCCCCCCTCATCGAGTGGCCACAGAGTACGGACGGGAGACACACCATGCCCAGACGCCCAGGTCTCCGTGTCTGCGCCGTGCCCGGCTGCCCCACCCTCACCACGCGCAGCCGCTGCTCCGAGTGCGAGCAGAAGGCGGAGCAGAAGCGAGGCAGCGCGCGGCAGCGCGGCTACGGACACGGACACGAGACCAGGTTCCGGCCCGGCGTCCTCGCACGCGACCCGATGTGCGTCCTGTGCGACCAGGCCCGCAGCGTCCACGCCGACCACCACCCGCGCGACCGCCGCGCCCTGGTCGCCGCCGGCCTCGACCCGGACCACCCGCAGTACGGGCGCGGACTGTGCGGCCCGTGCCACAGCGCAGAGACCGCACGCGAGCAGCCCGGAGGCTGGAACATATGAGCAGCGAAGGCACCCGTGTTGTCCTCGTCAAGCCCGGCGATGTCCTGCTGATCGGCAACGTCGGCAGCCTCGACACGGACGCGCTCACCAATGCGGGCGAGGCCTTCACGCAACTCCGGTCCGCCCTCGGCCTGGCCGGCATCTTCGTCTTCGAGGACGACATCGACCTGGCCGTGACAGCCGCCAGCGCCCAGGACCGCGCCGAAGGGTGAAGAGAGTGAGCAGACCACCCGAGCCGCAGCGCAGGGACTACCTGTCCGACGAGGCGTATCACCGCGACTGGTACGGATGGCGCGCCATCGTCCGGGACGAGGAACTCAACTGTGCCGAGCGCGAGGCGCAGTGGGAGGTCATCGACCTGGCCATGGCCTCCGCCACGCCGCAGCCGTCAGGAGAGCGGGATAGATGAGCGGATGGGATGACAGCGTGGGCCCCGGGACCCAGCCCGTCGGTGACGTGCTGGACGGGCTCGGCATCCGAGCCACCGTCGGCGAGGGCGACCTGGTGGCCGGCGCCCTGGTCCTGCTCAAGGTGGTGGAAGCCGACGGCTCCACACGCCTCAGCCTGGCGTACTCCGAGGGCCTGGGCTGGATCGAGCGGGCCGGCATGCTGCGAGTCGCCGAGACGCTGGAGACGTCCTCGACCCTGGGCCTGGCCGGCGGCGACTGACCAGCCCTCATGTCACCCAGGGTGATGACCCCTGGGGGGTGACCCCTCCCCGGTGATCACTGGCGGACCGCCGGGGAGGGCGATTCCTGGCTGTACGGGTCTGGGAGGTCCCGCAACGGGACCTGCCGTCGCCGTCAGTAACCGGCCCTGGCCGCAACGGCCGGGGCCATGACGTGCCGCAACGGCGCGAGGAGAGTGATCACATGGCTGGAATGGGGCCCGCTCCGAAGCCGGCCGGTCAGCGTGCGCGGCGCAATGCCACGGTCACGATGACCAAGCTGCCCGCCACCGGCCGTATCGGGCGTACGCCGCCCTGGCCGCTGCTCGATGACGTGCGCAAGACCGCAGAGCTGGAGGCCGCCCAGGAGAAGGTCGACGCGCTGCGCGTCGACCTTCAGGACGCGGAGCCCGCCCGGCGGGCCGTTCTTCAGCGGAAGCTGGACGCCACCGACCTGGAAGTCCGGGTCCTGACCAAGGTCCTGGAGGCCCAGCGAGGTCTGGAAAAGCGGCTGTGGCGGGATCTGTGGAAGACGCCGCAGGCCGTCGCCTGGGAGAAGGTTGGCTGGTCCCGGGAACCCGCTCAGTACGTGCGGTGGAAGGTTCTGGGTGAACTGGGCGACCTGGACGCGGCCCGTGAGGCGCGGCAGCTCGCTGACCGGCTCGGGCTGACACCGCTGGCGCTGCTGCGGCTGCGCTGGGAGATCGTGGACGAGGAACCGGCCGCGGAACGTGCGGGGCGCCGGCGGCCGGAGCAGAGGCCGCTGGCCGAGCCGTCGGTGTCGGCGGATCCGCGGGCGATATTGCACGTGGTGTAGACCGTGGGCGTCCTGATCGTCCCCGGTGCCGATGAGGAGCCGTGGCCGACGCTCGGGCCGCAGGTGTGCGATCTGCTGGAAGACCGGTGCGTTCACGGGCCGGGCGACCTGCGGGGCGAGCCCTACACCTTGGACGCCGAGAAACGGGCGCTGATCTACCGCTGGTACGAGGTCTATCCCCAGGGCCACCCTCGGGCCGGGCGGCGCCGGTTCAAGCGTGTCGGTCTGTCCGTCCGGAAGGGCACCGCGAAGACCGAGCTGGCCGCCGCGGTCGCTTTCGCCGAGTTGCATCCTGACTCCCCGGTGCGGTGCGACGGCTTCGACACTCACGGCGAACCGGTGGGTGTGCCGGTCCGGGACCCGTACATCCCGATGGTGGCCTACACCGAGGAGCAGACCTCGGACCTGGCCTACGGCGCGCTCCTGGTGATGTGCACCGAAGGCCCCGACTCCGATCTGTTCGACTCGGGGCTTGAGCGCATCATGCGCATCGACGGTGACGGCAAGGCCCAGGCCCTGGCGTCATCCCCGGACTCCCGCGACGGTGCCCGCACCACCTTCCAGCACTTTGACGAAACCCACCGGTTCGTTCTGCCGCGTCTGCGTGAGGCGCACCAGACGATGCTGGCGAACATCCCCAAGCGGATGCTGGCCGACCCGTGGTCACTGGAGACGACGACCACCTACACCCCGGGCGAGGGGTCGGTGGCGCAGGGCACGCACGAGTACGCGGAGCTGGTGTCCAAGGGCAAGGCGAAGGACAAGACGCTGTTCTTCTTCCACCGGGAGGCCGCGCCCCGCAAGGGCGAGGACTTGGCCGATGACGGGCAGCTTCGGTCCGCGATCCGGGAAGCGTCCGGGCCTGCGATCGCGCAGTGGCCGGACTTCGAGGGTCAGGTCGACGCGATCGCCAGCCTCTACAACCAGCCGGACACGGACAAGGCGTACTTCGAGCGCGTGTGGTTGAACCGGAGGGTGCAGGCCGGGCGGCAGGCCTTCGACGTGCTCCAGTGGAAGAACCTGGCCCGCTCCGGCTTCGTGGTCCCGCCGAAGGAGCTGATCACGGTCGGCTTCGACGGCGCGCAGTTCCGCGACGCCACGGCGCTCATCGCCACTCACGTCGACTCGGGTTTCCAGTGGCCTCTGGGGATCTGGGAGTGCCCGCCGGACGCGGTGGACTGGGAGTGCCCCGAGGAAGAGGTGGAGGCGGCACTGGTGGAGGCCATGGACACCTGGCGGGTGTGGCGGGTGTACGCGGATCCGCCGTACTGGGACGGGATGATTCACCGGTGGAAGGGCCGCTGGGGCGACGAGATCGTTCATGAGTGGTGGACCAACCGGCCGAAGGCCATGGCCTATTCGATCAGGGCCTACGAGCGCGCCATGAAGTCCGGGGACCTCGCCCACGACGGGAACGAGGTGTTCGGGCAGCACATCGCGAATGCGCGCCGCCGGAATCTGAAGATGCTCGACGAGGACGGCCAGGTCCTGTGGGTCATCGAGAAGGAACGTCACGACAGTCCGTTCAAGATGGACGCCGCCATGGCCGGTGACCTGTCCTGGGAAGCCCGCTGCGACGCGATCGCGGCCGGCGCCAACATCAAACGATCCGGCCGGATGGTGGTGATGCGCTGATGGAACTCTCGGATCTGGATTGGTGCAACTACCTCTCCCGCTGCCACGAGGCCGAACGGCCGCAACTGGCGGCGCTGAATGCCTACTACGAGGGCACGCAGCCTCTGGCGTACCTGCACCCGGAGTTGCAGGCCGAACTCGGCAGCCAGCTCCAGCAGGTCGTCGTCAACTGGCCGCGGCTGGTCGTCGACGCGGTCGAGCAGCGCCTGGACGTCGAAGGGTTCCGCTACCCGGCCAAGGACACCGCGGACGAAGACCTGTGGGCGATCTGGCAGGCGAACGGGATGGACGAGCAGTCCCAGCAGGCCCATGTGGATGCCCTGGTGATGAAGAGGGCGTTCATCAAGGTCGGCTCCAACGAGAAGGACTCCGCCATGCCGCTCATCACGGCGGAGTCCCCTCTCCAGATGCATGCCGACTACGACCCCAAGACCCGCAAGGTGCGGGCGACGCTGAAGCGGTGGAACGACATAGACACCCTGACAGGGGATGTCCGGGACCGCTTCGCCACGCTGGACCTGCCGGACGCCACGGTGATCTACGAGCACAAGGGCGTCGAGGGCTGGACCGAGGCGGACCGCGACGATCACGGGCTCGGGGTCGTGCCGGTGGTGCCGCTGGTCAACCGCGGCCGGCTGCTGACTCCGGGCGGTGTCTCGGAGCTGGCGGACGTGCTGCCCTTGTCGGACGCGGCGTGCAAGATCGCCACGGACATGATGGTCGCGGCGGAGTTCCACGCGATGCCGCGCCGCTGGGCGCTGGGCTTCGACGAGCAGGACTTCACCGACAAGGACGGCAAGCCCATCTCGGTGTGGTCGCGGATCGCCGGCCGCCTGTGGGCGTCGTCCAAGACGAAGAACCGGGACGGGGCCGAGGTCGGGCAGTTCCCCGAGGCGTCGCTGACGAACTTCCACGAGACGATCAACGCCCTGGCGAGGCTGACGGCCTCGATCGCCGCGCTCCCGCCGAACTACATGGGGCTGGTCGCTGACGACGCGGCGTCCGCCGATGCGATCCGCTCGCGTGAGGCCCGTCTGGTGAAGTCCGCAGAGCGCAAGGCCCGCGCCTTCTCCGGCTCGTACGAGCAGGTCGCCCGCCTGGCGCTCCGCTTCCGTGACGGCGCCTGGAACCCTGACCTCCAGCGGCTGGAGACGCTGTGGCGGGACCCGTCGACTCCGACGTTCGCGCAGAAGGCCGACGCGGTCGTGAAGCTGGTCCAGGCGGACATCCTGCCGCGCGAGCAGGCGTGGGAGGACCTCGGCTACAGCGCGGTCAAGCAGCAGCGCATGCGCGCCATGATGACCAGTTCCATGGACCGTGTCCTGGCAGGCGACCTGGCGGCCGAGTTCGGGCCCAAGCCCGCGCCCGAGCCGGTGCCTGAGCCGGTCATCACGGGCGTGTGAGCGTGGAGGCCGCCGAGGTGGCGCTCCGGCACTACCGGAGCCAGCAGACGGTCGTGCGGCGCACCGCGGACCGGGCCCAGAGCCTGTGGCGCCAGCTCGATCCGCGCGACCTGGACATGTCCTGGGCGGCCATCGCCGCAGGGCTGACCGCCGCGGTGACCGAAGGGCAGCAGGACACGGCCGCGACAGCGGACGAGTATGTGGCGGCCGTCCTCGCGGCGGACGGCGCCGAGTCGCAGGCCGAGGGGAAGGTGAACCCGGCTGCCTTCGCCGGTACGGCCGCTGACGGCAGGCCCCTGCGGTCGCTGTTCTACGAGCCCCTCATCGACGTGAAATGGAACATGTCGCAGGGCGTCATGGCCCGGGAGTCGCTGCTGTCGGGGCTGAACGCCCTGCTGAGGGCCGCAGCCACCGAGGCGGCCGACGCGGGCCGTACCGCTGCGGGGGCGTCGATCGCGGGGAACCGGACGATCCAGGGCTACATCCGGGTCGTGAACCCGCCCGCGTGCGCGCGGTGCATCATTTTGGCCGGGGTCGAGTACGGCTGGAACGCCGGTTTCCAGCGCCATCCGAAGTGCGACTGCGTCCACATGCCCGCCACCCTCATCGCCCGCGGGCGCCACCACCGGGGTGCATTCAGCCCCACGGCGTACTTCAACTCGCTGTCGCAGCGGGAACAGGACAAGATCTTCACCCGGGCCGGGGCCCAGGCCGTGCGGGACGGGGCGAGCCTTACCAGCGTGGTCAACGCCCGGCGCGGCATGTACACGGCCGACGCCTACGGCACCCGGGTACGGGCCACCCGCGACAGCACGACCCGCCGCGGGGCCTTCTTCCGGCAGGAGCGCCAGCGCGCGATCCAGCGGGGCCTGGTGCCCCGCTCGGGGCGCGGCTTCCGCCTCATGACCCCCCGGCTGCTGCCGGAGGAGATCTACCGAATCGCCGGCAGCCGCGCAGAGGCCATTGCCATGCTGCGGCGCTTCGGCTACCTGACCTGACCCCGGCGCAACGCCGCGGTCCCCACCTCCTGCAACGGGAGCACCGATGAGCACACCCCCCGTCCCGACGCCCCCGGCTGCGGGCAACCCGCCGCCGCAGGTCGACCCGAACGTCCCGCCCACCCCGGCGGCCGTACCGCCGGGCGGTCAGGACCCGGCGAAGCCCCCGGAGGGCGGCGACAATCCGCCCCTCGGCCCCGAGGGCGAGAAGGCCCTGGCCGAATGGAAGAAGCGGGCCAAGGACGCCGAGCAGCAGGCCAAGGACCAGGCGGCCCGGCTCAAGGAATTCGAGGACCGCGACAAGACCGACGCCCAGAAGCTCACCGAGCGGGCGACCGACGCCGAGGAGCGCGCCGCAACGGCGACCCGGCTGGCAGTGGCCGCGAAGGTCGAGGCCCTGGCCGCGACCACGTTCGAGGACCCCGAGGACGCGATCGCCTCGCTCGACCCGGCCAAGTTCATCGACGACGCCGGGGCGATCAACACCGACGCCATCAAGACCGAGCTGGCCGCGCTGCTGGAGCGCAAGCCGCACTGGGCGAAAGCGGTCGGCCCCCGGACGCCGAAGCCGGACCCCGGGCAGGGCGCCCGCCCTGGCGGCACGCCCGGCGGGATCGAGGAGCAAATCAAGGAAGCCCACTCGAAGGGCGACTGGCGGACCGTGATGCGCCTCCAGAACAGCAAGCTCGCCACCCCCGCGAGCCCCACCAAGTAGCCACCGAGGGCAGGCAGGACGCCGCGCCCGAGCACCGTAAGGAGACCCCGCCATGGCAGGGATCACCGCCCTGGGCACCACCTACAACCTGCCCAACTACACCGGAATCCTCCACCAGCTCACGCCGAGCGACACCCCGTTCTTCTCCGCCATCGGCGGCCTGACCGGGGGCGGGCAGACCAACGCCATCGAGTTCGAGTGGCAGGCATACGACCTGCGCGCCGCAGGGCAGAACGTCGCCCTGGAAGGCGCCGACGCCCCGACCGATTCCGGGCGGGTGCGCGCCAACGTCTCCAACATCTGCCAGGTCCACCAGGAGACCGTGGGCGTCAGCTACACCAAGCTGGCCGCCACGCAGGCGAAGGCCGGCATCAACAACGCCGATGCCAACCCGGTCCTCAACGAGCTGGACTGGCAGACCGAGCAGATGCTCAAGCAGATGGTCCGCGACGTCGAGTTCAGCTTCCTTCAGGGCACCTACCAGAAGCCCGCGGACAACACCACGCCCCGGAAGACCCGCGGGCTGATCGCGGCCATCACCACCAACGTCATCGCGGCACCCGACGGCGACGCCGGCACCGGCGGCACCCAGCCGTCCGCACTGACCGAGGACCTCGTCCTGGACCTGCTCCAGATGGTCTGGGACAACGGCGGTATCACCGAGTCCGACACCGCGACGCTGCTGTGCAACAGCTTCCAGAAGCGGATGCTGACGAAGATCTTCATCACGGACAAGGACTACCAGGAGTCGTCCCGCACGGTCGGCGGTGTCCGCGTCCAGACGATCGAGACGGACTTCGGCACACTGAACATCATGCTCGACCGGCACATGCCCGCCGGGAGTCTCGTGGTCGCCTCGCTGGAACACTGCATGCCGGTGTACCAGGAGATCCCCGGCAAGGGGCACTTCTTCGCCGATCCGCTGGCCAAGACTGGCGCGAAGGAGCGCGTGATGCTCTACGGCGAGGTCGGCCTGAAGTACGGCCCGGAGACCTCTCACGGCAAGATCACCAACCTGACCACGAGCTGAGGTACCCGGCATGGCTACGTTCACCAGCTCGCGCTACCCGCAGCTCCGCGTCGGCAGTATCGCCGCATTCACCGATGGGCAGTGCACGACCACCGACAAGGCGGCTGTCGCCCAGCTCCGGAAGTTCGCCACCGACGACGCCTACGCCGACTACGGCATCAGCGAGACCACGCCGGCCGAGGGTGCCAGCGGTCCGAAGGCCCCCAACCGGGCCGCGTCCAAGGCGGACTGGGTCGCCTATGCCGTATCCCAGGGCGCAGACCAGGCCGCGGCCGAGGCCCTGACCCGGGATGCGCTCGCGGACCAGTACGGACCGCCGAAGTAGGAGAGGGGGCCCCGGCCGTGGCCGACTTCGCGACCATCGCAGACCTGGAAGACCGGCTGGGCCGGGACCTGGCCGACGAGTCCGAGCAGCGGAAGGCCGCCGCGCATCTGACGGACGCCTCGGTCATCATCCGTGGCCGCTTCCCCGCCCTTCCGGACCCGCCGCCAGCCATCGTCCTCACCGTCTGCTGCGCCATGGTCCTGCGGGTCCTGACCAACCCCGAGGGCAAGCGGGAAGAGTCGATCGACGACTACCGGTACGTCATCGACTCCTCCCGGTCGACCGGCGAGATCTACCTGTCCGACACTGAGGCAGAAGAGATCGAAGACGCCCTCAAGCCCCCGAACCCGCGCAGCACGGCGTTCAGCATCGTTCCGGGCGCCCCGGCGGTGCCTTGATGGACGGGACCGTACTGGCCCGGGGCCGGGAGGCAGCCGAGCGGCGGATGCTCGACGAGATCACCATCACCTGGCCGGGCGAGGATGGCTTCGACTGGGAGACCGGTACGGATACCCCCGGCTCGGAGGTCGTCCTCTACGAGGGCCGGGCCCGGATCAAGTCCGTGGCCCGGACCGGGGAAGAGGTCGAGGCGGGCGAGCAGAACGTGACGCTGCGGGAGTTCGTGGTGTCCGTGCCCTGGGCGACACCCCCGCCCACCCAGCGGATCGCCCCGGGCGCGGTCGTCAAGGTGACTGCCTCGCGCGACGCACGGTTCGTGGGCCTGACCCTCTGGGTCACCGGGGTCGAGTACGGGGACGCAGCCACAGCGTGGCGGATCAGTGCGGAGGACCGGTCATGAGCGCAGACACCCGAGAGCTGCACCAGCTCGCCAACGCGATGGCCTGGAACGTGCGCGAGGCTGAGGCTCAGATGACGGGCATCGTCATGCGGGGCGCGCTGAACGTGAAGAACCAATGGCGCGCCAACGCCCAGGCGTCGGCTGGCCGCCATGCCCGGCTCTACCCGTACACGATCTCCTACGACCCGCTGCCCATGCCGGGCGGCGCGTCGGCCGAGATCGGCCCGGACAAAGGCCGGCCGCAGGGTCCTCTCGGCAACATCCTGGAATACGGGACCAGCCGGCAGGCCGGGCACAACGACGGCGGCCGGGCGCTGCTCAACGAGCTGCCACGCTTCGAGGCCCATGTGGTGGCGCTCACCGCGCGGCTGGGGCGGCTGTGACCACGCCCCCGGACATCGGCCCCCACATCACCGCGGTGACCGAGGCCCTGACCGGTCAGGGCCTGACGGTCGGCGAAGGCGGAGCACCCGTCCCGGTGCCCGCGAGCCGGATGTATGCCGCGGTGTACTTCGACCCGGGCCAGGCCCTGACCGAGTCACTCGGGGACCGGCGCACCATGCTTGTCCTGGGTTTCCAGGTGACGTGCGTGGGCCCCACGCAGACGAAATGCCTGTGGGTCGCTCAGAGGGTGCGCCTCGCGCTCTTCGGCCGGCTCACCGTCGCGGGCCGGGCGACCTGGCGGCCCGAGGAACTCGGCGGCCCGCCGGTCCAGCGCGACGACGACGTCTCGCCGCCCCTCTTCTACCTGCCGGTGCAGTACCGGCTCCAGTCCACATCCTGACCCCGGAGGGTCCCCATGGCAGTCCTGACCCCGCAGGCCGTAACCCTGGCCGGTATCAATCCCACGTACGCCGCAGCCGCGTCCGGCGGCGACAAGGTCGCCCCCGGCGAAAGGACGTTCATCCACGTCAAGAACGGCGCCGGCGCCCCGATCACGGTGACGCTGACCGCGACCGCGACGGTGCGCGGACAGTCCGTCGCCAACCTGACCGTGTCCGTGCCGGCTTCGGGTGAGCGGATGATCGGGCCGCTGCCCGGCGATCTCCTCGCGTCCCCGTCCGACGGCCTGGTGGCCATCGGCTACAGCTCCGCCACCACCGTCACGGTCGCCGCCCTGCGCATCTGACCTGTTCTCCGCTCGTTCCGCCCCGGCAGGGGCTTTTTCATGCCCTGAAGGGGGCTCTCATGGACCTGATCAGTGATGGCAAGACCCGGGCAGCCTGGGCCGTATCGCTTGCCAATCTCGCCGCTCCATCCGTCGCCGAATGCAACGCGGCGCAGGAGCTGACCGACCGCATCACCCCGGACGGCCTGGGGATCGACCCGACGACCGCCGATGTCGACACCGGATCCCTCCGGTCCAAGTTCGACACCAAGGAAGTGGGCAGGATCGGCTTCGAAACGCAGATCACGTTCAAGCGGGGTACCACCCCGCAAGAGGACTGGCCCTACCAGAACCTCACGTACGGCGTGCACGGCGTCCTCATCGTCCGCCGCGGCATCGATGCCGAGATCGCGTGGGCGGCCGGGCAGCAGGTCGAGACATATCCGATGGTGTGTGGTGAGCGCGCGAACGTTGCCCCTGCCGCCAACGAGGTCATGAAGTTCATCTCGCCGGTGAAGGTCTACTCGCCGCCGGAGACGAACGCGGTGGTGGCTGCCTGATGCCCGACATCTCCGAGATCCTCAAGCGCGCCAAGCCGCGCGAGAAGTCCGCATACATGTGCCTGGCGGGCGATGTGCTCGCCGAGGTCGACCGGCTGGAGCGTGAGTTGGCCGGGCTGTCCGACACCTGGAAGCCCGAGTCACTGGCGTCCAGCAACCCCGGTGAGAAGATCGCCAAGAAGATCAAGGCGCTTCGCGAGCAGATGCAGAAGGCCGAGACCGAGTTCCGGTTCCGTGCCATCGGCGCGCGGGCCTGGTCCGATCTCGTCGCCGCGCACCCGTCGAAGAATCCGAACGAGGGCTGGGATCCGCAGACGTTCCCACGCGCGCTCGTATCCGCTTGCTGCGTCGACCCGGTGATGACACCGGAACAGGCGGACCAGCTCTTCGAGGTCCTCAACGAAGGCCAGAGGACGGAGTTGATGCAGGCCGCCTACGACGTGAACGCCGAGGCCACCAGCCTCCCTTTCTCTGTGAGCGCCTCCGCGATCTTCAACTCCCTCACCGGCGAGAAGTAGAGACCGCGCGAGCCTGGGGCGTCCCGAGGTCCATCTTCCTGGGGCGCCCCATGCCAGGGCCGGGCGAGCCGCTCTGGCTGGACGAGGACCGGGCCTGGGCACTCGCCCTCACCGAGGTCGAGCGCGACCGGTGTCCGGACTGCGGCCAGCCCTGGTCCGAGGCATCGAAGATCGAAAACGAGTACGCGTACGAGGCCGAACTGCTGCGCTGCCACGCGTGCGCGGCCGGCGCCCGCAGCGCGCACGCACATCAAAAGTCGGGCGGTGACGCCCGCGGCATTCACGTCGCCATCAGCAAAAGGGGGTGAGCGCCGTGGCAGTCCGCACCGTCCGTGTCGTTCTGACCGGCACCGTCACGCCCTACACCAGCGCGATGCGCACGGCCGCCAGGACGACCACCACCACGGCGCGCACCATCACGACGACGATGCGTCAGACGTCGGTGCGAGTCCAGGCGTCGATGACCGCCATGGCGCGCGGTACCCAGGCGCAGGCCCTGCGGGCGGGTACGGCGGTGCGGACCATGGCGGCCCGCGCGGGCGCGGACATGACCCGTATGGCCACCCGTGTCGCGGCGGCTAACCGTGCCGCACTGGCACCCGTGCCCGCCCTGACCGCACGGGCGGGGGCCGCGTACACGCGGCTGTCGCAGCGTGGCACGGCGGCCATGCGGACGCTGCGGGCGGAGGCGGCCCGTACAACGGCCACGATCGGTTCGGCGATGCCTGCGGCAGCGGTACGGGCGGGCAACGCGGTGGTGCGCGCGGGGGTCCGCGCGGGCGCTGCCGCCGGGGTGGTGTCCTCGCGCTGGTCGGCGGCCGGGTCGGCTGTGTCGGCCCGCTGGTCGGCGACCTGGGCGCGCGTCTCGGCCGGCGGCGCGGCCGTGCGTGCGGGAGCCGGAACGGCGGCCGGATGGGTAGCGGCACGCTGGTCGACGGCTGCGGGGGCCGTGTCGTCCCGGTGGTCGGCTGCCGGCGCCACGGTGTCGGGGGCGATGGCCGGCGCCCGGACAGCGGCGGGGGCCGCGGCCGGGGCGGTCGCTGCCCGCTGGACGGCCGCCGCCGCGGCGGTCGGCCGCTCGTTCGGCGCGATGCGGCTGGCCGCGTTCGCCGCCGGCGCGGGCATGCTCGCCGCCGCGACCGGCGGACGCAAGGCGCTGGAAGCGGCCCGTACGGCGAGTCTGGGGCTGGTCGCGGCGTTCGGCCTCGCCGCGTTCGCAGCGGCAAGGTTTGAGAAGTCCATGTCGAACGTGCGGGCTGCGACCGGCGGTTCGGTCGGAGACATGAACAAGCTCCGCGAGGCGGCGCTGGAAGCGGGCCAGGCCACCTCGTACTCCGCCACCGAGGCAGCCACCGCCGAGGCGGAACTGGCCCGTGCGGGCATCAGCACGGCGGACATCGTGGGCGGTGCACTGCGCGGCAGTCTCGACCTGGCCGCTTCGGGACAGCTCGACCTGGCCGAGTCCGCGATCATCTCCGCGCAGGCCATGAACAGCTTCAAGATGGAGGGGAAGGACGTCCCCCACATCGCGGACGTCATCTCCGCTGCGGCCGGCAAGAGCGCCACGAATGTTCACGACATGGGCATGGCGTTTCGCCAGTCGGCCATCGTTGCCAGTCAGACGGGCCTGTCGCTGGAGGACACGGCTGCGATCCTCGGCATGTTCGCCCAGGGCGCTCTGACCGGTTCGGATGCCGGTACGTCGCTGAAGGTGATGTTGCAGCGGCTGGTGCCGCAGTCCAAAGAGGCCCAGGCCATCATGGACAAGATCGGGTTTTCCGCCTACGACGCGGCGGGGAACTTCGTCGGCGCGAGCGAAATGGCCGACCGGCTCCACGCCTCGTTCTCCGGTCTTACCCCCGAGGCCCGTAACGCCGCTCTGGGAACCATTTTCGGCAGCGACGCGGTCCGCGCCGCCACGATTCTTTACCAGCAGGGCGCTGAGGGGGTCGATGCGTGGCGCACGTCCGTCACGGACGCCGGCTACGCCACCCGCGGTGCGGCAACGATGACGGACAACCTGGCTGGTGACGTGGAGCGGCTGGCGGGCGCTCTGGAGACGGCGCTCATCACCTCCGGCACCAGCGCGAACTCCATGCTCCGGGACATGGCCCGGTGGCTGACCAACGTCGTCAACTGGTACTCGCAGCTACCGCCCGAGGTGCAGTCATCGGTCACCGTGATGACCGGGCTGGTCGGTGTCGGGGGTCTGCTCGCCACGGCGATGCTGCTGGTGCTGCCCCGCATCATGGCGGTCCGCCGGGAACTGACCGCACTCGGTATCACCGCGGCACGTACCCGCGCCATGCTGATGACCCTGGGCAAGGTCAGCCTCGTCCTCGGGGCGATGGCGCTGGTCGGTACGGCTGTGCAGTCCCTGGCGAAGAAGTTCTCCGACGCCCCGCCGAGCGTGGCGAAGATGACCAACGCGATGGTCGACTTCGCCTCGTCGGGCAAGGCGGTTGGTGAGATGTCCCGGGTCTTCGGCAAGGACCTTGACGGGCTCGGCGAGGCCGTCCAGCAGATCGCCCATCCCACCGGTATGCAGCGGTTCAACAACGCGATGGACGAGATCTTCACCCTCGGCATGGCCGACCCCATCAAGCTGACCGAGGCCCGCGACAAGATCGCGTCCATCGATGAGGGGCTCGCCAGCCTGGTGTCCTCGGGTGCGGCGGAGGAAGCCGCCGCGAACTTCCAGTTCTTCGCCGCTGAGGCGGAGAAGAGCGGAACCTCGACGGAGAAGTTCACGAGTCTTCTGCCCCGGTACACCGACGCCCTGGCCGCCACCGACACCCAGGGAAAGCTCACCGCCGGCTCCCAGGGTGCCCTGGGCGACGCGACGGCCACGACCAACGAGGAGATCCAGGAGCAGCGGACCGAGGCCGAGAAGCTCACCGACGCGCTCAAGGCCTTGAACGGCGCGGCCATCAGCTCGGCCGAGGGCGAGATCAGCTTCCGCAGCAGCCTCGCGGATCTGAACGAAGCGGTGAAGGACAACGGGCACAGCCTGGACGTGACCACGGAGAAGGGCCGAGCGGTCAAGTCCGCATTCCTCGACGCGGCCAAGGCCGCCGCCTCCCATGCCGAGGCGGTGGCCGAGCAGTCGGGGACGATCGAGGCCGGGCAGGCGGTCCTGGAGCAGGACATCGCGATCCTCAAGCGGACGATGCACCAGGCCGGGTTCACCGACAAGCAGATCCGTGAACTCACCGACTCCTACGCCCAGCTCCCCGGCACCGCGCAGACCACGGTGACCTCACCAGGCGCGCGGAAGGCTGCCGCCGATCTTGCGGACCTGCGGGAGAAGGTGATGGCGATCCCTCCGGGGAAGTCCATCACGGTCAAGGCGCCGACTGCCAAGGTGGTCCAGGCGCTGGAGGCCGCCGGGTACAGCGTGAAGAAGATCCCCGGCAGCAAGAAGGTCTTGATCACCGCACCCACCGGGTCGGCGGTAGCCAACGCCCAGGCCCTCGCGCGGCAGTTGGACATGCTCCGGGACAAGCGCGTCACCATCACCAGCCACTACGTCAACTTGACCGAGAACAGGGTGATCAACACCGGGCAGGGCGGTCGAGGGGTGAACGCGCGGGCGAACGGCGGGATCATCCGCCGCTACGCCGACGGCGGCGACGTCGTACAGAGCTGGCCTGTCGGCGGACCGGTCTACGGGCCCGGCACCGGCACGTCCGACTCCATCCCCGCGCTGGTCTCCAACGGCGAGTACGTCGTGAAATCCGCTGCGGTACGCAAGTACGGCGTGGCCATGTTCGACCGGCTCAACGCCATGCGGTACGCCTCCGGCGGCCTCGCCGGTTTCACCTACGCCCCGACGTCCACGCCCGCCTTGGGCGGGCCGTCGGACGCGCGGCAGAGGTTCGATGACCTGGTGGCGCGGCTGCGGGACGCGTGGGCCGAGTACAACGCGGCCCGCAAGGAGCTGGACAAGGTCCGCAAGGACAAGAAGTCGACCCGGGCGCAGCGGGCGGCGGCCGAGAAGCGCGTCCGTGACGAGTACGCCGATGTGAAGGCCCTCGACAAGGCGTTGGGTCTGCCGGCCGGGGCGAAGGCCCCGACGACGCTCAACCTTGCGGCCTATCAGAAGCAGCTCGGTGCGTCGTTGGCGGCGACGGAGAAGTGGCGTACCAACCTCGCGAAAATCGGGAGGCGCGGAGGGGCGGAGGTTCAGGCACTCCTGGAGGCCATGGGCGAGGAGGGATACTCGCTGGTCAACGCGTTGGCGGGCGCGAGCGACAAGCAGTTCAAGGACATCACGTCGAAGTTGCTGAAGACGGGCGAGGTCGCGAAGGCGAGCCTGGCCGACTTCACCAAGCAGCTCGGCGCGGCCACCAAGGGAGGAGCCCAGTTCGCGGCCGACCTTCAGGCCCTGGCCACCCGCGGGTACGGGGATCTCGCCCAGGCCCTGGCCGCGCAGGGCGACCAGGCCGCGATGGACCTGGCGCGGCAGGCGGCTACCGGCAGCACGAAGGACGTCGCCGCGGCGAACGCCGCGGTGAAGGCGAACACCGGCACGCTGTCCGGCGAGGACCTGGCGAACGCCCTCACCCTGCTCACCACGCTCCGGTCCACGCCGGGGGCCGGGTATGCGGAGCTGATCGCGGCCGGGCTGGACACCAGCGTCATCCGGGCGCTGGTACCGAAGATGCTCGCGCAGATCAACGCCCTGCCCTCTGCGAACAGGACGAAGTTCCTGTCCCAGTACGCAGGCCAGGGCGGCGTCACCGCGATGGCCCGGGGCGGAATCCTCACCCGCCCGACAGCCGTGCTCGGCGGAGAGGCGGGAGTGCCGGAGGCGTGGATCCCGTTCGACGGATCCAGCCGGTCGCGAGGGCTGCTGGCCCGCTCGGCTGCGGCCATGGGCTACCAGCTCACCCCGGCATCACGGTACGGGTCGGCTCCGGCGGGCGGCCGGCCGGTGGTCCGTGAGGGCGACCGCATCGCCAATGTCTATCTCAACGGCGCGAAGCAGACGTCGGCGGAGCAGGCGATGGACGTGGCCCGGCACATGCAGCTCATCGGCTGAGAGAGGGGCGGGCGGTATGTACGTGCCGGGCAGTGATCTGGACGGCCTGCGGGCGGACCTCGGGAGCGTGCCTCTGGGAGGGGTGGACGCCTCCGGGGTCGCCTGGGTCCTCCAGACGCTGGAGGGCTGGGACTCCTCGGACTCCCGCAGCGAGGTCCAGCAGCGCGAGGCCGATCACGGGGCGTGGTTCACTCCGGTCTACCTCAGCGAGCGGCCCATCACGCTCGCCGGTCTGATCGTTGCCCCGGACCGGGCCGCACTGGACCAGGCCATGGAGGAGGCCCGTGCCGCGGCGGCGCTGACGGACACCCTGCTGGTGGTGTGGGAGACCGTGCCCAAACAGGCAGTCGTGCGGCGCTCCGGCCGGCCGATCCTTCAGTACGTCACCGACACCATGGCGTCCTTCAGCCTGATGGTGACGGCGGCCGACGCGCGCCGGTACAGCGTGGACCAGCAGTCCGCCACCACCGGTCTGCCGATGTCGAGTGGTGGTCTGGCCCCGCCGGTCACCCCGCCGGTCACCGTGGACGCCACCACCGTCGCCGGGCAAATCAACGCCGCCAACACCGGGAAATTCAGTACCCGGCCTGTGCTGCGGATCGACGGTCCCGTGACCGCGCCCACCGTGGCCGCGCAGTACCAGGACGGCTCCGTCCGGCTCCTCACCTACGCCGAGACCATCGGCGCCGGCGAATACCTCGTCATCGACGTCGACGCCAAGGCCGCGGTCCTCAACGGCACCGCGAGCCGACGCCGCTTTCTGTCCGCGCCGCGATGGCCCGAGATCCCCGCCGAATCCACGGTGACCTTTCAGTTCCTCGCCGACACCTACGACCCCGCCGCGCTGCTGACCGTCACCTGGCGCTCGGCATGGATGTAAGGAGACGACACGGATGGTTGCCGTAGACCCGCAGTGGATCAATGGGATTGCCATGGACGCGCTGGAACTGCGCCGCGTCCAGGCACTACAGGTCATGACGAACGGGACAGCACTCGGCGGCCGACCCGGGGTGCTCCCTGGCTCGGGCGGGCTGTCCACATCACTCGCGGGCAGCACGATCAATGTGGGCTCGGGCACGGCCTGGGTGTATCAGGCGGGGCAGGGCATGTACGGGGTGTCGCTCAGCTCCGGAGCTACAGCCACCTTGCAGGCCGCGCACGCCACCCTCCCCAGGATCGACCTGGTGTACCTGCGGGTGTGGGACACCGCCGTCGACGCCTCCGGGCTCAACAAGGCGGATGCGGTCTACCTGCCCGGCGTCGCGTCCTCCACCCCGTCCGCGCCGGTGCCGGCCGGGACCCAGATCTACCTGCCGCTCGCCACCATCTCCGTGCCCGCGTCCGGCGGCGGCTCCCCGTCCGTGAACAATGCGCTGCCGGTGACCGTCGCGCCTGGCGGGATCCTGCCCGACCCCGCAGCGACCGGCTACTACACCGGCCAGTACCGCGACAACGGCACGGGCCTCCAGCGCTGGAACGGGTCCGCCTGGCGGACGGTCAGCCCGTCCACACCGGTCGTGTCCGACCAGGTGAGCAGCCCCGCCACCTACGTCTCCGGCGCCGCGACCGACTTCACCAGCGGACAGTGGCCGCCGATCACCACCACCGTGCCACCCAGCGGGATCGTGGCCATCAGCATCGGCAGCGCCCTCGCCAACACCAACACCAGTACGTCGACCGGCTGGTGCGGATGGCGCTCGACCGGCGCCCTGGTCGAGGCCATCACCGAGAAGAACGCGGTGTCGACCATGGGAGGCCGCGTCTACGGCACCCGCCGCGTCATCCGCTCCGGCCTCACCCCCGGGGCGTCTCTGACCGTCATCCCCCAGTACAACTTCACCAGCGTCGGCGCCAGTTCGGCGACCCGCGCGGAGGACGGGCAGCTCAGTGTCGAGCCGCTGGGCGCCGTATGACATCACCCGTCATGACCGCCCAGCCCGCCAGCGCTGGCCAGTTGGAGCCGGTGACGCTGGCCTGGTACGGCTGCGACCTGCGCACCGGCCAGATCGTTGAGGACCTTCCGTCCCTGCGGCCCACCGGAGCCCTGACCCACCGGCTGGGCGCATCGACGTCCACCGGCTTCGAGCTGGCCCTCGGCGGGGCACCCTCCGGGTGGGAGGCGGCAACGGACCAGGGCCGGACACTCCTGGTCGGGGTCGACATGCTCACCGACCAGCCGGTGTGGTCCGGGATCGTCCTCACCCGCGAGGGCGGATCCGCCCAGACCGTCACGCTCGGCGCCGCGACCCCGGAGGCATATCTGGACCGCCGCTACACCGGCGACCAGATCCTCATCCAGCAGGACCAGGCCGACGTGGTCACGAACCTGATGGACGCCGCGCTCACCGGCGGCCCCCCGTTCGTCATGGACGCACCGCCAACCGGCCGGCTCACGGACTTCACGGTTCTCGACTCGGATGACCGGACCATCCTGTCCGCCCTCCAGGAGGTCATGGGCGCGGAAGGCGGCCCGGAGTGGACGATTGACGTCGTATGGTCCGACGCCTCACACACCGGCTTTCTGTTGCCCGTTCGTGTCCGTCCGAAGATCGGCGTCCAGTCAGCCCAGCCGGAAGCCGTCTTCGACACCCCGGGCTGCGTCGTCAGCTACACCCTGGCCGAGTCCTACGAGTCCGGCCGCGGTGCCACCGTCGTCCAGGCGCGTGGCGAGGGTGAAGGCGACTCCCGGCTGACCAGCGCACCGCAGACCGCCACCGCGCTGGAGGCCGGAGGCTGGCCCCGCTACGCCTACCGCTTCACCCCGGCCACCGGCATCACCGACCCCGACCAGCTCACCGCCCACGCCGCCCAGGCCCTCACCCTCATGGCCACCGGCTCCCGGGCCTGGACCATCGAGGCCGTGGCCTCGGCCGCGCCGCGCCTGGGCCGCGACTGGGGACTCGGAGACACCGTCCGTATCGCCGTGGAGCACTCACCCCGCCACCCCGACGGGACAGAGACCGTGGCGCGCGCCTGGTCCTGGGAGCTCGACCCCGGCGCCGACCGAATCCGCCCGATCCTCATCGAGGAGGACTGACATGCCCACGGCCGGAGACCACCTTCCCGTCGGCCCCACCGACATGGCCCGCCGCGTGGCCGCGCTGGAACGCGAGGTCCGTGAGCTTCGCGCCGCCCGCCGCGCCGCCCACACCACCGTCACCACCGGGTCCACACGGTTCATCGGCGCGTCCGGCTGGGAGCTCATCCTCGACCCCAGCAGCGAGCTGCCGATCATCTACTTCCGGGACCCGGAGGGCGCCGAGATGGCCGCCCTCAACACGACCGGGGAAACGGGCAGGCCCGGCTACAACCTGTCGTCCGGGCTCATCCCGGATGACATCGCCCCTGACTGGCGGTGGGTCACCTTCGGCGGCGCGGCGAGCGCGGGGGACAACTTCGTCACCGCCCGATTCCAGGACTCCGACGTCAACCGGCAGCTCGGCGGCTGGCTCTACCTCGGCGCCGGCGCCGTCCAGTTCGGCACCATCGACACCGCGGCCGGCGCGCACGAGATCCTCCAGATCGGTTCCGGATCGGCCGTCTTCGACCGCGTCCGCATGCGTGTAGCGCCACTGGCCAGCGCTTCCCCCGGACTCACCGTCGCGACGGCCGCCGGACACACCGGGACCGTATTCACCCTCACCCACAACGGCTCGACCATCGCCACCGTGAACACGGCGGGGGCCGCGACGTTCGCCGGACAGGTCACGGCGCAGGACCTGGACGTCGGCGGCGCCGTCACGAAAACCGGCGCGACCTGGCAGAACCCGTCCTTCGCCGCCACCTGGGCCACGGGGGGCAACCTCGGAGGCAACTCGACCTTCAGGGGACTCCAGTTCCGCCGCACCGCCGAGGACGAGGTGTGGGTAATCGGCGCCGCGGTGTCCTCCGGCACCGGCACCACCATTGCCACTCTCCCCGTCGGCTACCGGCCGCCCACCAACAAGCGGGCGCTACTGCGCGCGTACTTCTCCTCCGGCTCCAGCGTGCCGGTGACCGGGTGGGCGCAGGTCACCGAGGCCGGCGCCATCGCTGTCGGCGCGAGCATCTCCGGCTACAGCGTCGCGTCCGGCACCCAGGTGTGGCTGGACGGCAAATTCCCCCTCGGCAACCTCACATAAGGAGACCCCGTGCCCTTCATCCCACCGCCCATCATCCCCATCCCCGTGCCTGACGAGCCGGCCGAGCCGACCGTCCCTCTCCCCGAGATCGGGGCCACGGTCCTCTACACGCTCAGCGCGGCAGACCTGGACCTGATCGCCACCCAACGCGACCCCGAGATCCCACTCGATGACCTGGCCGAGGGCACGGAGCGGCCCGGGACCGTCACCGAAACCTCAGGCGGCGGCCTCATCACACTGCAAGTGTTCCTCGACAGCGAGGGCACGCTCAGCTTCCTCGCGCTGCTGCGCCCGGAGGGCACCGGCCCCGGCACCTGGGCACGCCCCACCACCTGACACCCACCCACCCCGAGCCCCGAGCCGCTCCCGGCCGGGGCTTTCGCATGCCCTGGAGGTACCGTGCCTGATCTTTGGATGCCGGGCGCCACCCGGCTCGACATAGGCGACCACGCGCCGACCGACGGCGGCCCCGCCAAGGCCATCGGCCACATCACCTGGGACGAGAACGCGACGGCCGCGAAGCCGAAGGCTCTCGTTCCGTATGAGCGGCTGCGGGACTACTTCGGGAAGAACTCGGCGGGGCGCGCGGTCGCACCGCACGTGCTGTGGGACCCGTTCACCGGGCGCGTCACCCAGTTCCTCCCGGCGACGTCCCGCTCCAAGTCGTTGGCCGACAAGGCGGGCGGCACCAGGACCAACCGCGCGGGCAGCGTCGTCATCCAGGTCGAGGCGCTCTTCTTCCCGTACTGCGTCGTAGGCGGCAAGGCCTACGCCCGGCTGGCCGACACCCCGTGCAAGGGGTGGGCCGAGCTGAACGCCTGGGTCCGCTCCTGGGGTGTGCCGGACGCCTGGCCGAACGGGGCGCCCACGGCCAAGTCGAACCGCAACGCGGCCAACTGGGCTGCCCGGCCGGGCTGGTACGCGCACGCCGACGTCCCGGAAAACGACCACGCGGACCCGCTGAGTTGGCCCGCATTCACCACCAGGGAGGACATCGTGACCGAAGAGCAGATGGACCAGATCGCCGACAAGGTCGTGGACCGGATCCTGTCCAAGGATGTCTTCACCGCGCCGAAGGATGCCGCCGACTACGAGCCCACCGGCCCCCGCAGCACATGGTCGGGGCGGGCCGTCTTCAACGACCTCGTCACCCGCGTCCGCCGCATCAGCGCGGACACCGCCGCGATCCGGCGGAAGCTCGACGCCTGACTGCACTCACGGTCACCGACTGGGGTGGAGTTCCGCCCGATTCAGTGACTCCCCGTCATAATCTGCCAGTTCGATGAAAGGACCATCATGAGAGTCTCCAGCGTCGCCAAGGCCGTCGCAGCCGCCTTCGCCGCCGGGTCCGCCGCCGTCGCCACCGCCGTCCAGGACGGCGTCCTCACCACAGGGGAGGGCGTCACCGTCGCCCTCGCTGTCCTCGGCGCGCTCGGCATCACCTACGTCGTCCCCAACAAGCAGCACTCGGGCGCCTGATGAGGGCCGCGCCAGCCCGGATGTGGATGCGGCTGGGCTGGCGCGGCCTGGCCCTGCTCATCTCCGGGATCGCCTGGGTCAGCTACGGGGCGAGTCTGACGGTTCAGCCCCGGTACGGGACGGTGAGGGGGATCTCGGTGCTGCTGGATCTGATGCCGATGCAGGCGTGGGGCTGGGGCTGGATCGGCTGTGGGCTCGTCTGTCTCGCCTACAGCGTCGTGCCCGCCGGCCGGGACGGCGTGGGGCTCGCCGCGGCGATGGCGCCCGCGCTGCTGTGGAGTGTCGCCTACGCGATGGGCGGCGCGCTCGGTGCGAGCCCGACCGCGTGGGGGGCCGTCGCGCCCTGGGGGTCGCATGCGATCCTGATCGCGATCATCGCCCGGGTGACCCGTCCTCGGCGCCTGATACCGGTGGTGACGCATGGATAGTCCGAGTAGCTGGTACGCGGTGCTCGCGCTCGTCATCACCACGGCGGGGGGAGTGATCACGGCGTGGGTCGGCCGGGGCCGCCGGCAGGAGGTCCAGATGTCCGAGGAGTCACCGGCCGAGCTGGTGGGCGCGGACCTGACGACGCTGGCCGGGATCGCCACGGTGGTGTCGCGGCAGTCGCAGAAGCTGACCGCCCAGGAGCAGAAAATCTCCCATCTGGAGGGCGAGCAGGCAGGCACCCGCGACCGGCTCGCCGCGCTCGGCCGGTACATCCGGATCCTCCAGACCACCATCAGACAGGCCGGCCTCCCCGTCCCCGAGCCGGATCCGGGCGACCAGCACCTCATCGACCAGTGACACCGCGCCCCGCTCTCCTCCGGGAGAGCCCCTGCTCTCCCGGAGGAGAGCAGGGGCTCTTCGTCATCCCCGCCGATGCGGGGACCAGGCAGCGTCCGGCTGGGCCCTTGCAGGGGGCCACCCCCGCGCTTGCGAGGAGAAGACTTTCTGGTCATACGGTACCGGGCTCGCGGCCCGCTGTCCGTCCGCTCATTTTGTCCCCGCGCGGGCGGGGGTGGTATCACGGATCCATGACAACCCGTTGCGAGAGCTGCGGCCGGTGGCGGACACGGCGCTCCTGCCGGAGATGTGCTCGCCTCAAGGGCAGGGCAGCGCCACGCCGCTGCCCCAACTGCGGCACCACAGTGACGGTCAACGGCGCGCGCTGCGCACGCTGCCGCGTCGTACGAGCGCCCTACGACCACGAGCGCAAGCGGCAGCTCGCGGAGGCGGCGTTCCCCGCCGACGTGCGGGCCTCCCTCGTGGAGGAGCTTCGGAGCGGGTCTCCGCTGAGAGTGGTGTGTAAGGACCTGAACGTGACGCCGCAACGCGTTTTCGGCTGGAGAGCGTTCGAGGAGAGCTGGGCCACGGATCTGGACGCCGCGCTGATGGAAGGGCGGGATCCGGGGCTGGATCACGGCACTCTCACCGCGTACCGGCGGCACGGGTGTCGGTGCCCGGAGTGCCGACAGGAGAAGGCTCGATCCCGAACTCCGGGCGCCTGACCGCCCGCGCCCCCTGTCCGGCCCACACGGCTGGACAGGGGGCGCTTTCGTCATGCGCTGAGACGTGTCCGTACAGCACGACGGCCCCCACAGTGAAGTGGGGGCCGTTCGGCCGTACCGCCGGAGCCGACCGGAGGTACATTGCGAGTGTCAGCACGCAATGGGAGTCATTATGCCCGAGACCACCGACAATCACATTGGCGCCCGTATCCGCGAGTTCCGCGCCATCCGAGATTTCTCTCTCGCCGAACTGGGCCGCCGCGCCCACGTATCCACCAGCCAGTTGTCCAGGGTCGAGACTGGCGATCAGCCGGCCAGCCCGTCGATCCTCGCGGCCGTCGCTCGCGCTCTGGACGTCACGCTCTCCGTCCTGCACGGCCAGCCCTACATTCACATGCTCCAGAAGGACCAGCTCGACCGGCTGCTCGCGCCGATCAGCAGCGCCCTGGACGCGTGGGACATCCCGCCGGAGGATGACCTGCCTCTGCGCTCACTGGATGACATCGCAGCGGACACACGGGCCATCTCGGCGCAGCGAGCCCAGGGCGAGTTCGGCGCAGTAGCGGATGCTCTCCCGGGACTCATCACCGATACAGCTACCGCCGTGCAGACCTACACAGCGGCCGGCCGGGACCGCGAGCGAGCACACGACGTACAGGCGGAGGTCGCACGCACCACGGCGATCGTCGCCTACAGGCTCGGCTACATGGACCTCGCCCGGCTCGCCCTCGCCCGTATGGCTGTAGCAGCGCCCCAGTCCGGAGATCCCCGCCAGGTCGCCGTCGAACGGTACGAGCGCGCCGTCATCACCCACGCCGAAACCTCGCGCCCCGACCGGGGCGTGGCTCTGATGCGGCAGGCCCTGCGCGACTTGGACGACGACGGGGACCCCTCAACCATGGCCGTGCGGGGCACCCTGCTCCTGCGCGCCTCGGCCCTGTCCGCCGTACAGAAAGACCACACCGCCGCCGGCGAGTGGCTCGGGCAGGCAACTGAACTTGCGGCGGCCGGAGCGGCGGCGGACGCGGCGGCGACCCCACCCGGCACGCGGTACGCCCTCGCTTTCGGTGAGTTGAACGTGGCACTGGGCCGCCTTGATGTGGCGATGTACCAGGATGATCACGAAGAGGCACTGCGCGTGGCGTCCGGGGTGCGGCTGCCGGAGACCTATCAGCCGACACGCGTTGCGGGTTTCCTGATTCGGAAGGCGAGCGCGGAGGCGTGGACGGCGCATCATGACGCCGCACTTGAGTCGCTGGAGACGGCGCGTGAGAAGGCGCCGCAGTTGACGCGGTACCACCCGGAGGTGCACGAGACGGTGGGCACGTTGCTGCGTGCGCGGCAGCGCCCGAGTGATCGGCTGCGGGAGTTCGCACTATGGAGCGGCGTGTAGCCGTCTAGATACTGAATGTCAAGGCTCCGGTGTCCCCACCTTGGGGAAATCGGAGCCTTGGCATGTCGGCACGATGTACCGGTCAGCACACACCCCGTACATGGAGCCGAACCATGACGCCCACCGCCCGTAACGAAAATGCCATCGCCCGATGGCTGGAGTCCTCGTCCGAAGTCCCGTCAATCGCCCGGTCCGACTGGGAGAATGGGCGCCCGGCCATCCTCCGCACGGGCGTCCGGTATGACGCCGTACGCATGCCGGCCACGCTGGTACACGCTGCGGTGGAGAGCGCCGAGCCGGAGGCTGTGGCCCGTGTCCTGGCTGCCCGTCTTGGCGGCCTGGTGATCGCCGACCCGGTAGCGTGGTACTACGCGCTCGTACCGCGCGGCACCACGTGGACCTCTCCCCTCGCCGAGATCCGCGGCCGGGGGAGCTGGCTGGGCATCCCGTCGACAGACCGCACCGACCCGTCCGGTCCGGGCGTGTACTGGGCCGTCCCCCTCGCCAACACGGCCGGCCTGTGCGACCCGGAGGCCGTGGCCGAGCTGCTGGCCGACGGACAGACTCGACTCGACGGCACGAGCGCGCCGTGAGCGCGGACGCGCTCCGCCTCGTCCTGGGCGGTGCGGGCCGACTCCTCCGCCGCTACCGCCAGTACCTGACCCACGTGGTCAACTGCGAGCGCTGCTCCGGCAGCGAGCTGTGTGCCGCCGGCCAGACCGTGAGGCGGCGTTACCTCGATGTGCGGTGACCGCGAGGCGGCGCTATGAACATCGGATTCAGCCTCAGCCTCGGCACTGGCGCCTCTGTGATGGGGGACTGCTTCCGCTGCGATCGCACCGGGCTCCAGACCATCCGCGCCGGAGTGATCACCAGTCCCGGCGGACCCGGTGCGATCACCGGCGAAACCCCGATCTTCGTCTGCCGCGCCTGCGAACAGGCACTGCTGGCCCGACACACCGAGGCACAGACCAGCCCGGCCCGACCGTACGTCAGGCCCGGTCTGCACCACCCCCACTGACCCCCGCCCCGGCCGGACGCACCCGGCCAGGCAACCCCGGCCGGGGCGGGTTCCACCACCCACCCGAACACAGGAGGGCTCCCGCAGAGTGACCAAGAAGCGCGACACCGTCAAGAAGGCAAAAGACGTCGTCAAGCGCGACGTCAAGGACACCAAGAAGGCTCACCGCAACCAGGGGGCGCTGGTCGACCGATACGTCAACCAACACACGACGGAGGCGGCTCGCGACTGGGACAACAACCCGAACCCGCCGCAGGCGGACAACACCACTGGCACCTGATCAGCGCCACCCCGTGACGACCATCGAGTCAGGGTCGCACCAACGAACCCCCGCCCCGGCCGGACATATCCCAGCCAGGAAACCCCGACCGGGGCGGGTCACCACCCATCCGAGAACAGGAGGCACCTATGAGTATCACCACTCAGGCGCCCGCCACACGCGACGCCCGAGCCCTGCTGAGTCCCGGCGAGTTCACGGCCGTCGCCGCGACGGTCCAGCAGAACAACCTCGGGATGTCCACCGCCGTCGCCGAAGCGATCACCGCGGAAGCGCTGAAGTTCGAGGCGGCCTGCGCCTTCAACCCCACCGCCCGGCTGAAGCCGTCCCGTGTGGTCGATGAGGGCTGGCACGCGCTCATCCTCCACACCCGCATCAAGGCCCGGCTCGCCACGTCGCTGGGTGTCTTCGTGCATCACGTGCCCGAGGCTCCCGACACCGGCCGCCACGACCCGGACGCCCTGGCGCGCACCCAGGCCGCGATCGAGGCCGCCGGGTACGAGCCCGTGCCCGCGATGTGGGTCGGCCCGAGTGACACCAGCATCCCCGTCGCGGCGGACTGCGAGCACTCCCCGCCGCCGCCCGAGGGCACGTGCTCGGGCGACTGCTCCAACACTGGGCCGAACTGACACACCCCGGTACGCGCCCTGGCGCCCGTTCCCCCGGCGGCTCTACCGTCGTTGGGGGAACGGGCACAACGAGACGAGGCTGACATGCGCGAGTGGACCGATCCGCGATACGCCGACGCGATCATCCGGTACATGGCGCTGAAGCCCGCCGAGCCTGCGCGGCGCCGCGGGTGGGGACGACGACCGTACGGCGACCCGTACGTGGTCGTGGTCGACACCGCGACTCTTACCCCGTATACCGCCAGGCAGGGCCGACCCATCTCCTGACCCGTCCGCCCTACCGCCCCGGCCGGTCCATGTCCCCAGCACCCGGCCGGGGCTCTTCCCGTACGAGGTCCTCGATCGGGATGCCCAGCCCCGCCGCGATCAGCACAAGGTCGGAGAACTGGGGATCCGTAATGGCGCCCTCGTAGCGCTGGATGGAGCGGCGCTCCAGCCCGGCGCGGTCAGCAAGCTGGTCCTGGCTGAGCCCAAGCGCGCCGCGCAGCACCGCGATCCGATGGCCGAGGGCTCGTTGTCGGGCGACGACCCATGCGGGTCGCGGAGTGCGGCGGCGAGGCATCCGATAAACGCTGTTAGCCCAGCGATCACACGTCAGTACCTAAGTTGTCGCCATCTTGATAACGGACGCTTACTGTGCTCCAAGGCGGGTGCGCAGCAGAAACCATCTGAACGACGGTCAGCACGACCGCCAACGGCCTGGAGGCTCGAATGACCGATGATTCAGACTGGCGTACCCGATGGAGCCAGCGAGTGGCCGTCGATACCAGCACGGGCGCGGTTGGGTACCTGGGCCTCGAACGTGACGGCGTCGTGGAAATGCGCCCGGTAGCGGGCGGTCTGGAGTGGACTGCGCCAACGTCCAGCACGAGGCCCGCTACGCCGACGGAGGTGGCCTCGGCGCTCAGTCAGGACGAGAGACCTTCCCCCACCAGTACATGACCTCGTTGAGGGTCGTGGCGCCGATGGCCGAGCGCACCGCGGCGAGTTCCTTGCCGATGGTGCGCTCGGCGTGTCCCAACCGCGTGCTTACCTGGGGCTGGGAGAGTCCTGCCGCCAGTTGCTTGAGGATGGCCTCCTGGCGTCCCGTCAGGATGCTGGCAGGCGACCGGTAGAAGTCGGCCCAGTGGATGCCCTGGCCCCAGTGAGTCAGGTAGATGTTCCTGGCCCACATGACTGCCCCCGGGTCACCCACGTGCCATCCACTGTCCCGCTCGCGCCCTACAACAAAATCGTCCACGAAAGCATGTGCGCCATCAATGACCATCATCCGCGGGAACTCACCGCTGTGAAAGCGGACCTCCGCCCCCGCCGCCGAGATCTCCTCTACATACCGACGCGTCGGCTCGTGACTCCGGGCCACCGAGCTGTAGAGGGTGCGGACCATGACGCGGCGTCCGAGTGCCTCACATACCCGGGCGACCCCTTCGCGATGTATCTCCGGATCGCGATCCGCCGGCTCTCCCGGCTGCGCCGTGAGGATCTCGCCTTTCGCTGCGCGCGACACCGCGCTGATGCGCACGTTCATGGCCTCACGGTCCAGCAGCTCGGATCCCGGACCGCCGTAGAACCGGAACGGATCGTAGAACCGGCCGAGACTCTCAATCGCGCCGACGTGTCCCATCCGCTCCACCGTGCGGGCGAGGTCGGCCTGCGCATCGATCATCAGCTGGTGTGCCGCCGCACGCGGATCGATCGCAAAGTACTCTTCGGGTTTGTGCGGGTGAGGCGTGATGAGTCCCAGCGACAGCAGCCTGTCAAGCGGCCCGTCCGCGGGTGCCTCACCTGCGGCGATCGAGCGATACGCCTCGATCTCCTCCTGCGCCAGGGGCAGTTCATCGGCCACGCAGACCTCCCAGTCGTTCACGGCTCATCTTCATACCGATTCTTGCACGGGCTGGATCTGGCCTCCCGAAAGCCTGGACCTCACCAATCACACATGTAACGCTGCTCTCAGTCACGCGGATACGCGTTCGAATCAGACTGAGAGGAACAGCATGCGGAGATCGATAGGGGCAGTGATGCTGGCGCTCGCCGCCGCCATCACGCTCGCGCCGGTCGCAGCGGCGGAGGAACCTCCGCCGCCTATCACCGTCCCCGGGGATCTCGGTTGGGGAACCGAGCCCGCAGACGTACAGGACGCCGTCCAGGGCGATCTCGGTTGGGGCTAATGCCTCCGCACTACCAGGGACCCGGCGGCGTCGGCCGCCGGGTTCCGCACTTACCACGCAGTGGGGGGATCCACCAATGCTCATCAGAACGATTACCGCGGCCGCGGCCTGCGCGGCTGCCGCGCTGGTGCTGCACCAGTCGCTGAGGAGGCAGATCGGCGATCTCCGCGCGCAGGTCGATGACCTACGTGAGGAGATCGCTATGGCCCGCATTGAGGGCGTACTCGCCCAGCCCGGGGCGGACAAGAAGGAGGCACCCCGGTAGAGCTCACCACGCGCCGAAGCTGGGGCCGCTGTCCGACCTACTCATGATCGACTCGTACCCCAGCCGGCGCTGGTGTCAGGAGACTGCTTCCCGGCCCGGCGTATTTGTCCGGTCCGGATGGAGGCCGCACGTCCGCAACGCGTCCCCCCTGGCCCTGGCGAACGCGGACCTGACCGCGTCCCCGTGTGACCCCCAGGCGCGCGCCTCGGTCTCGGCCTCCGGCCCCGGCCGCCACTGTGTCGCCGAGTGCGCGGGCTCCTCGGTGTAGTCGTCTTCCCAGTCCCACACCCACCGGCCGCGCGGCTCGTGTGCGTCCAGGGCGACGATGCGTTCCGTACCGTCGGCTCCGTAGACGGCCGGCCCCATCGACCAGATGTAGGCCCGGTGTGGCAGCTCACTGCGAATGGCCTTGAGGCCGTTGTCCTCGCCCATCCGGCCGCCGGTCGACCTGATCCACCAGTCCGTCGACCACTTCTCGACGCGCACGGCCCCGCCGCGGTCGCGGGCCCACCGCTCCGCGGTCTCCTCGGCGTGCTCGGGATGCCAGAAGCCCAGAAGCTTGGAGCCGCCGACGTGCGCCACGTACAAGGCCCGTCCCGGGTCCCTGAGGGGCGTACGGGCCGCGTGCTCCTCGTCCTGGTCCCCGTGCTGGTCGGTCGTGGGTCCGATGCCCAGCGCGCGGTCGAGGGTCGACAGCGCGCCGACGCTGGCTTCCTTGAGGAGGTGGCCGTACTTGTCCGACGTCGTTTTGATCGACGAGTGGCCGAGTCTGCGCTGCACGTACGTCAGGCTGTGCCGGTCGGACAGCAGGGCCGCGACGTGGCTGTGGCGGAGGTCGTGGAAGGTCGGGAGTTTCCACTCGGGCAGGTGGCCGAGCTCCTTGGCGAGGGCGACGGCCGCACGCCACCGGTCATAGAACGTGCTGTAGACCAGTCGCTCACCCCGGCCGTTGTGGAAGATCAGCGCCCCGTCCGCCATCCCGCCCAGGCCGTAGTCCTGCAATTCCCGCCAGAGGCCGGCGCTGATCTCGACGGTGCGCCGCGATGCGCGGGACTTCGGGATGCCCAGGTACTGGGTGGGCAGCTCCCCGGTCTCGTCTACCGGCCGGGTCTTCCAGGCCCGGGTCACGCGCAGCTCGTACTCGCCGGCGGACGGGGTGCGCGCGTGCCGCTTGGCGAGCGCGGTGATCTCCCCCCATCGCATGCCGGTCCCGTACGCGATCCGGACGAACACCCTGTCCTCGGGGCGGGGCAGGCATTCCACGATCCCGGCGACCTCGTCCGGGGTCATGAACTCCATGTCCTCGCTCTCGTCGTCCTCCACGCCGTCGTCGTCGGTGCGCGGCAGGTTCACGAGGCGGCACGGGTTCCGGTCGCGGAGCGGCGGCTCGGCCGTGACCGCGTCGTTCAGGATGGACGAGAGCAGGGCGACGAGGTTCTTCAGGGTCTTGGGGCTCATGACCTTGTGCTTCGACCCGCGGTAGACCTTGGTCTTGGCCATCAGGTTGACCCAAGCCGAGATGGTCGCCTTGCTGAAGTGTTCGGTGCTGCGTACGTCGCAGTTGCCGAAGGTCGGCAGGAGATAGGTCTCCAGCTCCCGCACGCAGTCGCGCCGGTAGCGTTCCTCGACGCCGGTCTTGTTCTTGATGCACTCGCGCGCGTACGCCTCGAAGACGTACGCCGCGTCGTCGCCGGCCGTCGGGTCGATGTACCCCCGCCCCTTCACCCAGCCGGGGGGCCAGTGCTGCCCCGCGTCGTCGACCGCGTCCTTGAAGACCCCGGCGGAGTCCTCGTCGTCGAACTTCTCGGTCTGCCAGGGCGCGCCCCGGCCGCCGCCGAGCCGCCATTTCACCTGGTAGCTGGTGACCTCACCGTCAGCGTTTTCCCGCGGATGTATGGATGCCATGAGAGGACCATAGGGGCGCGTGTTCCCGTCGTGTTCCCAGACGGGCAGATGATCACGGCATGATCCCGCCGTTTCTGCTGGTCAGCGCACGTGCGGTGTGATGTGCCCGGAACCGGACTTGAACCGGTACGCCCCCGAGGGGCAGCGAGGTTTAAGCTCGCCGTGTCTGCATTCCACCATCCGGGCACGCGCGACGCCGCGTTGGCACATGAGCCTATCGGGACACACCACTCGAACAGCCGAGCGGCAACCCGATGTTGTCTTATTTTATTGACGTCTGAGGGTGCGTCAGGGCACGTACCGAGCCATCCGCACATGCCGGGCGCGGGTGGTCATCTCGTACCCAGGCGTACAGGAATGACGAAAAGTCGCCGCCCGGTCACTCATTCGGCACAACGCGCGGCCTCTCCGCCCCGGGTGGACGTCCCTCGGGGGCGGTGTCATACCGGAGGAGGAGGGCGGCGCCCGGCGGTCAGACCCAAGAGGGCCCCGCGAACGGGCATCGGGACGGACGACCCGCGCCGGGGCGGCACGGAAGGATGGAGTCGTTCCCACCGAAGCGTCCGACAGGAGTTCCTCCCGTGACCACCACCCAGATCGCCCACCGCGCCACCGCGGTGGCCGCGCGCGCCTCCGAACTGTCGAAGGTCTATGGAATGGGCGAGACCCAGGTGGTCGCCCTCGACCGGGTCACCGTGGACTTCCGCCAGGGCGAGTTCACCGCGATCATGGGGCCTTCCGGCTCCGGCAAGTCCACCCTGATGCACTGTGTCGCCGGCCTCGACACCTTCAGCGGCGGGTCCGTGAGAATAGGGGAGACCGAACTCTCCACACTCAAGGACAAGCAGCTCACACAGTTGCGCCGGGACAAGATCGGCTTCATCTTCCAGGCGTTCAATCTGCTGCCCACCCTGACGGCCCTGGAGAACATCACGCTCCCCATGGACATCGCGGGCCGCAAGCCCGACCAGCAATGGCTGGACCAGGTGATCGCGATGATCGGTCTGGCCGACCGGCTCGGCCACCGGCCCACCCAGCTCTCCGGCGGTCAGCAGCAGCGGGTGGCCGTCGCCCGCGCGCTGGCCTCCCAGCCCGAGATCATCTTCGGCGACGAGCCCACCGGGAACCTGGACTCGCGCTCCGGCGCCGAGGTGCTGGGCTTTCTGCGCAACTCCGTGAGGGAGTTGGGGCAGACGGTCGTCATGGTGACGCACGACCCGGTGGCCGCCTCCTACGCGGACCGCGTCATCTTCCTCGCCGACGGCCAGATCGTCGACGAGATGCTGCACCCCACCGCCGACGGTGTACTCGACCGGATGAAGGCCTTCGACGCCAAGGGCCGTACGAGCTGACGCCGGACTCGGACCGGGCTCCGACCGGGGTCGCGCCGGGCTCACGTCAGGCCGATCCCCCGCGGACATCGAGCAGATGTCGAGCGGACGTCAAGCGGACGTCGAGCAGACATCGAGCCGACGTCGGACAGCACCCAGCAGACCGCACCGGACTCACCTCCACAGCAGGTCCTCACCACCACAGCAGGTCCTCACCGCAGCAGGTCCCAGCGGACCTCAGCGGATACGGAGCGCACACCGGGCAGACCCCGGGCTGACACTCCCTCCGCCGGCCCTCCCGCCGGCTCCTCCGGCCCGCCGACCCATGGACCGGTCCCGGCGGCCATCCGTACGCCGCTCTCCGCACCGGGTCACTCCGTAACCGGACCGACCGCACCCGCGCCGACCGCGCTTCCCGTGCCCACCGCGTGCATCCCGCCCGCGCATCCCGCCGCCAGGCCCATCCCATTCCACCAGGACTCCCACCATGTTCCGTACCGCCCTGCGCACCGTGCTCGCGCACAAGGCCAGGCTGCTGATGACCGTGCTCGCCGTCATGCTCGGCGTGGCCTTCGTCTCCGGCACCCTGGTCTTCACCGACACCATCGGCAACGCCTTCCGCAACCAGTCGGCCAAGAGCTACAAGGACGTCGCCGTCGCCGTCACCTCCCACGACAACCGTGACAACGGCGCGAGGAAGGAAGGCGGGAAAACCCCTGGCATCAGCCGGGGGACCGTCGAGAGGATCGGGGCCGTCGACGGTGTCGCCTCCGTCACCGGCCGGGTCAGCGGCTTCGCCGGGATCGCCGACGCGGACGGCAAGCTCATCGGCAACGGCTGGTCCAACACCGGTGCCAACTTCGCGCCGGGCGCGAACGGCGAGGACGCCGCCTACACCTTCACCGACGGCTCGGGCCCCACGGGCGACGACCGGATCGCGCTCGACAAGTCCTCGGCCGCCAAGGGCGGTTACCAAGTCGGCGACCAGGTGCGCGTCGCCACCAACGGACCGGTGAAGGAGTACACCCTCTCCGGTGTCTTCACCACCGAGGACGGCGCGGTCAACGCGGGCGGCAGCCTGGTCCTCTTCGACACCGCCGTCGCCCAGAAGCTCTATCTGGAGCCCGGCTACTTCATGGACGTCACCGTCACCGCGGCGCCCGGCGCCTCGGACCGTACGATCCTGACCGCCGTCAAGGGGCTGATCGGGGACAACGCCGAGGCGCAGACCGGCAAGCAGCTCGCCGACCGGCAGGCCTCGGACATCGAGTCGAGCGTCTCCGCGCTCAACCAGATGCTGCTGGCCTTCGCCGCCATCGCCCTGTTCGTCGGGGTGTTCCTGATCTCGAACACCTTCACCATGCTGGTCGCCCAGCGCACCAGGGAACTGGCGCTGATGCGCGCCGTGGGCGCCTCGCGCCGCCAGGTGAAGCGCTCGGTGCTGGCCGAGGCCGCGGTCGTCGGCGCCATCGCCTCGGTGGTCGGCTTCGTGCTCGGCCTCGGTCTCGCGACCGGACTGCGCTCCGCGATGGGCGCGTTCGGCGCGCGGATGCCCGCCGGACCGCTGGTGGTCTCACCGACCGCGGTCGGCGCCGCCTTCGGTGTCGGTGTGCTGATCACCGTGATCGCCGCCTGGCTGCCCGCCCGCAGGGCCGCGAAGATCCCGCCGGTGGCGGCGATGAGCAGTGTGCACGCGGTGGCCACCACCAGGTCGCTGGTCGTACGCAACTCCATCGGCGCGGTGATGGCCCTGACCGGCGCCGCGGTGATCGTCGCGGGCGCCGCCGCCGGCGCCGACGACGGCCGGCTGCTGATCGGCGTGGGCGCGTTCCTGACGATGATCGGTGTCATCGTGCTGATCCCGCTGCTCTCGCGGCCGGTCATCGCGCTCGTACGGCCCGCCCTCCAGCGGGTGTTCGGGGTCGCGGGCAAGCTGGCGGGACAGAACGCCGTCCGCAATCCGCGCCGTACCGGAGCCACCGCCTCCGCGCTGGCCATCGGGCTCACCCTCGTCACCGGCCTCACGGTGATCGGTGTGACGATAGGCCAGGCCGTGGACCGGATGACCACGGACAACATCAGGGCCGACTACATGGTCACCATGGCGAGCGGCGGTCCGCTGGACGAGTCGGCCCTGACCGCGCTGGAGAAGGTGCCCGGGGTGAGCGCCCTCTCCCCGCAGCAGGCCACCTCCCTGAAGATCAAGGGCGAGTTGCGCTCCGCCTCCGCGGTCACCCCCGGGGACATCGAGAAGGTCTTCAGCCTCGGCGGTGTCTCCGGTTCGCTGGACACACTGGGCCAGGGCGGGATCGCGGTCGCCGACAAGACGGCGGAGTCCAACGGCTGGAAGCCCGGTGACACCGTCGAGGTGACCTACCCCGACGGCGAGTCCGCCCGGCTGAAGGTCGGCGCGGTCTACACGGCGAACGAGTTCCTCTCGCCGCTGCTGATCTCCAGGGACCTGGTCACCCCGCACGAGTCCAAGCCGTACATCCCCGAGGTCTGGGTGAAGATGGACGGCGGTGCGAGCGCCGCCCATGAGCAGGCGCTGGTCGACGCGCTGGGTGACAACCCGGGCATCGACTTCAAGGACCGGCAGGACATCAGGAACACCTTCGGCGGCTTCATCAACACCGCGCTGAACATCATGTACGGACTGCTGGCGATGGCTCTGATCATCGCGGTCCTCGGAGTCGTCAACACCCTGGCGATGTCGGTCTTCGAGCGGCAGCAGGAGATCGGCATGCTGCGGGCGATCGGTCTGGACCGCCGCAAGGTCAAGCTGATGATCCGGCTGGAGGCCGTGGTGATCTCGGTCTTCGGCGCGGTGATCGGGGTGGGGCTCGGGACCTTCCTGGCCTGGGCGATCGGCGAGACGATCAAGTCCTCGATCCCGGGTTACGCCCTGGTCGTCCCGTGGGACCGGATCGGGATCTTCCTGGCGCTGGCCGGACTGGTGGGGGTGCTGGCCGCGCTCTGGCCGGCCCGCAGCGCCGCGAAGCTGAACATGCTGACGGCGATCAAGACCGAATAGCCGTACGTCCCGCGTGGCGCGTACCTCGCGTACCTCGCGCACACCGCGCGCATACGGAGAAGGGCCGGATCTCCCGACACGACGGAGGTCCGGCCCTTCCGGCTCGTCAGGCCCTCACGGCTCCGTCAGACGCCCCAGGCGCGGGCGCGCCACGGCATCCCGGAGGCCCCGGTCTCCGGGGTCCTCACGGCCAGGATCTGGTTGACACCGATCCTGTTGCGCTCGAAGGAGACCGCGGACGCCGCCATGTACAGCCGCCAGACCCGGGCGCGGCCCGGGGAGGTGGCCCGTACCGCCTCGTCCCAGTGCTTCTCCAGGTTCGCCACCCAGTGGCGCAGGGTCAGCGCGTAGTGCTCCCGGATCGACTCCACGTCACGGGCCTCGAAGCCCGCCTCCTCCAGCGTGGCGACGGTCCGGCCGAGCGGGGCCAGTTCGCCGTCGGGGAAGACGTACGCGTCGATGAACGGGTCGATGCGGTACTGGTTCTCGTCGCGCTCGGGGCGCCGGGCGATCTGGTGGTTGAGCAGCCGTCCGCCCGGCTTGAGCAGGGCGTAGAGATCGTCGGCGTACTCGCGGTAGCGCACGGACCCGACGTGTTCGGCCATCCCGATGGAGGAGATCGCGTCGTACGGACCGTCCCTGACGTCCCGGTAGTCCTGGACCCGGATCTCGACGCGGTCGGCGAGCCCCTCCTCCGCGATGCGCTTGCGCGCGTACGTGGCCTGTTCCCTGGAGAGGGTGACCCCGGTGACCCGGGCGCCGTACTCACGGGCGGCGTGGATGGCCATCGAGCCCCAGCCGCAGCCGACGTCGAGAAGCCGCTCGCCCTCCTTGAGCGCGAGCTTGCGGCAGATCAGATCGAGCTTGTCGCGCTGTGCGTCTTCGAGGCTGAATCCGGCGTCGCCCTCCCAGTACGCGCAGGAGTAGACCATGGACGGGCCGAGCACCAGCCCGTAGAAGTCGTTGCCCACGTCGTAGTGGTGGCTGATCGCCTCCTTGTCCCGGCGCTTGGTGTGCAGCGTGCCGTACCGCCGTCGTACCTCCTCGGCGGGCGGGGCGGGCGGCGGCCAGGGTCCCGCGATCCGCAGGAACGCGGCGGCGGCGGCCCGCATACGGGGGTCGCGCACGGGATGGACCGGGTCCTTGGCGTCGGCGCCGCGCTCCCAGATGAATCCGGCGAGCCGGTCGAGGACCGCGTACAGATCGCCGTCCACATCGATCTCGCCGGCCACCCAGGCCCGCGCGAGACCCATCTCGCCCGGTTTCCACAGGAGTCGGCGCAGGGCGCGCCGGTTACGGATGATCAGGGTCGGGGCGCCGGGGGGACCCGATTCGCTCCCGTCCCAGGCACGGATACGGACCGGGAGCGGGACTCCCAGCATCTCCTCGGCAAGAGTGGTCAGCCGCAGCGCGGCGTCGGCCATGGCGCACACCTCCGTGGTGGCGGATACGGATGCTCAACACCACGTAAACACCGGACGGGTGGGGTTGCAGTCCCTGTGGCTCGCAATGGACCGGCAAAATGCCTGCACCCGCCACACACTTTCCTGACGGTGTGCGCCTTTCCTCCCCGGTCGCCGTCCGTGGGCGGGTCGGGGGCGGCCGTACGGCGGCGGCCGGAGCATAGGCCGTCAGGGCGATCGGCGGGCGTGACGGGCAGGCACGAGGGGCGGGCGCGAGAGGCGAGTGTGACGGGCGCGAGGGGGCACGCGAGGGCACGAGAAGGGCCGCTCGCACCACGGATGGCGAGCGGCCCTTCTCGTCTGTCGGTCCTGCCAGTTGTGTCCGTCGCGTCGCACCGGTGGCCCGCTGTCCCGCGGCCGTCGGTGCCCGCCTCCCCGGGTCAGGAGGCCTTGGCCCTCTCCGGCGTCTGCGCGACGGCGGCCACGGCCGGCGGGTTGGGCTTGGCGGCCTCGTAGAACTCCTCGCGCGGTGTCTCCATCGCGCCGAGGGAGACGACCTCGCGCTTGAGGAACATCGCCAGGGTCCAGTCGGCGAAGACACGGATCTTGCGGTTCCAGGTCGGCATGGCCAGACCGTGGTAGCTGCGGTGCATGTACCAGGCGAGCCGGCCCCTGAGCCTGATCTTCACCTTGCCCATGACGATCATCGCGACGCCCTTGTGCAGTCCCAGACCGGCGACGGCACCCTTGTTGGCGTGGCTGTACTCCTTCTGCGGGAAGCCCCGCATACCGGAGATGACGTTGTCACCGAGCAGCCGTGCCTGGCGCAGCGCGTGCTGGGCGTTCGGCGGGCACCAGGCGTTCTCGACACCGGCCCGGCGGGCGGCCATGTCCGGGACCTGGGCGTTGTCGCCGGCGGCCCAGATGTAGTCGGTGCCCCGCACCTGGAGCTTCTCGCCGGTGTCCACATGCCCCCGGGGACCCAGCGGCAGGCCGTAGCGGGCGAGGGCCGGGTTCGGCTTGACGCCGGCCGTCCAGACGATGGTGTTGGAGTCGACCTCGAGGCCGTTGTTCAGCACCACGTGTCCGTCGACGCAGGAGTCCATACCGGTCTTGAGGTAGACCTCGACGCCGCGGCTCTCCAGGTGCTCCTTGCCCCAGGCGCCCAGCTTCGGGCCGACCTCGGGAAGGATCTTGTCGGCGACATCGACGAGGACGAAGCGCATGTCCTCGCGCTTGACGCTCGTGTAGTACTTGGCCGCGTCGCGCGCCAGGTCCTCGACCTCACCGATGGTCTCCGCACCGGCGAAGCCGCCGCCCACGAAGACGAAGGTCAGTGCCTTGCGGCGGACGGCCTCGTCGGTGGTCGAGTCGGCCTTGTCGAGCTGTTCGAGCACATGGTTGCGCAGGCCGATGGCCTCCTCGATGCCCTTCATACCGATGCCCTGCTCGGCGAGGCCGGGGATCGGGAAGGTACGGGAGACCGCGCCGAGGGCCACGATCAGATAGTCGAAGGGCAGCTCGTAGGCCTCGCCGACGAGCGGCGCGACCGTGGCGACCTTGCGGTCCTGATCGATGGTGGTGACTCGGCCGGTGAGCACCTCAGCCTTGGGCAGCACGCGTCGCAGCGGTACGACGACATGCCGAGGCGAAATGCTGCCGGCGGCGGCTTCGGGGAGGAAGGGCTGGTACGTCATGTACGAGCGCGGGTCGACGACCGTGACGGTCGCCTCCCCGTAGCGCATCTTCTTCAGAATGCGACGAGCTGCGTACAGGCCTACGTACCCACCGCCTACAACGAGGATCCTGGGACGCTCCGTGGTGCTCATGCCATCGAGTATCCACCCCCCTCGGAGGGGGTGCTCGTGAGCCCCTTCACAAGGTCTACCCCCTATGGTGCTACACTGCGCGGCCCACATGATCGAAATCACGATCCCCGCAGGGAACCAGGGGGTTGGGCCGGTCGTTGCCCACCCCTTGTGAGCTGGCCCTCCGCCCTCGCCACCGCCCGAACCACCCGTCTGGTTCATGCGCCCGTAACGCGTCCGGAACCGCCCGGTATAAGGAGCCGAAGGCCTGCCGGGGGCCTCCGCCGACGCGATCGAACCGCGACGGCACCCAAGAGGATCGAATTCCTTGTGAAGAACTTCACGAACTTTCTCGCGAGGACCCCGGCGAAGGCCTGAACGGGGGCCGCGACGCCCGTCGAGCCGGGCGAACGGAGCGGGCGGGACCGGTGCGCGGCCCCGCCATCGCTCACCCTTCCCGCGCGGCTCTCCAGGCGATGCCGTCCAGGATGTCGTGTTCGCTGACGACCACCTCGGCCGCGTCGGTGCGTTCCATGATCGCCAGCAGAATCAGGGCACCCGCGCCGATGACATCGACGCGGCCCGGATGCATGACCGGGATCGCGGCGCGTTCGGCGTGGGTGGCCGTCAGCAGCCGCTCCGTGATCTCCGCGACCTGGGCGCGGGAGATACGGGAGTGGTGGATCGCGGTGGAGTCGTACGCGTCCAGGCCCAGCGCGATACCGGCCAGCGTGGTCACGGAACCGGCGAGCCCGACCAGGGTGCGGGGCTCGCGCAGCGGGACCGTCCGCTCGGCGAGGTCGAGGGCCGCCTCGATGTCCGCGCGCATCGCGGCGATCCCGGCGGCGCCGGGCGGATCGCTGACGACGCCGTCCTTGACGAGATGCCGCTCGGTCAGCCGTACACACCCGATGTCCACGGAGCGGGCGGCCCGTACCCGGTCGTCACCGACGACGAACTCGGTCGAACCGCCGCCGATGTCCACGACCAGACAACTGTCCCGGCCCGGCAGTTCCTTGGTGGCGCCGGTGAAGGAGAACTCCGCCTCCTGCTCGCCGCTGATCACCTCGGGCTCCACGCCCAGGATGTCCAGCACCCCCCGGACGAACTCGTCGCGGTTCTCCGCGTCGCGCGAGGCGGAGGTGGCCATGAAGAGGACCCGCTCGGCGCCGTGCTCCTTGATGACGGCGGCGTACTCACGGCACGCCTCGAAGGTCCGCTCCAGCGCCTCGGGCGCCAGCCGGCCGGTCCTGTCCACGTCCTGGCCGAGCCGGACGATCCTCATCCGCCGGTCGAGATCGACCAGTTCGCCCGTGGACCCCGCGCCGGGGCCGCTGTCGGGCAACGTCACATCGGCGACCAGCAGACGGATGGAGTTCGTACCGCAGTCGATGGCGGCGACCCGGGTCATACGCGCTCCTCGTTCTGGTCCCGGCGCCCGTTCTCTTCCTTCTCCTCCGCGGGCTTCTCCTCCGCGGGCGCACACGAGGTCACACAGGGGCCCTTCGCCCACCACTCCGGCAGCATCGCCAGCGCCTCGTCGCCCAGCGGGTTCACCCCGGGACCCGCCGCCAGCGAGTGGCCGACCAGGACGTGCAGACACTTCACCCGGTCCGGCATACCGCCCGCGCTGGGAAAGCCCTCCAGCACCTCGATGGCGTCACGGCGCGCGAGATAGTCCTCGTGCGCCGCGCGGTAGGCGGCGGCCAGTCCGGGGTCGGCCGCGAGGCGCTCGGTCATCTCCTTCATGACACCGTTCGCCTCCAGCGTGCCGATGGCCGAGGCCGCGCGCGGGCAGGTCAGGTAGTACGTCGTCGGGAAGGGCGTGCCGTCGGGGAGCCGCGGGGCGGTCTCCACGACATCGGGCTGTCCGCAGGGGCAGCGGTGCGCGATGGCGCGCAGTCCGCGCGGGGGACGGCCGAGCTGTTCCTGGAACGCGGCCACGTCCGCCTCGGTGGGCTCGGTGCGTTCGGTCTGCGGAGGGGGGGTTTCCATGCCTGCCTTGGTTCTACGTTCTGCGTGCCTGATGACGGTTCTGTCTGCCTGGTACGGACGCGCCGCTGGTACGGGGTCGTGCCGCTGGTACGGGGTCGTGCCGGTCCACCGGTACCGCCCGTCCCCGCGCGTCCCTACCGGTCCGTGCGGTCCGCGCTGTCCACGCCGTCCAGGACGTTCGAGTACCAGGGGCGGTCCGTCGCCTCCCGCTCCTCACGGCGCTCGCGCACCGCGTCCGGGTCGATCATGGTGTAGCCGCTCTCCCCGGGCCTCACATAGTGGAGATGCTCGCGGGCCAGCCGCTGGATGTAGGCGTCGTCCTGGAGCCGCGCCTTCTCGTCGCGCAGTTCCTCGACCCGCTGCCTCGCCTCCCGCGCCTGCCGCTCCTGCTCGGCGATCTCGTTCCGCTGCGACACGTACTGCCGCATCGGATACGCGAGCGCCACCACCAGTGTGCACACGACCAGGGCGAGAAAGGCCGCCCGGCCGGTGAGACGGGAGCGGCGGTCCTGGCGGCGGTTCTGCGAGCGGTAGACGCGCGCGGCGGTCTGCTCGCCGAGCAGCCGCAGCCTGGTCGCGGTGGAGAACCGGTCCCGGTTCCCGGCCATGGCTCGCCTCCCCTGTTACGTGCGTACGTCCCCGGACACGGTACGGGACCGGGGCCGGGGACGTACGGACGACGGGCGGGACGGGCGGCCTCACCCGACGGCCGGCCCGGCCCCGCCGCTCACGCTCAGGCGGAGCGGAACCGCGGGAACGCGCTGCGGCCCGCGTACACCGCCGCGTCGTCGAGGATCTCCTCGATACGCAGCAGCTGGTTGTACTTGGCGACACGGTCCGAGCGGGCCGGGGCGCCGGTCTTGATCTGACCGCAGTTCACCGCGACGGCGAGGTCGGCGATGGTGACGTCCTCGGTCTCGCCGGAGCGGTGGGACATCATGCACTTGAAGCCGTTGCGCTGGGCCAGCTCGACGGCGTCCAGGGTCTCGGTCAGCGAACCGATCTGGTTGACCTTGACCAGCAGGGCGTTGGCGGAGCCCTCCTCGATGCCACGGGCCAGCCGCTCCGGGTTGGTGACGAACAGGTCGTCGCCGACGATCTGCACCTTGGAGCCGAGCTTGTCGGTGACGACCTTCCAGCCGGCCCAGTCGTCCTCGAAGAGCGGGTCCTCGATGGAGACGAGCGGGTAGGCGGCGACCAGCTCCTCGTAGTACTCGGTCATCTCGGCGGCCGAGCGGGACTTGCCCTCGAACTCGTACGAGCCGTCCTTGTAGAACTCGGAGGCGGCGACGTCGAGCGCGAGCGCGATGTCGCGGCCCGGCACATAGCCGGCTTCCTTGATGGCTTCGAGGATCAGGTCCAGCGCGGCGCGGTTGGACTCCAGGTTCGGCGCGAAGCCGCCCTCGTCACCGAGGCCGGTGGAGAGCCCCTTCTGCTTCAGGACCTTCTTGAGGGTGTGGTAGACCTCGGCGCCCCAGCGCAGCGCCTCGGAGAAGGACTCCGCGCCGATCGGGGCGATCATGAACTCCTGGATGTCCACATTGGAGTCGGCGTGCGAGCCGCCGTTCAGGATGTTCATCATCGGAACGGGCAGCAGATGCGCGTTCGGGCCGCCCAGGTAGCGGAAGAGCGGGAGGTCCGAGGCCTCGGAGGCGGCGTGCGCGACGGCGAGGGAGACACCGAGGATGGCGTTGGCGCCCAGCGAGCCCTTGTTCTCGGTGGCGTCCAGGTCGATCATGGCCTGGTCGATCAGGCGCTGCTCGGTGGCGTCGTAGCCGACGAGCTCCGGGCCGAGCTGCTCGATGACGGCGAGTACGGCCTTCTCGACACCCTTGCCCAGGTAGCGGTCGGGGTCTCCGTCACGGAGTTCCACGGCCTCGAACGCACCGGTGGAGGCACCGGAGGGGACAGCAGCACGGCCGGTGCTGCCGTCGTCGAGGCCGACCTCGACCTCGACCGTGGGGTTGCCTCGGGAGTCCAGGATTTCCCGGGCTACGACGACGTCGATGGACGGCACGAGCATCTCCTTCTGGGATGTGACGCTTGGAGTGCAGGGTCTCATTGGCCTTGCGGCAAGAGCCTAACCGGCTCGGAGACGTCGGCCGCCCGGTGCCCGCCCGCTGGGACGGATCAAGCACCCGAGCGCTTCGGCGCACCCATGAGCACCGTCGTGCGCACCGCCGTGAGCGCCGCCCCGAGTACTCCCTCCGTACTCCCCGAGTGCCCCCTCCGTACGCCCGGAAGGTACGCCCGGAAGAGGGCAGACCCCGGCCCGGCGCGTACGGGGGATCACGCGCCGGGCCGGGGGGATCGGGGGCGGGCGGATCAGCGCAGGTGGAGCTGCTGGCCCGGGTAGATCAGATCGGCGTCGCGGACGATGTCCTTGTTGAGGTCGAAGAGCTTCTTCCAGCCGCCCTTCACCTGCCGCGCGGCGGCGATCTTGGAGAGGCTGTCGCCGGGCTTGACCTTGTACTCGCCGTCGCCCTTCTCGATCGTGGCCGTGGCGGCGCGGGTCTCACCGCGCGAGGCGGGCTGCGCCTGCTCCCGCTTCGGCTGCGCCGGCCGGATCTGCCGCGGGGCGGCCTGTTCCCCCGTACCGGAGCCGGAGGCGGAGGCGGATCCCGAGCCGGAGCCTGAATTCGAAGCGGAACCGGAACCGGAGCCCGAGCCGGAGCCCGAGCCGGAGCCCGCCGAGCCACCGTCGTACGCGGCGCCGGAGAGGTTCACCCCGCAGGTGGGCCACGCGCCCTTGCCCTGGCCCGCCAGGACCTTCTCGGCGACGGCGATCTGCTGGGACTTCGAGGCGAGGTCGGCCCTGGCCGCGTAGGCGGTGCCTCCGTAGGCGGCCCAGGTGGAGCCGCTGAACTGGAGTCCGCCGTAGTACCCGTTGCCGGTGTTGATGGACCAGTTGCCGCCGGACTCGCACTGGGCGACCTGGTCCCACTCGGAGGCGGTCGCGGCGGACGCGGAGGTGGCGCCGATCAGCGGGACCGCGACAGCGGCGCCGGTGATGCCGGCGAGCGTGGCGTAGCGGGCGGTCACGGAGCGGGAGGGACGGCGGTGCCTGCCCTTGCTGGAACCCTTGCTGGAACGCGGCATGGAACTCTCCTCACCGACGCCTACGAGGTGAGCTGTCGGGTTCGGGCCAAGTGAGTTGCCCGGCCGGGTGCTCGCGCACCCGGCTCCACCCCGAGCCGGTCGCCGGCCGTCTCTCGACGGCCGGGGCCGGCACAAACCTTGGGTCCCCCGCTCCTGCCTTCGGCGCATGACGCGACGACTACTCCCCCCGACCGACGGCAGGATTCGGCGTGACGGTCGACGAGGCCCGCGGTGCGAGCGGTTCAGACCGTAATCACAGGCCCGCCGGTTCTTCAAAGGAGAACATCAGGGAAATAACGCCCTTACCCACCCTCCAGGTTTACGCATTTCCCCTGGTGAGAGCGGAAAGCGGGGCAACCCGCGGGTCAAAAGTCCCTAGTTGCAGCAAAGAGACCCTTGTCTCACTTGCACAGAAGTGGACATAGGGCGGCGAACTACCCTTGAATCCGTGCCACTTCACGGCACTTCAAGGACGGGATCAAGAAGGAGACCGAGAGGGAGGCGGAGAGGGAGACACAGGGGGAGCCGGGGAGGGATCAGGGCCGCGGCCAGGGAGGACACCCCCATGGCACGCCGCGACGCACCCGGAGACACCGAGGCGCACCCGGAAGCACCGGGGCACACCAGGAAGCACCATGACCCGCCCGGAAGCACCGGGCGCACCAGGGGGCGGCACACCGGCCGCCCCCCGTTCACCTCACAGCCACCGCGCCGACGGCCCGGAGCCGCCGGCCCGTTCGCCTCAGAGCCAGCCGCCGAGCACCTTCTGCCCGTCGGCGATCAGCCAGTTGCGCTCGACGGGCCGGTCGGCCTCCGCCGGAGCGGGCGATTCCGTACGATCCGTCAGGCCGTCCGTACTGCGCGACAGTCCGTCACCCCGTGAGGCATGACGGCCGTATTCAAGCCCTTCATCCGAATTGCCCGTTACGGCATCGTCCTGGGCGGCTTCACCGCGGTGCTTGCCCTTGGCCGACTCCGCACCGCCGGCGGCGGTGCCACCGAGGCCGTCGGAGCTGAGGCCTTCAGTGCCCTCGCGGCCGTCCACGGAAGCGGAGGCTCCCGGTGCGGGCGTGGTGGCCGAACCGGAGGGGACCGGCTCTCCGGGCAGCGTCTTCCCGTCGGAGGGGGCGGAGGGCGTGGCGTCCGGAGCGCCGGAGGGAGCGTCCGCGGGACCGTCGCTCCGGTCGTCCTGCGCGGCTCCCGCCGAGCCGGAGCCGCCCCCGAGACCGACACCGTCCAGCACGGCGCCCGTGAGCCCGGAGACCGGCGCGCAGCTCGACCAGGCCTTCACGCCCTGCGCCGCGAGCACCTTCTCCGCCACGGCTATCTGCTGGGAGCGGCTGGCGAGGTCGGCGCGGGCCGCGTACTCCCCGCCGCCGAAGGCGTCCCAGGTCTCCTGGGTGAGCTGGAGGCCGCCGTAGTGGCCGTTGCCGAGGTCCGCGCTCCACATGCCGCCGCTCTCGCATTCCGCGACACGGTCCCAGGTGGAGGCGTCCGCCGCGCTGGCGCCCGAGGCGGCGAACAGCGGGATGGCGATCGCCGACCCGGTCACCCCCGCGGCGACGATCAGAGCGGGGGCCTGGCGTGGTCTGCGGTGTCGGCCGTTCGCGGAGCGCATGCGCTTGCCTTCCGTGTGACTGTCGTTTCGACTACGGCGTGTTGCAGCTGAGTCGTCGGTGAACGTAGCGGTACTCGAACGTCTGTCACAAGTCGATGCAGCGGAGATCACGTGAAAGTCACATTACTGACGGTCCGTCAGTTATGGAGTGACGATCCGACAGTGATCGGCGCCGGTCCCATGGCGGTACGGCGGCCGTCCGCCGCCGAATCCGTCAGTGGCTCATCAGCCGGACAATGGCGTGAACTGCACCGGAAGTGTGCGCAATCCACGCATGATGAGCCCGCCGCGCCAGCGCAAATCGGCAGGATCCACAGCAAGTCGCACATCGGGCAGACGGGTCAGCAGAGACGCGAGAGCGGTCTGTCCCTCAAGGCGGGCGAGGGGCGCGCCGAGGCAGTAGTGGATGCCGTGCCCGTAGCCGAGGTGCTGATTGTCACGCCGCGCGAGATCGGGCGTGTCGGGCGACGCGAACCGCTCGGGGTCACGGTTCGCCGCGGCGAGGACGACCAGTACGGGATCGCCCACCGCTATCCGCTGCCCGCCGAGCGTCACCGGCTCGGTGGCGTACCGCCAGGTGGCCAGCTCCACCGGACCGTCGTGGCGCAGCAGTTCCTCGACACCCGTCGCGAGCAGTTCCGTCTCCCCCGCGTCGAGCGAACGCTGGAGCCGGGCGTGCTGCTCCGGGTGGCGCATCAGCGTATGGACGCCGTTGCCGATCAGATTCACGGTTGTCTCGAAACCGGCAAAAAGGATGATGAAGGCCATCGCCGCGGCCTCGTTCTCGCTGAGATGCTCGCCGTCGTCACTGGCCCGCACGAGACCGGAGATCAGATCGTCGCCCGGGTTCTCCCTTTTGCGGTGGATGAGTTCGGCCAGATACGCCCGGATCTTCTTGACCGACCGCGCCACTCCGCCACGCGGTCCGCCGCCGTGCCGGATCATCATCCCGGCCCAGTCGCGGAAGTCGTCCTGGTCCTCGGCCGGCACCCCGAGCAGATCGCAGATCGCGTAGATGGGGAGCGGGAAGGCGAAGTCATGGATCAGATCCGCCTCCCCCTTCGCCGCGAAACCGTCGATGAGCCGGTCGGTGAGCTGCTGGACCCGGGGAGCGAATTCCGCGACGCGCCGGGGCGTGAACGCCTTGGACACGAGCCGGCGCAGCCGGGTGTGGTCGGGCGGATCGATGTTCAGCAGATGCGTCATGAGGTCCGCGCCGCGCTCCCCGGGAATCCCGGTCTTGCCCTTGGCGTGCGCCGCCTCCGCGTGATGAACGGGGTTCTTGGAGAGCCGGGCGTCGGCGAGCGCCGCCCTGGCGTCCCCGTACCGCGTCACGAGCCACGCCTCGACCCCGCTGGGCAACTGGGCCCGGTACACGGGCGCGTGCTCGCGCAGCCAGGCGTAGGCGGGGTAGGGATCGGTGGCGAACTCCCAGGTGAAGAGTTCGGGAACGGGGGCAGTCTCGGGGGCGGGGCCGGGCGCGGTCTCGGGGGCGGGGGCGAGGCTCGGCTCGGGGGCGGTCTCAGGGGCCGGCTCGGGGGCGAGGCCCGGCTCGGGGGCGGGGGGCTTTTCGGTCACCGGTCGACGGTATCGGGACAGACCTCGGGGGCGGCCGGGGCGGGGGCGCGTCCCGGCTCGGCTCGGCTCGGCTCGGCGGCCTTGGCGTACCCCCTGGCCGGCCTCGCCCCGTCACTCGGTGGCGGCGCCGCCCGTTTCCGCCGTGCGGATCGCGTCCCGGTAGGTGCGGGCCGCCGCGCGCAGGGCGGTTTCCGGGTCGACGCCCGCCTCTTCCGCCCGTACGGCCATGGCGAGCAGTTCGTACCCGATCCCGTCGCCCGACGGAAGCGCGACGTCCAGGCCCGCCGTACGGACGCGGCCCGCGAGTTTGGAGGCGAGCGCGAGACCCGGCTGCCCCAGCGGGACGCCGTCGGTGACCGAGTCGCGCTGCTTCTCGACCGCTTTGGTACGGAGCCAGTGCGCCTTGACGTCCTCGGGGGTCTCCGCCGTCTCGTCGCCGAAGACATGGGGATGGCGGTGGATCAGCTTCTCCACGATCGTGGCGGCGACATCGTCGATGGAGAAGGGTTCCCTGCCCTCTTCCTCCTCCAGGCCGTCCTGCGCGATACGGGCGTGGAAGACGACCTGGAGGAGTACGTCACCCAGCTCCTCGCGGAGTTCGTCGCCGTCGCCGTCCTCGATCGCCTCGACGAGTTCGTACGCCTCCTCGATGCCGTACTTGGCGAGCCCCTTGTGCGTCTGGGTCGACGACCACGGGCATTCGCGCCGGATCCGGTCCATGACATGGACGAGATCGAGAAGCCGGGCGCCGGGCAGATCGTACGAACCGGGGAGCAGCTCCAGGTCGGGCATCTGTACGCGGCCGGAGCCGGCCAGCCGGGCCAGGCCGTCGGTCAGGGCCCCTTCGCCCGCGGCCTCACCGTCACCGCCGCCGGACGGGATGACCACGACCGTACGGCCGCCGGCGCATTCGTCGACCAGATCCCGCGCCGTGAGCGCGGCGGGCGCGGGCGCCGGCGCTCCGGCCTCCCCGGTGATGCCGCTCTCCACGGTGATGCCGGCCTCGCGCAGATACGGCAGCAGCGGATGGGCGCCGTCGGCGCACAGCACACGGTCGGCGGCGCGCAGCGTCTGCCAGGCGGGCCAGGACAGGAGTCCGGGCGCGACCCGGTGGCTGACGGTCAGCAGGACGATACGGCCGGGGGTGGCGGGAGCTTCGTCTGTCACCACTTGAACCTACCTCCGGCCCGCCTGCGGCCGGACCCCGCCCGTCAGCCGCACCGGGACCGGGAAGGGGGCGTGGCGGGTCCGGGACCGAGGCGGCCCGGCCGTCACGCGTCCGTCGGCCCGGCCGTCACGCGTCCGTCGGCTCCTGCTCCGGTGCCTGGCGGGTGACCTGCGTGATCCACGGCAGCTTGGCCTCGCCGAGCCGGACCTGCTTGTAGTCCCAGCTTCCGTAGCGCGGATTGACGTCGATCCCCAGCTTCTCCGACGTCTTGGTCAGATCGGCGAGCACGACCTGCTGGCCCTCGGGGGTCATGGTGTTCGCGCCGAGCGCCTGGGCCAGCTTGTTCAGCAGGACCTCACGGCGGATCGCGGCGTCGATCTGCCCCGCCGAGAGCCCGCCCTGCTGGAGCAGCATCGCGGCGAACTGCTTCTCGCCGCCCGACTGCGCGGCGGCCTGCTGCCGGGTGGCCTGGATCTCCTTGCGATTGATCTTCACCCCGGCATCGTCGGCGGCCCGCTGAAGGATCCGGTCGAAGATCAGACTATTCAGCTTGGCCTGACTGAGCTGCCCGGTGTTCTTGACGAGCTGCGCGCCGTCCGGCGCGGACTCCTGCGCGTCCCGGACGTCCCGTACCTGGGCCTGGATCGTGGACACCTCGATCCGGTGCCCCCCGACGACCGCCGCGGCTCCGGGATGGGCCTCGTTGCCGCAGGCGGTGAGCAGGGGGGCCGCGGCGAGGAGCGCGACGGAGACGGAGAGCGCGGTGCGACGGCGGCGGTGCAAAGTGGGCCTCCCGGCGTGATTGTGCGGCGATGCACAAGGCCTTGCAGTGATCGATGGTAGGCAGTGGACGTGGCCTGGGCCACTGGTTCGACCAACGATTCACGGGGAGATTGAGGCACGTGCGCCGCGCCATGGGCCGGTGCGGGTCCGATTCGGGTCCCGTACGGGTCCGGTACGGCTTCCCTACGGGTCGGGTACGCGGCCGGCACGGGTCCGGTACGCGGTCAACGCATGTGCACGTAAGCACAACCGGGGCGCCGGCGTGAAGAGGGTCCCGGCGCACCGCCCGGCGCCCCCACCCCTGCCCCTGCCCCGAGATCTTCACCAGCAGTTCATTTGACCGCCGCCTGTCCGACCGTCCTGTTCACCCCGCGGACGCCGCACCGTTCACCGCGTGCCGCCTAGTGTGACTCCGTTGAGGGCTGTCACGCCGCCGTGCTGTTCGCACCGCCGCTCTTCAGGCCTTCCGAGCCCCGCCCGAGCCCGATGGACCGGCCGTACGAACAGCACCCGGCGTCGTCGGGCCCCGGCCGGTCGGTGTGCGCGTGACGAACGCCCGTACCGTCCTCGGCCGCGCGGCTCCCGCCCCATCCCGCCGTCGTAACTGGAACGAACGGAACAGACGGAATGACTCAAGCGACACTGACTCGGGCACCCGGTCCGGATCCGGAGCCGGTACCCGGGCCGGGGAGCGCCTCAGCCCCGCCGAAGGACTCCTCGGCGCCCAGGCACGACCGTATGCGGGCCCTCGACGGACTGCGCATCGTGGCGGCGCTCATGGTCTGCTTCTACCACTACTCGGGCAGAGGCGGTCAGATCACCCGCTCCTGGGGCCAGTCGCCGAAGGAGCTGTTCCCGGATCTGTCGGCGATCGCCGTCTACGGCCCCCTGGGCGTCCAGTTCTTCTTCATCATCAGCGGCTTCGTCATCTGTATGAGCAGTTGGGGCCGGTCGCTCGGGGACTTCTTCCGCTCGCGCGTCTCCCGGCTCTATCCGGCGTACTGGGCCGCCATCGTGGTCACCACCGCCGCGGCCGTCGTACTGCCCTCGGTCGTCGAACCGCTGCGCCTCAACGAGGTGCTGGTGAATCTGACCATGCTCCAGCAGCCCGCGGGTGTGGGCCGGGTGCTGGGGGTGTGCTGGACCCTCTGGGTCGAGGCGCGCTTCTATCTGCTCTTCGCGCTGTTCGTGGTGTGGAAGGGCGTCACGTACCGCAGGGTCGTGATCTTCTGCTGCCTGTGGACGGTGGCGGGGGTGGTGGCCCGGGTCGGCGACCTCCCGCTCACCAACGAGATCGTGATGCCGGACTACGCGCCGTTCTTCGTCGGCGGACTCGCGCTCTATCTGATCCACCGGTACGGCAGCGATCTGCTGCTCTGGGGCATCGTCGGCGTGAGCTGGCTGCTCGGCCAGCGCTACGCGACGATCGGGCTGTGGAACCCCGAGGCGACCGATGTCTTCCAGCCGCGCTCCCCGCACGTCATCCTGCTGATCGTCACCGTCGCCTTCGCGGCGGTCGCGGCCGTGGCCCTGGGCTGGCTGCGCTGGGCGAACTGGCGCTGGCTGACGTTCGCGGGCGTGCTCACGTACCCCTTCTATCTGGTCCACGAACACATCGGCTGGTTCACGATCAGTGTTCTGCACCGCCACTTCGGCCTGGAGCCGAGGCTGACCCTCGTGGCCACGGTCCTGCTGATGCTGACGCTCGCCTGGCTGATCCACCGGCTGGTGGAGAAGCCGTTCGGGCCGCGTCTGAAGCGCACGATGAAGCGGCAGGCGGACCGGGTACGGAGCCGGGCCCACGCCTGACCGCCGCCTGACCGCCGCCTTACCGCCGACCGCCGACCGCCCGTCGGCCGACCGCGCCTCGGGAGACGGGAAACGGCACCGCGTACCCGGACGCTCGGTCCGGGTACGCGCCAAGTCCGGGCCGAGGCCGCCGCCTTCAGAGGCCGTTCGCCGTCGGCTCCCCCGACGCGCTGAGACAGCCCTCGGACGACCCGCCGAGATGCGCGTCGCAAGGAGTGCCGGCCGCCGGACCGCGGTCGGCGCTCCGCCGGGTGTCCGCCGTACGGGCCCGGTCCGGGCGGAGCATGATCGTACGGGAGACCACGAAGGTGACCGGTACGGCCGTCGCCGCGGCGAACAGCGGGGCGTAGCGGCTGCTGAGATGCAGCATGTCCACGAGCAGATAGACCCCGGTCGTGGTGATCACGAAGTTCGCGGCGTTGGTGAGCGGGAAGAGCAGGAACTTCCGCCAGGTGGGGCGCGTCCGGTAGGTGAATCGGCTGTTGAGGAAGAAGGAGCCGGTCATGCTCAGCAGAAACGCCAGGACGTGCGAGACGACATAGGTGAGCCGGTTCAGCAGCACCAGATAGCAGGCGTAGTACGTGCCGGTGTTCACCACGCCCACCATGGCGAATCTGACTAGCTGGCCGCGAACCGTCATCTTGTACCGGCTCTCCCTGACTGGATGCGGCCGGTGTACTCGTCGACCGGCCCTCTGGAGTGTGGCACAGCCGGATTGCCCGGACGCCGCCTGACGTGCACCCGACAGCTCGCATCGGTCCGGACCCATTGACGAATGGTCTGGACCAACTTTACGTTGAGCGCGTCGCATCGCACCGCGTATGTCTCCGGGTCCCCCCACAATCCCGGCGGGCCAGGGGCGCGAAGGGAGCACAGCATGATCGCTCGGACGGTACGGCCTCGGACCGCACCACCTCGGACATCACGGCTTCGAACGGCACGGCTTCGAACGGCACGGCTCCGGACAGTGCGGCTCCGGACGGCACGGCTCCGGACAGTGCGGCTGCTGGGGGCCGGTCTCGCCCTGGCCTTCGTTCTGCAAGGGCTGATCGCCGCGGCCCCCGGCGCGCCCCGTGCGGTGGGCGCGGCGCAGGACGTCACCTGCGCGGTCAAGTCGAAGCCCACGGGCAAGGTGCTCCAGGGGTACTGGGAGAACTGGGACGGCGCCGCCAACGGTGTGCATCCGCCGCTCGGCTGGATCCCGATCACCGACAGCCGTATCCGTGAGCACGGCTACAACGTGATCAACGCGGCGTTCCCGGTCATCCGCTCGGACGGCACCGTCCTCTGGGAGGACGGGATGGACTCGACGGTGAAGGTCGCGACCCCGGCCGAGATGTGCCAGGCGAAGGCCTCCGGGCTCACGACACTGCTGTCGATCGGCGGTGCCACGGCCGGTATCGACCTCAGTTCGAGCGCGGTCGCCGACCGGTTCGTGGCGACGGTGGTGCCCATCCTGAAGAAGTACAACTTCGACGGGATCGACATCGACATCGAGACCGGCCTCGTCGGCAGCGGCAGCATCACCACACTGTCGCCCTCGCAGGCCAATCTCATCCGCATCATCGACGGCGTACTCGCCCAGATGCCCTCGAACTTCGGCCTGACGATGGCGCCCGAGACGGCGTATGTCACCGGGGGCAGCGTGGCGTACGGCTCGATCTGGGGCGCGTATCTGCCCATCGTGAAGAAGTACGCGGACAACGGCCGCCTCTGGTGGCTGAACATGCAGTACTACAACGGCAGCATGTACGGCTGCTCGGGCGACTCGTACTCCGCCGGCACGGTCGCGGGCTTCACCGCGCAGACGGACTGCCTGAACAGGGGCCTGGTCATCCAGGGCACCACGATCAAGGTCCCCTACGACAAGCAGGTCCCGGGGCTGCCGGCGCAGACAGGCGCCGGGGGCGGCTATATGGCGCCGAACCTCGTCTCGCAGGCGTGGACCCGGTACAACGGCGCCCTGAAGGGTCTGATGACCTGGTCGGTCAACTGGGACGGCTCGAAGGGCTGGACGTTCGGCAACAACGTCAAGTCGCTCCAGGGACGCTAGTCTCCAGGGCCGCTGGGTCCTGTCCGGTCGGTCCTGTCGGGTCGGTCTTCTCCGGTCGGCCTTCTCCCGTCGATCGTCATGGGTGGTGTCAAGGGCCCCGGGTGTTCAACGCCCGGGGCCCCGCCCGTACTTGGGCCGACGCCGCCCTACGCCCGGAACTTCTGCTGGCGCTCCAGCGTGCGCCGCAGTTCCAACGGGAGCGCGTGATAGGCGCCGTAGGCGCGCTCGGTGTCCCAGAGCAGATTCTGCAACTGCTGCCGGGCCGCCGTGTGATCGCCCACCGCGAGCAGCAGATTGGCGACGCGGTGCCGGATGTCGAAGGCACGGCCCGGGTCGGTGGCGGCGCCCGGCTGCCCGCTCTCGTAGTACGGAAGGACCGCGCGGTACTCGGCCAGCGCGGCGGACGCCTCGCCGAGCTGCTCCAGACACTGCGCGGCGTCGTAACGGAACTGGAGCGTCTGCGGATCGCCGGGGCCGGCCTCCGCCGTACGGTCGTCGGCGAGTCTGCGCAGCTCGGGGAGCGCGCGGCGGTACTGGCCGTCGTCCATCAGCGTCGAGGCGTACTGCTTGCGCAGGATACGGACGACCGGGGAGTGCTCGCCGTGCTCCTCGGCCGCCGCCGGGAGGATGTCGCCGAGGATGTCCACGGCCTGCGCGATGCTTCCCTCGCCGAGCAGCCGTTTGACCTCGTCGACCGCGGCGGCGATGTCGGGCCGCCGCGCCGGGACCGGAGGCCTGCGCGGCGCGGGCGCGGTCGGCGGTGTGCTGACACGGTCCGGCCAGGGGGCGTGCGGCCGCAGAAAGGGGCGGGTCGGATCGAGCGGTCCCGTCGTCGAGCCGTGGCGCAGTGGCAGCAGTGGGATGAGCTGTTCGTACACCTCCTGCGCCCCGGTCGGCCGGTGCTGCGGATCCTTGGCGAGCAGCCGCAGTACGAGCGCCTCCAGCGCCTCGGGTATCTCGGGTCTGATCCTGCGGACCGGCAGCGGCGCCTCGTAGAGATGGCGGTGCAGCACCCCGAGGGCGGTGGTGCCCGCGAACGGGACGCCCCCGCTGAGGAGTTCATGGAGGAGCACGCCGAGTGCGTACAGATCGGTGTACGGGCCGACCGCGCCGCCCATGGCCTGCTCGGGGGCCATATAGGCGGGACTGCCGATGGGCGAGCCGGTGTGGGTGAGCCGGGTGGTGTCGCTGTCGATGACGGAGGCGACGCCCAGGTCCAGGACGGTGACCGTGCCGTCCGGTCTGACCATCACATTGCGCGGCTTGAGGTCGCGGTGGACGATCGGCACGGCGTGCACGGCGGCCAGTACGGCACAGAGCTGGGCGGCGACCGAGGCCGCCCAGGGCCAGGGGTAGGGATCGTGCTCCGCGAGATGGTCGGCGAGGTCCGCGCCCTCGACGTACTGCATGACGAGATAGAGGTCCTCGTCGTCGCTGCCCGCGTCATGGACGGTGACCAGCCCGGGATGGTCGACCCGGGCGGTGACCCGGCATTCGCGCACGAAGCGCCGCCGCATCTCCTCGGCGGCCGTCGCGGCGGCCATCCGGTCGGGACGGAGCAGCTTCACCGCGACCCGGCGGTCGAGCCGCTGGTCGTACCCCGTCCAGACCTGGCCCATTCCGCCCTGGCCGATGAGCGTGGACAGCTCGTAACGACCGGCGATGACACGTCCGTTCACCGGTCGTTCCGGCCTTCCCGGCCCTCCTGGCCTTCCTGCCCCTTGCGCAGGATGTCGCTCAACTCGTCCAGCTCGGCGCGGACCTGGTCGATACGGGGCGGAGTCTGCGACGGCGCCGACTGCGGGCGTATCGGGGGCTGGAGGTGGGGCTGCGGCTGGGCCGGCACGGCGTACGGGGGCGGATAGGCGTAACCGTACGGCTGCGGCACCGGCGTCGACGACACGGGCGACGGCGACACGGGCGACGGCCCGTACGCGACCGCCGCCGCCCGGCGCTCACGGGAGAAGTGCCTGATGTCGAAGACCAGGAAGTACGTCGTGATCCCGACCGCCATCAGGACGAGGACGATCAGCAGGGCCATGTCCGAGGAACGCGGTTCCTCCGTCTGGCCCGTACCGATGTACATCAACGAGCCGAAGGCCACCACCACGGTGGCGCAGAACAGCACCCAGTCGACCGGGCGCTTGCGCACGACCGCGATCCTCAGCATCGCCGCCCAGCTCAGAAAACCGAAGCTCAGCACCGTGAGAGCCACGAACAGCACCCGCAGGAGGATGAGCACGGCGGTGTGCGGTCGCCGCGGGGGCGTCGGCGCGAAGCCGGGGCCGAACATGACTGCTCCTGGGTGCCTGGTGGACTGGGCTCGCATAGGAATACGGATCCGAGCGTATACACCGACACGGACAACGGGTTACGGGTTGCGCCGAACCGTTGTCGAGCTGATCACATCGGAACGCTGCCGTCCGCCAGACCGTCGTACAGCCCCTGTACGAGCTGCTCCCCCAGCTGTCCCGCCAGCCTCAGCGCGTCCTCGAACGCGGCCAGCGCGCGGAAGTGTTCACCGTACCGGCGCTGGTCGGCGAGCGGCAGCCGGGGAAGCTGGAGCCTGCGCACATCGAGCCGGGTCGCGGTGGAGGCATAGCTGCTGGCCCGGCGGGCGTTGGCGGTGCCGCGCAGGAATCCGGCCAGGAACCACGGGTCGAGGGCGGCCGGGTCGGGCCGCAGGAGCTGGAGGTTGCGGCCGAGCGCCGCGCCCGCCAGTGCGGCGTCCACGACCCGGGCGACCGCGCCGCCGCCGAGGACGGGTACGACCACATCGCCCTCCTGGATCCGTACGGCCTCCTCGGCGGCCACTCCCTCGGGAAGTACGCCGGAGGGGGCGCGGCCCGCGAGCACGTCGTGCTCGGTGAGCACCGGGACGGCCGTGACATCGGCGGTGGCGCCCGAACCTCCGGCGTACAGCACGAGGGCGCCGGCGCGGGCGAGTTCACCGACGGTGGTGGTGGGCCGGTGGAGGGGCGCGGCCGGTTCCGCAGCTCCGGACGGCCGGGCACCGCGGGCGTCGCGGGCATCGCGGGAGTCATGGGCATCACGGCCGTGGGGCCGCGGGGTGAGTTCGGCCGTCAGCCGGAGCGTGTCGGCCAGCCGCTCGCGTACGAGGGCCAGTTCGGCCGTACCGCCCGCGGCGGCCGGGAGCGGGAGATGGCGGGCGGGGGTCAGATCCACGTCGTCGTCGAGGAGTTCGACGACCGGCACCGCCCGGCTGACACCTGGTCTCTCCTCGGCCGTGCCCAGCCGGTCGAAGGGGTGCCAGGCGTCGAGCACGGTGGTGTGGACGGTCGTCCAGTCGACGTTGTCCCGGCCGCCGCCCGAGTCCCGGCCGCCCGCCGCGGAGAGTTCGGCGGTGTCGACCAACAGCAGCTCGGGGGAAGGGCGTTCGCCCGCGACGGGCTTGCGCAGGACCCAGAGATGGAGCGGAATGCCATAGGGAGGCGCGGCTCCGGCGGGCAGGGCGACCACGGCGCGCAGGGCACCGCGGCGCAGCAGATCGGCGCGGACACGACGGCCGGAGCGGCGGGACGCGACAGCGGGCGGCATCAGCAGGACGGCGGTGCCGCCGGGGCGCAGCCGGGCCAGCGCGTGCTGGGCCCAGGCCAGTTCGGATTCCGTGCGGGCCGGGAATCCGTACTCCCAGCGCGGATCGTAGGCCAGTTCGTCATGGCCCCAGTTGCGCTCGTTGAACGGCGGGTGGCAGAGCACGATGTCGACGGCGAGCCGGGGGAAGGCGTCGGCGCGCAGTGTGTCCCCGGCGCGCGCCCGGACCTCGGCGTCCCTGTGACCCGTACGGCCCGCGTGATCCGTACGGTCGGAGTGCCCCGTGCCGCCTGCGCTGCCTGTTCCGCCTGCGCTGCCTGTGGCGCCTGTGGCGCCCGCGTGGAGGGCGAGACGCAGTCCGGCGAGCGCGGCCAGTTCGGGGGCGGCGTCCTGGGCGTACAGGACGGCCGGGTGCGGTACGGCGCACAGCAGCGTGCCGGTGCCGCAGGCGGGGTCGAGGACGGTCACGTTCTCGGCGGAGGGAGCCGGTGCGGACGGGGCCGGGCCCGGATCGGAGGGGGCCGGGGCGGACGGGGCCGCCAGCGCGGCCATCAGCGCGGCGGCTTCGGGCGGGGTCGGCGTGTACTGGCGCGGATTGGCGTCGAGATGGCGGCCGAGCAGGAACTCGAAGGTGTCACGGGGACCCAGCTCCGCCGCCAGTTCGGCGACGCCCCGCAACAGCGGGACGGAAGGAAGCAGTTCACGCGGGCCCGGGGGGTGAACGGCGCTCTCCACCGGCGCGCCGAAGTGCGGGGCGAGCACCTCTCCGAGCACCACCGGCAGCAGTTCCGCGAGCTGGGCGTCCGGGGCGGCGGCCAGCTGCCGCCACAGGGCCGGCCTGTCCTGTACGAGCAGCAGGACGCAGCCGGCGCGGACAAGCGCGGTGGCGGCGGTGGCACTGTCGCTCGCCAGCTCCTGCCAGACCCGTTCACGCAGCGGCACCTCGGCGAGTTTCCCCTGGTCGCGCAGCCACCGCTCGACCTGGCTCAAGGCGAAGGACGGGCTGGTCTCGGTGCCGCCGACGGGCTGGGGGAAGTCGGCGTGCCGACGGCGCCAGTTGCTCACGGCGGCGCGTCCCACCCCCGCGAGCCGGGCGATTCCCGCGGCCGTCACCTCTGCTGCGTTCTCCGGCACCTGGCTGCCTCCCTCACCCTGCGGCTCCGCTGTGGTCCTGCTGAGCGCTGAGCATAGCGGCGGCGTAGACGGACGATCCGATTCACAGCGTAGACCGACCCAAGCACCGTGAACAGTGTTGACTCGATTCACAGGCTCTGCTGTTATTGACGCATCGCTACACAGGAGGGCACCGAAGTTCCGATCACACTCGTGTGCCGGTTCGCCGCGTTTCACATCGCCACGCACCTGATGGCGCCGTACTCCACCTCGCCGTACCTCACCCCGCCGCACCCGGAGGCAACCCATGTCGCAGTCCTCGCAGGATTCGCAGCAGTACCCGCAGCACCCGCAGGCGTCGCCGTATCCGCAGGCCCCGGTACCGCCGGGACACGGCGCTCCCGTGGCCGCCCGTAACGGTCTCGGCATCGCCTCGCTGGTCCTCGGGATCATCGGTGCCGTCGCGGGTGTGATCCCGTTCCTCTTCTGGCTGGCGGGTCTCCTCGGTCTGATCGGGCTGATCCTCGGGCTGGCCGGACGGGGCAGGGCCAGACGCGGCGAGGCGACGAACAGAGGGGTGGCCACCTCGGGTGTCGTCCTCGGTCTGCTCGCCCTGGTCCTCGCGGTGGTCGGCGCGTTCCTCACCTTCAAGATCGTGGGTGACGCGGTGAAGGAACTGGACGAGGCGACGTCCTCGGTCGGCGCCGCCCCCAAGACCGCGGGCGGTACGGACGGCAAGAAGGGCGACGGCGCGGGCGACGGCACGGCCGCCGGGGCGGGCGAGGCGAAGGACGGGGCCAAGGGCAAGACGCTCGGGGGCGGCGACTCCGCCGTCTACGACGACGATCTGACCGTCACGGTCTCGGAGCCCAGCGCCTACACACCCGGTGAGTACGCGGTCGGCCACACCAAGGGCAACAAGGCCTACAAGGTGACGGTGGTGATCGAGAACGCCGGCGAGAAGAAGTTCGACGCCGGACTGGCGACCGTCACGGCGCGGGCCGGTGAGAACGGTGTCGACGCGGAGCCGATCTACGACGACGCCACCGGGATCGGTTTCAGCGGCACGGTCCTGCCCGGCAAGAAGGCCACGGTCCTGTTCGCGTTCGACACACCGGCCGCCGCCAAGACGCTCACGGTCGAGGTCAGCCCCGGCATTCTGCACGACTCGTCCCAGTGGGACCTGAAGCTCTGAGCCCCCTCCCCCTCGGTCCGCGCCCGCTTCCCCTCGGCCCGCGCCCGCTACCCGCTTCCGCCAGACCACAGCTCGTCGCCAGATCACAGCTCGTCGCAGCTACCGGAGAACCGTTATGACTGTCACCACCGCTCCCCGAATCCGTCGTGGCGCCCTCGCCGCCCTCTGCACCGTCGCCGTCCTGACGCTCCCGGCCTGCGGAGCGACGGGCTCGGACGGCAAGGACCCCGGCACGAAGAAGTCCGGCGCTTCCACGTCCGAGGGGAGCGACCGCCCGAGCGGGAAGCCCGAGCCGTTCGCGGATCTCTCGGGCCCCGAGATCGTCGAGAAATCCTTCACCGCCATCCGCGCCGCCTCCTCCCTGACCCTCCATGCCGATACGAAGGAGGACACGGGGACCGTCCTCACCGACATGGCCCTCAACAGGAAGGGCGACTGCGCGGGCACGATGTCGATGAACGGCGAGGGCACCGCGACGGTGTCCAAGCTCGGCCCGACCGTCTATATGAAGTTCGACGAGAAGATGCTGCGGGCCCAGGGCAAGGGACAGCCCAAGGCGGAGACCGACGCCGTGGTCGACATGCTGGCCGACCGCTGGGTGAAGACCGACGCCAAGGCCCCGGACGCCAAGGACTTCGTGGGTTTCTGCGATCTCGACGAGCTGCTCGGCGAATTCGAGAACGGCGACAGTTTCGCGCGCAAGGGACCGCTCAGCACTGTGGACGGGCAGCAGGCGATCACGCTCACCGAGACCGACGGCACGTCCGACTACACCATGTACGTCGCCACCGAGGGCGAGCCGTATCTGCTGAAGATCGTCGTCAAGGGCAAGGACGCGGGCACCATGATCTTCACGGACTTCGACAAGCCCGTCCCCGCCAAGGTCCCCGCCGACAAGGACATCGTGGACCTGGACGGCATCGGCGGCTGACACACCGGCTCGTCGTACGGGGGAGGGGGACGAGGGGGGAGGCCACCACAGGGGAGTGGCCTCCCCCTCTCGGCATGCCCCCAACTCCCCTTCGGCCTCCCCCGCTGCCGACGGGTCAGCCGGTCGGCGGTCAGCCCGGCGTCAGCAAGCGGTCAGCCGCCGCACTGCGCGAGCATGGTCCTCTTGTCCGGGGCCGTGACGGGCAGTTCGTACTTGAGCGCCACCTGCGCGAACCGCACCGCGTAGGCACACCGGATCTTTCTGTCCGGAGGCAGCCAGGACGCCGGACCGGAGTCGCCCTTGGAGCTGTTGGCCGGACCGTCCACCGGAAGCAGATTGAGCGGATCGTTGGCGAGCCGCTCGCGCTTCTCCTCGTTCCACCGGGCGGCGCCCAGCTGCCAGGCGTACGAGAGCGGCACCATGTGGTCTATCTGGACGGCCGTCGCCTTCTGCTTCTTCCAGTCGATGTCCTTGCCGGTGTACGGGTCGCTCAGCGTCATCGACACCACGACGCAGTCGGACCCGGAGCGGAGACGGACCTCCTGTCCGTCCCTGGCCAGGAGGTCGTTCCTGGTGTCGCAGCCGTTCCGCGCCAGGGGCACCCCGTCCGCCGTGTCCATCCAGGCGTAGCCGAACTTGTCCCGCTCGTACCCCGTCCTGGGGCCGCGCCCGGCGGTGCGCACGGTCTCGATGAGCTGCCGCGCGGTCCGCCGGTCGGACTCGGACACGACCGGCGCGAGCCCCGGCTCCGTACCGTCCGGATTCCCGAGCGGCCCGGCCCCGCTCCCGCCGCCCGGTGCCCCCGGTGCCGAGGTGGCCGTGGCCGACGGGTCCACTCCCAGCTGCCCGTCGCAGCCCGCCAGCACCATCCCGAGCACCAGCACGACACCGCCGACCGCCCGTCCACGAGACGCACGCACTCCGCGACCCCCCACTTCGCCCGCCTTCCTGCCAACCGGCTCCGCCGGGCAGGCAGTTCCGGCCCGATCCGCCTGATCCGCCAGATCACCCGATCCGCCTGATCCGCAGGAGACACCGTCTCATGGACACCGGCACCCGGTACGGCGGTCGTCCGCGGCTCCGCCCCGGTTCGTACCGGCGCGCGGCTCAGCCCCGGGTGGCGCGCTCGGGTGGGGTGCCCAGCCGGGAGAACGCTCCGGTCAGTCCCTTCTTCAGGAACTTGGACAAGGGCCGCTCGACGAACCGGTGGACGAGCCAGCTCAGCACCAGCATCCCGACGATCAGCCCGGCCACCAGCAGCCGCGCGTCGACGCGGTCGCGCAGGTGGTGGATCACCGCGACGCCGGCCGCGTAGTGCATCAGATAGAGCGGATACGTCAGGGCGCCCGCCGTGGTCAGCCACTTCCACCGGATCCTGTCGGTCAGGCCCAGCGCGACGCCCGCCATGAAGATCAGGAAGAGCGTGTAGAGGATCAGCGAGCCCTTCCAGGTCGACACGTCCTCGAATCGGACCCGGCGCAGGATCTCGTTCTGCGACATCAGCCAGGACATGCCCAGGATGCACCACAGCAGCAGATCCTGGCCGAAGCGGTGCATCAGATACAGGGCCAGTCCGGCGATGAAGAACCACGCGGCGTCGGGGTTGGCGAGCGTGACCAGCAGAGGGATCCCGGACTTCCCGGCGAGCACCGCGGTGGCGCCCCAGACACAGCAGAAGACGACCACCTTGCGGTAGGTCAGGCCGGTGGCCACCACCAGCAGGAAGATCAGATAGAAGCGGAGTTCGGACCAGAGCGTCCAGTAGACACCGTCGACGTCCGGCACCCCCATGCCCTTCTGGAGCATGGACAGGTTGAGCATCCACTGCGTGGGCTTCAGCGGCGCGAAAACGGCGGGAAGGGCGGTCAGGACCGCCGTGGTGAACAGCACCGCGAACCAGTAGGCCGGGTAGAGGCGGATCACCCGGGAGACGAAGAAGTCCCTCGGCCGCCGCCCCCACGACGACATGCAGATCACGAAACCGCTGATGACGAAGAAGAGTTCGACGCCCAGCCAGCCGTACGCGGCGACCGCGGAGAGATCCGGGAAGATCTCCGAGACCGGGCGGCCCCAGATGAGGTTGTCGGGCCGATCGGCGCGGGCCGTGCCCACATAGTGGTGCAGCACCACCAACAGGGCCGCCACAAGGCGCAGCCCGTCGATCACATAGAGCCTCGTCCCGCGCCGCCCGGCCGGTGACGCCGCGGGCCCCGCGGGTCCCGAGGTCCCGTCGGACCGCTCCCGTTCGGCGGCGAGGCTGCCGGCGTCGACCATCAGGGGCTGCGGTATGTGACGCTCGTCCGTGGTCGTTTCGACCTGCTTCATATGTTCTGTTGCCCATCTGGTGCGGTCGAGGCAACTCGACGGGGCACAGAGAGCAAGCGTGTACGCCCCGGTGATTCAGCCGTTGCCCCACTGAACGGGATCCTGGCACTCAAGGCGGTCACGGCAAACTGAAGGTGTCGAGAAGGCGACGAGGGGTGGAATGTTGCCTCCGCCCCCGGTACGGGGTGCGCACCGCGACGGCCGACCGCCGCGCGCGCCCGTACCGGAAGCGGTGCTGGGACCCGTACCGGAAGCGGTGCTAGGAGCCCAGGATCGTGGTGAGGAACTCGCCCGTCCACGCCAGCAGTTCGCGGCCCACCACCGGCTTTCCGCCGATCTTGCCCGTGGTCGGGCGGGGGACCAGGATCTGGTGGACGGCCGGTTTGATGACCGTGCGGGGGTGCAGCCGCTTCAGGCGGAGCTCCTGCGACTCCCTCAGCTCCACCGGGGCGAAGCGGATGTTCGGGCCCTGGAGCACGATCTCGCCGACGCCGCACGCCCGCGCGAGCATCCGCAGACCCGCGACGAGCAGCAGGTTCTCCACCGGCTCCGGGAGCTTGCCGTAGCGGTCGGTCAGCTCCTCGCGGACGGCCGTGATGTCCGCCTCCGTGTTGGCGGAGGCGATCGCCCGGTACGCCTGGAGCCTCAGCCGCTCGCCCGGCGCGTAGTCGTGCGGGACGTGCGCGTCGACCGGGAGCTCGATCTTGACCTCCAGCGGCGGCTCCTCCTCCACCCCGCCGTCCAGGGACGCCCGGTAGTCGGCGACCGCCTCGCCCACCATCCGTACGTACAGGTCGAAGCCGACGCCCGCGATATGGCCGGACTGCTCGCCGCCGAGGAGATTGCCCGCGCCGCGGATCTCCAGGTCCTTCATGGCGACATACATGCCCGCGCCCATCTCCGTGTGCTGGGCGATCGTCGCGAGCCGCTCGTGCGCGGTCTCGGTCAGCGGCTTCTCCGGCGGATACAGGAAGTACGAGTATCCGCGCTCCCGCCCGCGGCCGACCCGGCCCCGGAGCTGATGGAGCTGCGAGAGCCCGAAGTTGTCACCGCGCTCCACGATCAGGGTGTTGGCGTTCGAGATGTCGATACCGGACTCGACGATCGTCGTGGAGACCAGGACGTCGAACCTCTTCTCCCAGAAGTCCACCACCACCTGCTCCAGCGCGCTCTCGCCCATCTGCCCGTGCGCCGTCGCGATCCGCGCCTCCGGCACGATCTCGCGCAGCCGGGCCGCGGCCCGGTCGATCGACTCCACCCGGTTGTGGATGTAGAAGACCTGCCCTTCTCGCAGCAGCTCGCGCCGCACGGCCGCGCCGATCTGCTTCTCCTCGTACGGTCCGACGAACGTCAGCACCGGATGCCGCTCCTCCGGCGGGGTCGTGATCGTCGACATCTCGCGGATACCGGTGACAGCCATCTCCAACGTACGGGGAATGGGTGTCGCGGACATGGTGAGCACATCGACATTGGCGCGGAGCTTCTTGAGCTGCTCCTTGTGCTCCACGCCGAAGCGCTGCTCCTCGTCCACGATGACCAGGCCCAGATCCTTGAACTTGGTCTCGGACGAGAAGAGCCGGTGCGTCCCGATGACGACGTCGACCGCGCCCTCCCGCAGCCCCTGGAGCGTGGCCTTCGCCTCCGCGTCGGACTGGAAGCGGGACAGCGCCTTCACGGAGACGGGGAACTGCGCGTACCGCTCGGAGAACGTACCGAAGTGCTGCTGCACCAGCAGCGTCGTCGGCACCAGGACCGCGACCTGCTTGCCGTCCTGGACCGCCTTGAAGGCCGCCCGCACGGCGATCTCCGTCTTGCCGTAGCCGACGTCGCCGCAGATCAGCCGGTCCATCGGGACCGTCTTCTCCATGTCCTCCTTGACCTCGGCGATGGTGGAGAGCTGGTCGGGCGTCTCCACATAGGGGAAGGCGTCCTCCAGCTCCCGCTGCCAGGGCGTGTCGGGGCCGAAGGCATGGCCGGGGGCCGCCATCCGCGCCGAGTAGAGCTTGATCAGATCGGCGGCGATCTCCTTGACGGCCTTCTTGGCGCGCTGCTTGGTCTTCGTCCAGTCCGCACCGCCGAGGCGGTGCAGCGTCGGGGCCTCGCCGCCGACGTACTTCGTGACCTGTTCGAGCTGGTCGGTGGGGATGTAGAGGCGGTCGCCCGGCTGGCCGCGCTTGGCCGGGGCGTACTCGACGAGCAGATACTCGCGGGTCGCGCCCTGCACCGTGCGCTGCACCATCTCCACATAGCGGCCCACGCCGTGCTGCTCGTGCACGATGTAGTCGCCCGCCTCCAGGGTGAGCGGGTCGATGGTCTTGCGGCGCTTGGCCGGCATCCGGGCGCCGTCCTTGCCGGCCGCCTTCTGGCCGGAGAGATCGGTCTCGGTGAGCACGGCCAGTCTGAGGTCCGGATCGACGAATCCGTAGTCGATCGAGCCGCAGGCGACATGGACGACGGACGGTGTGATGTCGGTCAGCCCGCGTGTGCCGCGCGTGCCGGGGGTGTCGAGCCGGGCCGGGATGCCCTCGCCGCTCAGCACCTCGACCGTACGGGAGGCCGTGCCGTGCCCCTCCGTGACGAACACCGTGCGCCAGCCTTCGGCGAGCCAGCCCTTGGTGTCGGCGAGGGCGCGGGCGGTGTCGCCGCGGTACGTCTCGGGAGCGCGCATCCCGAGCGTGATGGTCTCCCCGTCCCCCGTCGCGTACTCCAGCTCCTCGTCGACGGCGAACGGGGAGACGGACCACCACATCATGCCCAGCTCGCGCGCCCGCTCCCGGACGTCCGCGATGCCCCACAGGGAGGCCGCGCCGACATCGATGGGGGCCTCGCCGCCGCCCGCGGTGGCGGCCCAGGACGCCTGGAGGAACTCCTGGCTGGTCGCCACCAGGTCCGCGGCCCTGGTCCTGACCCGCTCGGGATCGCAGACCAGGGTCATCGCGCCCGCCGGCAGTACGTCGAGGAGCAGCTCCATGTCGTCCACGAGGACGGGCGCGAGGGACTCCATGCCCTCGACCGCGATCCCCTCCGCGATCTTGCCGAGCAGCTCGCCCAGCTCGGGGTGCTCCTCGGCGAGCGCGGCGGCCCGCTCCCGTACCCGCGGTGTGAGCAGCAGCTCACGGCAGGGCGGCGCCCACAGTCCGTGCTCGGCGACCTCCAGGGAGCGCTGGTCGGCGACCTTGAAGTAGCGGATCTCCTCGACGTCGTCGCCCCAGAACTCCACCCGCAAGGGGTGCTCCTCGGTGGGCGGGAAGACATCCAGGATGCCGCCGCGCACCGCGAACTCGCCGCGCTTCTCGACCAGCTCGACACGGGCGTACGCGGCTGCCGCCAGTGCCTCCGTCACCTCGTTCAGATCCGCGCTCTGCCCGGAGCGCAGTGCCACGGGTACCAGCTCGCCGAGCCCCTTGACCTGCGGCTGGAGCACCGACCGTACGGGCGAGACCACCACGCTGACCGGGCCGGCCGTCGGGTCGTCCTTCGCGGGGTGCGCGAGCCGGCGCAGCACGGCGAGCCGGCGGCCCACGGTGTCGGAGCGCGGGGAGAGCCGCTCGTGCGGCAGCGTCTCCCAGGAGGGGTACTCCACGACGGTGTCCGGGTCCAGCAGGGACCGCAGGGCCGCCGCGAGATCCTCCGCCTCCCGCCCGGTGGCGGTCACGGCCAGCACGGTCCGCCCGGTCTCGCGCGCCAGCGCGGCCACGGCGAAGGGCCGCGCGGCGGCCGGCCCGACCAGGTCGACATGCGTACGGTGACCGGCGGTGGCGGCCTTCACCGCTTCCGCGAGCGCCGGATCACGTACAACGGCGTCGAGCAGACCGTGCAGGCTCATGAAGGGGTTCCATCCAGGCGGTGGGCAACGCGAAGGACCCGACACGTCGCACGGGCCGGGGGTTCTCCAGCGTACGACGCCCCACGGACACGGGGGGACGGGACGGTGTGGGCGGGGGCCCACGAGGCGCCGTCGACCGGTCGCCAGGGGGTCGACCGGTCGACGGGGCTCGCTCGACCCTGAGACCGATGCCCGGCCGCTGGACACCGGCGGGCGGTCACATGCCCTGTCCCAGGACCTCAAGGATGTCCTCGGCGTACGCGGCGGCCGGGGAGTCCGGATCCGCCGCCCGCTCACGGCGCGCGAGATCAAGGCCTGGGCGAATGAGCGCGGCACACGCGCCGTACAGGCCGGGGTCGCCGTACAGGCCAGGGTCCTCCGGAAGTGTGTCGTCCTCCGAGCCGAGAACGGCGGAGAGCGTCCACAGCAGCCCCTCGCGGACTGCCGGACGTGGCGGGCTCGCGGACCACATGGCCATCAGCACCGCGCACACCGCCGGGGCCGGAGGCTGAAGATTCGACTGGATGAAGATGTGGTCGTCCAGCGCGTGAAAGGCGGCCGGATGTCCCTCGGCCGCGTCCCGCAAGGTCGGAACGAGATGGCTCGCCGAGCGTCCGCAGCCGCACATGTACGTCTCCCACTCGTGCCGCGCGATCTCGGCCGCCACCGCGTCGTCCACCGGGACACGGCGACTCGCGTAGCAAGCCCGCTCCCCTGCCCGACGTGATCTCAACGCTCACTCCTCCCGTCCGCCAAACGAGTGATCGCGCTCAAGTGATGTCGCAAAAAGAGCATGTAGCGATATCATTTCTTGGTCTCATCACTCAGAGGGAGCAATCGTGTCCCGTACCGTTATCGATCTCGACGACGAGATCGTCGAGGAAGCCATGCGGCTCTACGGCGCCAAGACCAAAGCGGCAGCCGTGCGCGCCGCCATGGAGGATGCCGTACGGCGGCGCCTGCGTCAGGAGTTCGCCGACGCCGTGAAGTCGGGCGAACTCGACTTCACCGAGATCATCGAGAACACCGGCCCGGTCGGCACCCGATCCAGGGACCGGAAGAACGCCGCGTGAGCGTCTTTCTTGTGGACAAATCGGCCCTCGCCCGCTGGGGACAGCCAAAGGTGGCGGAAGTGCTGGACGATCTGAACGAGCGTGGCCTTCTGGCCACGTGCGCGGTCGTCGAGTACGAGATGGTCCACAGCGCACGCACCAAGCAGGACGCGTCCCGTATGCGCCTCAGCCTCCGCGGCTTCGACTACGTCCCTTGCAACGACGAGGAGCACGACCGGGCCCTGTGGCTCCAGCGTGAGGCTCTGCGGCAGGGCTTCCACCGGGCGCTCTCGCTCTCCGACGTACTGATCGCCGCTGTCGCGGAACGGCGTGGCCTGACCGTTCTGCACTACGACGGCGACTTCGACATGATCCATGGGATCACCGGGCAGGCCATGCGCTGGGTGATCGATCCCGGCGCCGCGGATCGATAGACCGATACGTCCGGGCGGTACATCCATGGGGCCGTACCGCACGGCAATGGCCCCGGTGGGTGTTGGAGGACACCCACCGGGACCGTGCTGTTCACCTTATCGTCCCCGCTCGCCCTATTCCGTGGCGATCGCGTTCAATACGTTCATCCGGCCCGCGCGGAACGCCGGGACCAGGGCCGCGAAGAGGCCCACGAAGGCCGAGGCGACGAAGACCGTCAGAATCGTCGGCCAGGGGATCTCCAGGACGCCGAGGCCCTCCAGGGCCAGCAGCTTCTGGGCCGCCGTGCCCCAGCCCATGCCCAGGCCCAGTCCGAGCAGGGCGCCGAAGAGGGCGATGACCACCGACTCCAGGCGGATCATGCGGCGGAGCTGGCGGCGGGAGAGGCCGATCGCCCGCAGCAGACCGATCTCACGGGTGCGCTCCACCACCGACAGGGCCAGGGTGTTCACCACACCCAGCACCGCGACGATGATCGCCAGAGCCAGCAGCCCGTAGACGATGTTGAGGAGCTGCCCGATCTGGTCCTTGAGGTCCTGCTTGAAGTCGGTCTGGTTCTGCACGGTGTACTGCGGATAGGCGGCGAGCGAGTCCTTGAGGGCCGCGTACGCCTCCTTCTCCTTGCCGTCCACGGCCGCCGCGAACATGATCATGTTCTTGGGCATCCGGTCGGCCGGGACATACTCCTCGACGGTCGTGATGTTGGCGTACATCGCGCCCTTGTCGATGCTCGTGTCGTCCGAGGTGATCGCCGCGACCTTCAGCTTTCCGGTCCTCCCGCCCGGGAAGACGACCGACATCTGGTCGCCGACCTTCACCCCGTGCTCCGTGGCGTACGCGTCGCCGACCGACATGGCGTCCTTGCCGTACGCCCCGGACAGATCACCGGCGGTGGTCTCGCGGCGCAGGTCCTGCGCGTACGTCGGGTCCGCGGCGGCCAGCCCCACCTCTTCGGTCTTCCCGTCCGGGGAGGTCAGCTTGACGTCGACCCACTTGTACTCGGTGACATGCTCGATGTCCGGCGCCTTCTCCAGCGCCGCCTGGGCCTGCGGCATGATCGGCTGGCCGTTGTCCGACTGGACGATGAAGTCCGCGCCGACCGACTTGTCCAGCTCGTCCGTGGCCGAGGCGACCATCGAGGAACCCACCACCGAGAGACAGGCCACCAGCGCGAGCCCGATCATCAGGGCGGCGCCCGTCGCCCCCGTACGCCGCGGGTTGCGCAGCGCGTTGCGCTCCGCCATCCGTCCCACCGGGCCGAACATCCGCAGGACGAACGCGCTCAGCACCCGGACCACTCCGCCCGCGAGCAGCGGACCGATGACGACGAACCCGATCAGCGTGAACACCACGCCCGCACCGAGGAAGAGCGAGCCCTCGCCCGCCTCCTCGGCCCGTGTCGAGACGAGCAGCGCGGCGGCGCCGGCCCCCGTGAGCACCAGTCCGACGCCCGCCCTGATCCAGCCGGCCCGTCCGTCGGCGGGCGTACCCGCCTCGCGCAGCGCGGCCATCGGGGAGATCTTCCCGGCGCGCCGGGCCGGCACATACGCCGAGACGACCGTGACCACGACGCCGAGCACCAGCCCGACCACCGGGGTCGTCCACTTCACGGTCAGATCCTGGGTGGACAGCTCCATCCCCATGGAGGCCATCAGCTTCATCAGCCCGACCGCGAGCCCCACCCCGGCGGCGACCCCGGCGACCGAGCCGATGATCCCGAGCAGCACGGCCTCCAGCAGCACCGACCGGTTGACCTGCTTACGGCTGGAGCCCAGCGCCCGCATCAGACCGATTTCCCGGGTCCGCTGGGCGACCAGCATCGAGAAGGTGTTGACGATCAGGAAGATCCCGACGAGGAAGGCGATCCCGGCGAAGCCGAGCATCGCGTACTTCATCACATCGAGGAACGAGCCGACGTCCGCGCGGTTGGCGTCCGCGGCCTCCTGCTGCGTCTGGAGCTTGTACGGCCCGCCGGCGAGCACCGCGGCCACGTCCCGCTTGAGGACATCGTCGCCGACACCCGGCTCGGCGGTGACATTGATATGAGTGAACCGGCCGGTGCCGCCGAGCAGTTCACGCTGGGAGGTCGCGGTGTCGAAGTAGACGACGGCCGCGCCCGGGTTGGTGACGGTGAAGGTGGCGATCCCGGAGATCTTCGCCGTGAAGTCGCCGGTGACCGCGATGGTGCGCAGCTCGTCACCGATCGCGAGATGGTGCTTCTCCGCGGTGTCCGCGTCGACCATCACGTCGGTGGGGCCGCGCGGGGCGTGGCCCGAGGTGATCTCCATCGAACGGAGGTCGTTGCGCGTCCAGTTGCCGGCGATCGTCGGAGCGCCGCTGGTCGCGCCCACGTTCTTGTCGGCGGAGTCGACGACGGTCACGCTCATGCTCATGACCGCGCCCTCGGCGGACTTGACGCCGTCCGCCTTCCGTACGCTCTCCACGAGGGAGGCGGGCAGCGTCTCGGGCCTGCCGGTCTGCGATATCTCGCCGCCGCCCTTGGCGGCCTTGGGGCTGACCGTGACATCCGAGGAGGTCGCGGCGAAGAGCTTGTCGAATGTCGTGTTCATCGTGTCCGTGAACACGAGCGTGCCCGAGACGAAGGCGACCGAGAGCAGGACCGCGACGGCGGAGAGCGCCATCCGTCCCTTGTGCGCGAGGAAGTTGCGCGTCGAGGTTCTGAGGACGGTCATGACGTACGTCCCCGGGCGTCGAAGTCCTTCATACGGTCGAGCACGGCCTCGGCGGTCGGCCGGAACATCTCGTCGACGATCCTGCCGTCCGCGAGATACAGCACCCGGTCCGCGTAGGAGGCGGCCACCGGGTCATGGGTGACCATCACGATCGTCTGGCCCAGCTCGTCGACGGACCTGCGCAGAAAGCCCAGCACCTCGGCGCCGGCCCGCGAGTCCAGATTCCCGGTCGGCTCGTCACCGAAGATGATCTCGGGACGGGCGGCGAGCGCCCTGGCCACCGCGACGCGCTGCTGCTGGCCGCCCGAGAGCTGGGTCGGCCGGTGCTTGAGCCGGTCGGCGAGGCCCACCGTCTCCACCACCCGCTGGAGCCACGGGCCGTCCGGCTTGCGGCCGGCGATGTCCATGGGCAGCGTGATGTTCTCCAGGGCGTTGAGCGTCGGCAGCAGATTGAACGCCTGGAAGATGAAGCCGATCCGGTCCCGGCGGAGCTGGGTGAGGTGCTTGTCCTTCAGCTTGGTGATCTCGGTCTCGTCGAGATGGATCTCGCCCGAGGTCACGGTGTCCAGACCGGCGAGGCAGTGCATCAGCGTCGACTTGCCGGATCCGGACGGGCCCATGATCGCGGTGAACTGCCCGCGGGCGATGTCCACATCAACATGGTCCAGCGCGACCACCCGGGTCTCGCCCGAGCCGTACGCCTTGACGACCTGCCGCGCTCGCGCCGCGACGGCCGTACGCCCTCCCGTGCCCCCGTGCTTGGGGATCGTTACAGCCGTTGTCACGGTATGTCTCCTAAGTCGGTCGATCGACAGGTAATGCGGTGCCATGCCGATGTGGTCGATTGGTTCACCGGTGCCCGGTGAGCCCGTGCTCCGAGTCTGTTGGTTCCGGGGCCCCCGGCGCGCTGGTGCTCAGCGCAGTCTTCGCCTGAGGTTTTCCCCACCCCCGCGCTACGGAGAGCCCCCCTCACGCGCTCTCGCGCTCTCCGCGGCGTAAGACCAAGGTAAGGAAAGGGGGCGGGAGTTCTCCTCCTCCACCGGGACGAACCGCCCCTGGACAGAAGTAAGGAGAACCCCCTAAGGGTCTCCACCCGCGGACGGAGCCCCTGGGTGGAGACGGCGTGGACGGCGGGTCAGGGGTCCGGCGCGGGCCGGTGAACGGGCCGCGCCCTCCCGCCGCGCGAGGTACGGGTGAGAAGGTGTCTTCCGACGAGATACATGCATAGGGAAGGAATCGGGATCCCGTGAGCGGCGCCGGCGACAGTACCGAGGACACCGGACGTACCGAAGCGATACCCGAAGCCCCGTCGGCGGACGCCGGTCCGCCGCCGGGGCCGAACCCGACTCCGCGGTCAGGGCCGCCGCCGTCCGGACCCTTGTCGGCACCGATGTCAGCACCAACGTCGGCACCGACGTCGGCACCGACGTCCGGACGGGCATCGGGACCGCTGTCGGCGCCGGCCGCAGAAGGGCCGTCCCGGCCGCGTGAGCGCGGCAGAGGGCCGGTGGTCGCCGCCCTGATGCTGGGCATGGCACTCGCCGCGCTCGACGGCACCATCGTCTCCACGGCCGTCCCGCAGATCGTCGGCGACCTCGGCGGATTCGCCGTCTTCTCCTGGCTGTTCTCCGGCTATCTGCTCGCCGTGACGGTCACCCTGCCGGTGTACGGAAAGCTCTCCGACACCTTCGGCCGCAAGCCCGTCCTGATCGCGGGCATCGTCCTCTTCCTCGTCGGCTCACTGCTCTGCGCCACCGCGTGGAGCATGGCCTCCCTGATCGCCTTCCGTGTCGTCCAGGGCCTCGGCGGCGGGGCGCTCCAGGGCACGGTGCAGACCATCGCCGCCGATCTCTACCCGCTCAAGGAACGGCCCAGGATCCAGGCCAAGCTGTCCACGGTCTGGGCCACTTCCTCGGTGGCGGGACCGGCCCTCGGCGGACTGCTCGCGGGATACGCGGACTGGCGCTGGATCTTCCTCGTCAATCTGCCGGTGGGCGCGGTGGCGCTCTGGCTGATAGTCAAGTACCTGCGCGAACCGGGCCGTACGGCAGCGGCGTCCCCGGCGGCGCGCACCGGCACCGCGCTCCGGCACCGGGTCGACTGGGCGGGCGCGCTCGCCGTCTTCGCCACCGGCGCGCTCCTGCTCACCGCGCTCGTGCAGGGCGGCGTCGCCTGGCCCTGGCTCTCCGCGCCCTCCTTCGCCTTCCTCGGCGGCAGCGCGGTCCTCGCCGCCGTCACGGTCGTCATCGAACGGCGAGCGGCGGAACCGATCATCCCCGGCTGGGTCTGGCGCCGCCGTACCATCGCGGCCGTCAATCTGGCGCTCGGCGCACTCGGACTGCTGATGGTCGCCCCGACCGTCTTCCTCCCGACGTACGCGCAGTCCGTGCTCGGCCTCGGGCCGATCGCCGCCGGCTTCGTACTCTCCGCGATGACCCTGAGCTGGCCGGTCAGCGCCGCCCTGTCCAACCGCGTCTACAACCGCGTCGGTTTCCGGCAGACCGCCGTCATCGGGATCTTCCTCGCGCTGCTGATCCTGCTCGCCTTCCCCCTGCTCCCGTTCCCCGGGCAGCCCTGGCAGCCGGCGCTGATCATGCTGCTGCTCGGCGGCGCGCTCGGACTCTTCCAGCTCCCGCTGATCATCGGGGTGCAGGCGACGGTCGGCTGGTCGGAGCGGGGGACGGCGACCGCGTCCATCCTCTTCTGCCGCCAGGTCGGACAGAGCGTGGGCGCCGCGGTGTTCGGCGCGGTCGCCAACAGCGTGCTCGCCTCCCGTCTCGCCGATCCGCCCTCCCCCGGACTCCCCCGCGATCTGGACTCGGTCTCGACCGCCCTGGAGAACCCGGCCGCGCTCACCGCCGAGGCCGCGGAGTATCTGCGCCGTGCGGTGGACGCGGCGGTGGACCGGGTCTATCTGGGCGCGGCGGTCGCGGCGGCGCTGGCCCTGCTCGTACTGCTCGTACTGGCCCCGAAACGCTTCCCGGTCATCGCCGAGAAGGACGCCGACTGAGCCCGGCGGCGCACACGACGCTCCCGATGTGCGCACCACAACGCTCCGGAAGTGGGGCACCCCCATGAAAGTGCCGGGTGCTATGTGGTCCGACTCCATTGTGTTCCGGTCACCCCGGGCCCAAGATCCTCCCCCGTCAGCCGACCCGACAGGCTGACCCGACAGTGAGGACACCCGATGACCACGGCACCCCCACAGGAGCCGGATCCGGACATGACGACCGGCCGGGAACCCTGGCCGGCACGGATGGCGCTGCGCTTCACGGCCTTCTCCGAGAGATGGCTGCCCGACGCGCTGGGCTTCGTACTGGTGGGCACCTTCGCGGTCTTCGCGCTCGGCCTCGCGACCGGCGAGAGCCTCTACGGCGCCCCCTCGGATCCGGCGGCGACGACCGGATACGGGCTGGTGGACGCGTGGGGCCAGGGATTCTGGTCCCTGATCACCTTCACCCTGCAAATGGCGATGATCATTATCGCCGGATACGCGGTCGCGGTCTCTCCCCCGGTCGGCCGGCTGATCGGCAGGATCGCGCTCATACCCCGGACACCGCGCGGGGCCGTCGCGTTCACGGCCGCCGTGGCGATGGTGACGTCCTACCTGAACTGGGCCTTCAGCCTGATCTTCACGGCGATCCTCGCCAAGGAGATCGCCCGCAGGGTCACGGGGGTGGACTACCGGGCCCTGGGCGCGATGGCCTTCCTCGGACTCGGCACCGTCTGGGCCCAGGGCCTGTCCGGGTCGGCGGCGCTCCAGGTCGCCAGCGCCGCGTCGAGCCCGCCCGCCGTCCAGGAGGTCATCAAGGAGGGGCGCGGCAGCGGTCTGATCCCGCTGACGGAGACCATCTTCCTGTGGCAGGGCATGGCGGCCACGGCGGTCGTCTTCGTCGTCGCCGTGGGCATGGCCTGGTTCCTGTCACCCTCACCGGAGCGCGCGAAGACGGCCGAACAGCTCGGCATAGAACTGGGCCCCAGCGTGGCCGAGCAGCGCTCGCCGCTGCGCCGCGGCCGGCCCGGCGAGTGGATCGAGTACAGCCCCGTCTTCGCGATCCTGCTGTTCGCACTCGGTGTGTGGTACCTGGCACGGCACTTCGCCCGCGCGGAGGGCAGCGCCCTCAACGCCCTCGACCTCAACACCGTCAATCTCATCCTCATCCTGCTGGCGCTCATCCTGAACTGGCGGCCCGTACGCCTGGCCCAGGCCGTCAAGGACGGAACACCGGCGGCCTCGGGTGTACTGCTCCAATTCCCGCTGTACGGCGGGATCTTCGGGATGATCGCCTTCACCGGGCTGAGCAAGACCATCGCCGGCTGGCTGGTGTCCGTCTCGAACGAGTTCTTCTACCCGGCCTTCATCGCCGTCTACAGCGCCGTCCTCGGGGTCTTCGTCCCCAGCGGCGGCAGCAAGTGGGTCATCGAGGCGCCGTACGTCCTGGACGCGGCCAACCAGCTCCATGTCAACCAGGGCTGGGTGGTCGTGGTCTACGACCTCGGCGAGGCCAGTGCCAATCTGCTCCAGCCGTTCTGGATGCTGCCCACGCTGACGATCCTCGGCCTCAAGGCACGCGACATCATGGGCTATACGTTCGCCATGTTCCTGGTCTGCTTCCCTGTGGTGCTGATCCTGGTCACGCTGTTCGCCCGCACGCTCAGCTTCCCGTGAGGTCCGCGGGCCCGTAAGACCCGTAAGACCTGTGCAGCCCGTGAGCCCGTAAGTCCGCGAGCACAAGGGCGTTGGAGCCCCACGGGCCCACCGCGCGGCGGGCCGGAGACCCCCTACCGGGTCCCGGCCCCCGCGCGTCAGGCGCCGCGCGTCAGGCGCCGCGCGCACCTCCGGCGGACCTCACAGCAGCCCGTCCCACATCTGCTCCAGCAGCACCGACCACCAGTTCTCCGGCGACGACAGCGCCGCCGCGTCCAGCGACACGAGCTGCGCCTGGAAGTCGACCGTCCAGCGGCCCGCCTGCTCCGGGTTGAGACCGAAGCGCAGCCGCCACATCCGGCCCAGCAGCGCCAGCGACCTGGTGAACTCGGGCAGTCCCGTGTTGACGAACTGCGGCGGCACCGACTGCCCGCCGGGGCCCGCCTCCACCGGCACCGCCATGATGTGCGCCGTGCCGTACTGGACACAGAGCGCGCGCCCGAAGTCGCTGCCCACCACCAGATACGAACCCGCGTCAGGCGCGGCGTGCACCTGCCGCTGCGCGGCCAGCTCGGCCAGTGTCGGCATCACCGGATGCGGAGGCTGCGCCCAGAAGAACGGACCGAAGTCGGCCGGCAGGCCGGCCCACACCAGCGTGCGCGCCACGATCTCCGGCACGCCCTGACGGGACACCGCCCGCTGGTCGAACCGGCAGATGCCCTGCGGACCGAACGCCCCCAGCAGCTCCTGCGCGACCCCCTCCGGCGGAATGGGCGGCGCGGGCGCCATCGGGGGCAGCGGGGCACGGACCGGCGCGGGCCGCGCGGGCCCGTCCGCGACCTGGTGCAACTCGCCCTGGTGGGTCAGCAGATGCCGCATGCCCTGCTGCCGGCTCGCGTGATCCTGACCGTACGGCGCGACGCTGGTGATCCGTACCTGCGGCCAGGTCTCCCGGATCATCCGCGCGCAGTACCCGCCGGGCAGCTCGCACGACTCCAGCTCCGTGTGCAGTTCGAGCACCTGCTGCGGCGGCACGTTCAGCGCGCGCAGCTCATGCAGGATCTGCCACTCGGGGTGCGGGGTGCCGGGTGCGGAGCGCCGGATGAGCTGGGCCTCCGAGCCGTCGGGCGCGCGATAGCGGAGCACGGCCTGATAGCCGGGCCCGACGGTCGGCGGACCGGGCGGCTGCTGCGGATAGCCGTACGCCGGAGGCTGCCCCTGGGCCGACGGCGGTACGGGACCTGGCATGCCCGGCGGCACGCCAGGGGCCCCGGGCACACCGGACGGATGCGGCGGGCCAGGAGGCCGCGGAGCCGACGGCGGTACGGGACCGGCCTGGCCGGATCCCGCCGGCATCGTCGCGGCATGGTGCGCCCCACCGGGCGGCACACCGGGAGGACCGGGCGGACCGGGAGGCTGAATAGGAGCACCCGGGGCGCCGGGCGGACCGGGAGGCCCGGGGGGCTGTGGGGTGCCCGGAGCGCCGTGGTTCGGAGCGGCGTGGTTCGGACCGGCGTGCATCGTCGCCGCGTGTCCGCCCGGAGGCGTACCGGGGCCACCCGGGGCACCGGGAGGTCCCGGGGGTCCGGGAGGGCCGGGAGGAGCGGGCGGACCCGATCCCGCGAGCATCGTCTCGGCCAGATGCGCTCCGTCGGAAGGCGCACCCGGGGCGCCGGGCGGACCAGGAGGAGCGGGCGGACCAGGAGGGCCAGGAGGGGCGGGCGGACCCGGCGGCCGTGCTCCCTCGGGACCCGTGTTCGAGACCAGCTGCGTGGGCAGATAACCACCCGCCGGAGCACCGGGCGCACCCGGCCCCGACTGCGGCGGCGCCCCGCCCGGCGGCCAGGCGCCGGGAACACCCGGAACACCCGGAACACCGGGGGCACCGGGGGCACCGGACGGCGGAATCTCCGCGTCACCGCCCCGCCCGCCGTGCCGCGCCGCGGCAGCCGCGCCCGCGGGCACGCCGGGGGACACTCCAGCGCCGCCCCCGTCGGCACCGGCACCGCGCCCGCCCGGTATCGGACTCACCGCCGTGGACGGCAGTTGGCTGCCCCCCGACATCAGCGCCGTCGGCGCCTCGGCGCCCACGACCGGCGGCGTGTCATCGTCGTCCGAACCGGACAGCGGCGGCGCGAAGACCGTCGCGGGCAGCGGTACGGAACCCTCGTCGGCCGAGCCGACGCCATTGGTGTCCGTCCCCGCCCAGGGTGTGGCCCCGGCGGTCGCAGCCGAGGACGGAACGGGCACGCCGTCACCGGCGGCCGGCACATACGCATGGCCACCGCCACCGCCGTAACCGCCTCCCGGCGACGACGGCGAAGGCGCGGACGGAGCGGACGCGGACGGAGCGGACGGTGACGACACCGCGGGCGAAGGCGCGGGCCCGGAGACCGCTCCGGCACCCGGAACAGCCGACGGGGGCACCGCCAAAGACGGATCCGGAGCACCCCGTCTGTCCGCCGCCTCCTGAAGCCACTCCGGCGGGGTCAGCAGGAACGACGTCTGGTTCAGATCGATACGCCTCGGCGGCTCCGGCGCGGCCGGCGGCGCCTCCGGCACCCCGTACTCCTCCTCGTACCGGCGGATCACCTCGCCCACCGGGAGCCCCGGCCACAGCGTGGCCTCACCGCTGTCCCGCGCGATGACCAGCCGCTGCCGGCCGCCGTCCGACGTGGGCCCCGCCTCGCGGTCCTCCGCCCAGACGACGAAACCCAGCTCGAACTCCCTTACCCGCACCTCCCGGTGCTGATATCCGGGCAGATCGCCATTGACCCACTCTTCCGCGCGCTCCTGCGCCTGCGCGAAGGTCACCATCGCGCTCATCCCTCCACCGGGACGGCGCGCGCGAAGCCGCCGTCCACCATCAGGTTCGCCACGGTCTCCAGCTCCGGCGGACTGCCCGCCAGCCTCAGCAGAAAAGCGTCGAAGTCCTCACCGCAGGGCAGCAGCAGCCGCTCCACCCGCTCCCGCACACTCCAGCCGTCCTGGTCCCTGGCGTCGTCGTACGCGCAGAACCAGACCGAACCCACCCGGTCACCCCGCACCTTCACCGCGAGAATGCCGCCCTGGACAAAGGCAACACCCAGATAGTCCTTGGTCAGATGGTCCCGCAGGCACTTGTTGACATACACCAGGTCATTGACCGCGGCCTCCTCACGCACCGTGAAGAACGGCTGGTCCACCAGCAGCCCCAGCTCCGGATCGAGCGCCGCGCCCACCGGCGCGCAGCCGCCCGCCGCCTTCAGGAACGCGCGATACGCACCGGGCAGCCGATAGCCGAGATCCTCCTCGACCCCCTGCAACTGCTGCTCGCTCACCGACACCGCGCCCTTCGGCAGCCCGAAGTGCACCGGCCGGGTCTCCTGGAGCGGACGCGTGCCGCGCTTGCCATGGTCCACGGCCGTCGTCGTCAGCCCGCCGTGATGCCGCAGCAGCGCCTTCACCTCGACCGGCACCAGCACCAGCCGGCGCGAGGCCGGAAGGTGGTGCCACGTCCAGCCGTGCGGAGTCGCCACCGAGGGGACCGTGTCCCACAGCTCATGCCCCGAGGCATGCAGCGCGGCATTGGCCGACACGTAGTCCGTCAGCCGCAGCTCGTCCACACCGAACCCCTCCGGAGGCTCGGCTATCTCCACCGCCGCGCGCGCGTACGGCGAGAAATCCGGAAAGCCGGTGCCATCCACCCGCACCCCTCTGGGATGCCGGGAAGCCCGGACCGGGTCCGGGAAATGCACGACCTGCCCGGCGTAGGCCGCGTTCGGTGGCGCGGCTTGCTGCCCGAGCCGACCTGTCGTCATGGCGGTTGCCCCCTGGTGCGTCCGGCTGGTTCCACAGCCCTGATGCCGCACAGCCTATGCGGTGGGACAAGAGGGGCTCCGACGCTCCTCCACAGGGCCGATCCGATCATCATCCCCGCGTCCACCCCGGCCATCACGCCTCCCCCGAACCGGTGACCAACGGTCACGCGCGGGTGACCCAGCGCCGACGCCACGCCATGATTCACGCCCCAGCTTCCCGACCGCCCGTCGTATTTGGCAGTCTGTCCACACAACCGGGGGCGTGACACCAGCGGCTACCGCCGCGGGCACGGGGAGGGGACAGCACTTGCACACCGCATCGACAGACGCATCCGGCGACCCACGCCTCGGCTGGAGCAGCACCGAACCACACCGTCCGCCCGTACTCCACCGGCGCCGCGACGGCATCCTGCCCGCCGTCGCCGCCGCGCTCTCCGTACGCGGCCGCACAACCCTCACCTGCACCGGGGGCAAGGGCGACCAGCCACCCGAACTCCACCCCCTCGTACAGGACTTCCTCGACACCCTCACCAGCGGCCAACGGGAACGTTTCACCGGACGCTGCCCCGAGGCGATCCTGCTCTCCCGTCACCTCACCGCCGCCGAGGCCGACCGCTCCAAACGAGCCCGCCGCAAACCCCTCACCCACGGCGAGGCACGCCGTACCCTCAAACACTCCAAACTGACGGCCCGTCGCATCCGCGAGGACGGCGACCCGCTGCACGGCGGCTACGCCCCGCCCTGCCGCTCCTGCTCGGCGCTCCTCGCACACTTCGGCGTACGCCCCGTCGACCCCACCCAGAACGGCTGACCATGCCCGACCTCGACACCACCCGCTTCCCCGTACCCGTCGACGCCGCGCTGCGCGAGGCGGGCTGGCGGCCAGGACGCCGGGACATGCGGCAGGCCGAGGAATGGGCCGACGCCCTGCGCGCCCACATCACCCCCGCGGGACACCGGCTCAACGTCTTCCCCGCCGCCGTCGAGGCCTGGGCCGAATTCGGCGGACTGCGCCTCACCGCGCCCGGACCCGGCCGCCAGATAGCCCCCGCCTCCCTGCTGATCGACCCGCTGGCCGGCCTCCACCTCGCCCGTACCCTCGCGGACCTCGGCCGGTCCCTCGACACCGAGATCAGCCCGCTCGGCGAAGAGAACGACGGACAGGCCGTCCTCGCCATCGACACCGCCGGACGCGTCTTCAGCATCGACCACACCGGCGACTGGTACCTGGGCCCGGACCTCGACCGGGCACTCGGCACCCTGCTCACCGGCATGGAACCGTCGAGACTGACCTCGGCCACAGGCTGACCCCGCCCGCCGGGCCGACTCCGGCCCGCCCCGGAACCGTCAGCGGCCCTCGAACACCGGCTCCCAAAAAACGACCGTCCCTACGCGGACGCGCGGTCCGGCAGCACCGCCGACACCCGGAAACCCCCCGCGTCCGTCTCCCCCGACACGAACACCCCGCCCAGCGCCAGCACCCGCTCCCGCATCCCCACCAGACCGTTGCCCCCGCTCGGCAGCCCCGCGTCCTGCGCACCACCGTCCGAAGGCCCGTTCTCCACCTGCATCGCGACCTCCGCCTCCCGGTGCGCCAGCCGGACCATCACCTTCGCGCCCGCCGCGTGCTTCAGCACATTCGTCAGCGCCTCCTGCACCACCCGGTACGCCGTCTGCTCCACCTCCGGCGCATACGGACGCGACTCCCCCTGCACCGAAAGCTCCACCACCATCCCCGTCTCCCGGGACTGGCCCACCAACGCCTCTATGTCCCCCATACCAGGACCGTCCCCCGCCGCCGCGGCAGCCGCCGCCGCGGCCGCCCGCCCCACAGCCGCCAACGGAACCCCCGGCGAGAACACCTCCCCCGGCACACCGTCCGCCGCCTTACGCGCCGCCACCTGCTCACCCGCCCGCAGCACCCCGAGCATCTCCCGCAGCTCCGTCAGCGCCTGCCGCCCCATATCACCCACCAGCGCCGCGTTCTTCACGGCCTTCGGCGGATCCTTCAACGCCACCGCCTGCAACGCCGCCGCGTGCACCACCATCAGACTCACCCGATGCGCCACCACATCGTGCATCTCACGCGCGATCCGCGTCCGCTCCTCCGTACGCGCCCACTCCGCACGCTGCTCCGCGCGGTCGGCGAGCAGCGAAAGCTCCTGCTCCAGACTGTCCGCCCGCTCCCGCAGGCTCTCCATCAGCCGCCGTCTCGCCCCGACATAGAGCCCGAACAGCACCGGCGGCGCGGTCAGCCCCACCGACATCAGAACCGCGACCACGGGCACATACCAGCGCGCCGAGTCGAACGCCGTGTCCGCCACGTTCTGCCGGGTCCGTACGAACGTGACGATCAGCGTCCCCACCAGCGACATCCCGGCCAGCGCGCCGATGATCCTGCGTGGCGCCTCCGAGGCGGCGAGCGTGTACAGCCCGACCAGCCCCATCAGATAGCCCATCTCCGCCGGCGTGATCGCGATCGAGACCAACACCACGGCGAACGGCCACCGCCGCCGCACCAGCAGAACCGCCCCCGCGAACAGCCCGAACAGCACCCCCACAGGGACCGGCAACGCGGCGGTATCCGCGAACCGGACCCCCTCCAGCGCACACTCCAGCGCCGACACCAGCGCCAGCCCCACATCCAGCACGGCACTCCGCCACCGCCCCCACCACCACAAACCGCGGGGAGTCACTCCCGCGGCGTCCTGATGCGCCCCCGTTGTGGTCATGTCTCCCACCCTACGGGCGCCCGCACCCCATTTTCCGGCGACCGCCCCACCACGGAACGCGACCGAACACGCCGGGAACACCCGTCGATCCCTCGAACTGGTGAATAGCCCCCGCACTCGATCCGCACGTCCCGATTCCGGACGACGATCTCCCCTATGACAGCAATCCACAGCAAATATGCCGACTTCGAGGGACTCCGCGCACAGGCGGTGGCGCTGCGCCGTGAAGGCCTCAGCCGTCGCCAGATCCGGGACCGCCTCTATGTCGACAACAACGACATCCTCAACCTCCTCCTGGAGGGCGCGCCGCCCCCGGAGTGGACCAAGCGCCCGAACGCGAAGGACGACCTCCGCGAGAAGGCACGAGAGCTGCGCCTGAAGGGCCTCACGTACGACCAGATACAGCTTGAGCTGGGATGCTCGAAGAGTTCGATCTCACTGTGGGTACGAGACCTGCCGAAGCCGGAGCGGCGCGACACGAAGGAGCAGGCGAAGCTGGCAGCGAAGAAGCGCTGGGAGCACGAGCTGGCGGTACGGGACGAGGAGCGTCGGACAACCAAGGCCGCAGCGACCGCCGAGATCGGCACGATGAGCGACCGGGATCTGTTCGTGACCGGCGTGGCCCTGTACTGGGCCGAGGGGACCAAGGACAAGTCGTACGCACGCCGCGAGAGTGTCATCTTCGTCAACAGCGACCCGAGTGTCATCCGCGTATATCTCGCATGGCTCGGCTTGCTCGGAGTTGGCCCCGAGCGGCTGCGCTACCGCGTGATGATCCACGAGTCCGCCGACGTGGAAGCCGCAGAACGGTACTGGGCGGACCTCGCCGGCGTCGACGTGTCCACCTTCCAGAAGACGACCCTGAAGAAGCACAACCCCAAGACGGTACGAAAGAACGTCAGTGAGGTCTATCGAGGCTGCCTCGTGGTCCGGGTTACCCAAAGCGCCGATCTCTACCGTCGCGTCGAGGGGGCCTGGTACGGCATAGTGTTGGGGACCGAACCGACAGCCCAGCCGAATAGCCGGTTCAGTCACCTACGGTCCCCCATGGTGTAATCGGCAGCACTGCGCACTTTGACTGCGCCTGTTCAGGTTCGAGTCCTGATGGGGGAGCTGCCCCGTTTCGACTAGTTTTCGGGTCCCGACCGCACCGGTCGGGACCCGTCCTCGTTTCCGCGTCGAAACCCCCCGGTATCCTGCGGGTGTCCACCACCCGAAAGCCGAAGGGCATTCCCGTGAGCGCCATCCGCCCGGCAGCCGTCGTCGTTCTCGCAGCGGGTGAAGGGACCCGCATGAAGTCCAGGACTCCCAAGGTTCTGCATGAGGTCTGCGGGCGCTCGCTCGTCGGACATGTCGTGTCCGCGGCCCGTGAGCTGGGGCCCGAGCAGCTCGTCGTCGTTGTCGGGCATGCCCGGGAGCAGGTCGAGGAGCACCTTTCCGTCGCGTACGAGGGGGTGCGCACCGCTTATCAGGCCGAGCAGAACGGCACCGGGCACGCGGTGCGGATCGGGCTTCAGGAGTTGGGCGGGACGCCCGACGGGACCGTGGTCGTCGTATGCGGTGACACCCCGCTGCTGACCGGTGAGACGCTCAGGGCGCTGGCCGCGACCCACGCGGCCGACGGTAACGCGGTGACGGTGCTGACCGCCGAGGTTCCGGACTCGTCCGGGTACGGGCGGATCGTCAGGGACGGCGCGAGCGGCGCGGTCACGGCGATCGTGGAGCACAAGGACGCCACCGACGCGCAGCGTGCGATCCGGGAGATCAATTCGGGGGTGTTCGCGTTCGACGGGCAGCTGCTCGCGGACGCGCTGGGGAAGGTCCGTACGGACAACAGCCAGGGTGAGGAGTACCTCACGGATGTGCTGGGCATTCTGCGGGAGGCCGGGCACCGGGTGGGTGCGTCGGTCGCGGTCGATCACCGGGAGATCCTGGGGATCAACAACCGGGTCCAGCTCGCGGAGGCGCGCCGGCTGCTGAATGGGCGGCTGCTGGAGCGGGCGATGCTGGCGGGGGTGACGGTGGTCGATCCGGCGTCGGTGCTGGTGGATGTGACGGTGACGTTCGAGCCGGACGCGGTGGTGCATCCGGGTACGCAGCTTCTGGGGTCCACGCATCTGGCCGAGGGCGCGGAGGTCGGGCCGAATTCGCGGCTGAGGGACACGCAGGTCGGTGCGGGCGCCCGGTTGGACAATACGGTCGCGGACGGCGCGGTGGTGGGTGAGGCGGCGCTCGTGGGTCCGTATGCCTATCTGCGGCCGGGTACGCGGCTGGGGGTGCGGTCGAAGGCCGGTACGTATGTGGAGTTGAAGAACGCGACGATCGGCGAGGGCACGAAGGTGCCGCATCTGTCGTATGTGGGGGACGCGACGATCGGGGAGCACACGAACATCGGTGCGGCGAGCGTGTTCGTGAACTACGACGGGGTGCACAAGCACCACACGACGATCGGGTCTCACTGCCGGACGGGTGCGGACAATATGTTTGTGGCGCCCGTCACTGTCGGGGACGGTGTGTACACGGCGGCCGGGTCGGTGATCACGAAGGACGTTCCGGCGGGTGCGCTGGCTGTCGCCCGGGGCCAGCAGCGGAATATCGAGGGTTGGGTGGCCAGGAAGCGTCCGGGGAGTGCCGCGGCGCAGGCGGCCGAGACGGCTCGTACGGCGCCTGGGAGCGCCGAGAGCGAAAGCTGACCGGAAACAGATGCGCCGTTCTCGGCGTACCGTGATATCTGCACGATTCGGCTGGCTCGCAGGGGACACGCGGGCGCAGCGGCCATCAACACGTCTGAGGAGACAGTGCTGTGACCGGGATCAAGACGACCGGCGAGAAGAAGCTGATGCTCTTTTCCGGCCGCGCCCACCCCGAGCTGGCCGAGGAGGTTGCCCATCAACTGGGTGTGGGGATTGTGCCCACCAAGGCATTCGATTTCGCCAATGGTGAGATCTATGTCCGGTATCAGGAGTCGGCGCGCGGTGCGGACTGTTTTCTGATCCAGAGCCACACGGCTCCGATCAATAAGTGGATCATGGAACAGCTCATCATGATCGATGCTCTGAAGCGGGCTTCGGCCCGGAGCATCACGGTGATCGTTCCCTTCTACGGGTATGCCCGTCAGGACAAGAAGCACCGTGGCCGGGAGCCGATCTCGGCCAGGCTGGTGGCGGATCTGATGAAGACGGCGGGTGCGCACCGGATCCTGACGGTGGATCTGCACACGGATCAGATCCAGGGCTTTTTCGACGGTCCGGTGGATCATCTCTTCGCGCTGCCGGTCCTGGCGGACTATGTGGCGGGGAAGGTGGACCGGTCGAAGCTGACGGTGGTGTCGCCGGACGCGGGGCGGGTGCGGGTCGCGGACCGCTGGTGCGACCGGCTGGGCGCACCGCTGGCGATCGTTCACAAGCGGCGCGACAAGGATGTCGCGAATCAGGTGACGGTCCACGAGGTGGTCGGCAATGTGGCGGGCCGGGTGTGTGTCCTGGTCGACGACATGATCGATACGGGTGGCACGATCTGCGCCGCGGCGGACGCGCTGTTCGCGCATGGCGCGGAGGATGTGATCGTGACGGCGACGCATGGTGTGCTGTCGGGTCCGGCGGCTGATCGGTTGAAGAATTCGCAGGTGAGTGAGTTCGTGTTCACGAATTCGCTGCCGGATCCGGGCAATCTGGATCTGGACAAGATCACGGTTCTGTCGATCGCGCCGACGATCGCCCGTGCGGTGCGTGAGGTCTTCGAGGACGGTTCCGTGACGAGTCTCTTCGACGAGCAGGCGTAACGTCCCTGCTTGTACCGCTTGCGCTGCTTGGGCGGCTTGCACCGCTTGCGGCACTCCTCCCGCGGGGCCCGGCCTCGTGGTGACGGTGGAAGATCGATTTCTGGGCGGCCTCCCCGCCGGGTAGACTCAGCGAGTTGCTCGGCGAGGGAGGCCGCACTGTTCCGGTGCGGCGGTCCGTTATCGACGCGCTCTTCGTAGCAGGCCTGTCGTGGCCGGGTGACGGCCGATTCCGGTCACCTTTCGCTCATTACTACGAGGAGTGCAGCCATGGCTGAAGTGAAGATCAGCGCGGAGATCCGTACCGAGTTCGGCAAGGGCGCCGCCCGCCGTACGCGTCGCGCCAACAAGGTCCCCGCGGTCATCTACGGCCACGGCGCGGACACCGTCCATGTGACCCTGCCGGGCCACGACCTGATGATGGCGCTGAAGACCGCGAACGCGCTGATCGGTCTGGACATCGAGGGCCGCAGCGAGCTGGTCATCCCGAAGGCGGTGCAGCGCAACGCGATCAGGGGTCACATCGAGCATGTCGACCTGCTCGCGGTGAAGCGCGGCGAGAAGGTCACCGTCGAGGTCGCGGTGCACACCGAGGGTGAGCTCGCCCCGGGCGCCAACCTGCTGGAGAACGTGCTCAACACCCTGACCGTCGAGGCCGAGGCCACCCACATCCCGGATTCCGTCACGGTCTCCGTCGCGGGTCTGGACGCCGGTGACTCGATCGCGGCCAAGGATGTCCCGCTGCCGTCCGGCACGACGCTGGTGACGGACGCGGACGCGGTCGTCATCCAGGTCCTGTCGGCGCAGGCCGAGGAGCCGGCCGCGGAGGGCGAGGGCGGCGCCGAGGGCTCCGAGGCCTGATCCGTACGCTGTGCCCCACGGGGTGGCGGGCCGCCGGACGGCCCCGCCACCCCGTTCGCCTGTGCGGAGCGCCGCGCGGGGCACCTGGCGGGGCACCGCCGGGGCCACCGGGCGCACCGCCCGTACGTTCGTTCCGCACCCGTATACGTATGCGAGGAGACGCAGCGCGGATGACGACAGATGCCAACGCCCCCTGGCTGGTCGTGGGCCTGGGGAACCCGGGTCCGGGCTATGCGGCCAACCGGCACAATGTCGGGTTCATGGTGGCCGATCTGCTGGCGGCCCGTATCGGCGGTTCGTTCCGGCGGGCGCAGAAGGCGCAGGCCACGGTGGTCGAGGGCCGGTTCGGGCCGCCGGGTCCCGCGGGCCGCCGGGTCGTGCTGGCCAGGCCCACGTCGTATATGAATCTCTCCGGGGGCCCGGTCGTCGGGCTGCGTGATTTCTACAAGGTGCCGACGGAGCGGATCGTCGCGGTCCATGACGAGCTGGACATCGACTACGGCACGCTGCGGCTGAAGCTGGGCGGCGGGGACAACGGCCACAACGGGCTGAAGTCGATGACGAAGGCGATGGGTCCGGGCTATCACCGGGTGCGGTTCGGGATCGGCCGGCCGCCGGGCCGGATGCAGGTGGCGGACTTCGTGCTGAAGGACTTCTCGTCGGCGGAGCGCAAGGAGCTGGACTACTTCGTGGACCGGGCGGCGGACGCGGTGGAGGCGCTGGTGCTGGAGGGGCTGGAGCGCGCGCAGAGCACGTACAACTCCTGACAACCTCCGCATTCCCCGTCGTTCCGCCGCCGGAAGTTGACCGGGCATGTGCCCATGGCCAAAGATCCCGCCCTATGAAGGGGAAGCGGAGCAGTTCCGACCGCGTGCTGTCGTTCGGGCGCCGGGCGGCGATGGCCTGTATCGCCCTGCTGCTCCTGGTCGCGGGTGTCTGGTCGTCCTGGAGCTCGGCCCAGCATGTGGTGCTCGCCAAGGGCCGTGAGCACGGCACGCTGACGGTGGAGCGCTGTGCGGACGAGAGCTGCACCGGGCCCTACGACCCGGACGGACCGCAGGGGCCGCGGGCCGGGATGACGATCGGGCAGTCGGTCGCCGTGAAGAAGGGCGAGCGGTTCCCGGTCGTGGTGAAGCCCGATACGGACGAGCTGGTGCGTACGGGTACGGCCGGTCTGCTGTACGCGTGGGTGCCGCTCGGCGGGGCGCTGCTGCTGGCTTCCCTGATCGTCGGCGGCGGGCTGCGGCTGACCCGGACGGCGTGGGGGACGGCGCTGGCGGGCGTGGCGCTGCTGCTGGCCGCGTTCTTCGCGGTCTGACCGTCCGCGCGCCGCGCGCGTACCGTACGAGCCCGCTCGCGCGCGTACGGTACGGAACCGCTCGCGCGTACGGTACGGAACCGCTCCCGTACCGTACGAATCCGCTCCCGTACCGCACAGAACCGCCCCGCCCGGGTTTCCCGGAGCGGGGCGGTGCCGTACATCAGGCCGTGCGTCCTCCGAGACCACGCGTCCCTCGGGCCACGTGTCCCTCGGGTCGTGCCGTGGTCAGCCGGTGTTGCGCAGTCCGGCCGCGACCCCGTTGACCGTCAGCAGCAGCGCCCGCGCGAGCAGCGGGTCGGGGGTCTCCTGGTGCTCGGCCGCCGCGCGCTGGCGTGCCAGCAGCGAGACCTGGAGGTAGGAGATCGGGTCGAGGTAGGCGTCCCGGATCGCGAAGGTCTGCTGGAGCGCCGGGTTGGAGTCGAGGAGCTTCTCGCCGCCGGTGATCCGCAGCACCTCCGCCACGGTGAGCGCATGCTCGGTCTCGATGCCGGCGAAGACATGCTTCAGCTCGTCCGGCACGAGTGTGTCCACATAGTGGCGGGCGATCCGCAGATCGGTCTTGGCGAGCGTCATCTCGACGTTCGCGAGGAAGTTCTGGAAGAAGTGCCAGTGCTCGTACATCTCGTCGAGCACGGTGTCGGGTCCGGCCTCGCGCAGTGCCTTCAGTCCGGAGCCGACGCCGTACCAGCCGGGCACGATCTGGCGTGACTGGGTCCAGCCGAAGACCCAGGGGATGGCCCGCAGCCCGTCGAGTCCGGCGCCCGAGTCGGGCCGCCGGGAGGGGCGGGAGCCGAGATGGAGGTCGGCGAGCTGGTCGACGGGGGTGGAGGCGAAGAAGTAGGCGGGCAGGTCGGGGTCCTCGACAAGGCCCCGGTACGCGGCGTGCGCGGCGTCGGAGACGGTGTCCATCGCCGCGTCCCAGCGGGCCAGTGCCTCGCCGGACTGGCGCGGCGCGGTGTGCAGGGCGGATGCCTGGAGGGTGGCGGCGACGGTCAGTTCCAGATTCTCCCTGGCCAGGGAGGGGATCAGATACTTGTCGGAGATGACCTCGCCCTGTTCGGTCACCTTGATCTCGCCCTCCAGCGTGCCCCAGGGCTGGGCGAGGATCGCGTCGTGGGAGGGGCCGCCGCCGCGGCCGACGGTGCCGCCGCGGCCGTGGAAGAGCCGCAGCCGTACGCCGTGGCGGTGGGCGACGTCGCGCAGCCGGCGCTGGGCCCGGTGGATCTCCCACTGGGAGGTGGTGATGCCGCCGAACTTGGAGGAGTCGGAGTAGCCGAGCATGACCTCCTGGACGTCGCCGCGCAGGGAGACGAGTCGGCGGTAGGAGGGGTCGGCGAGCATCTCGTCGAGGATGACGTCGGCGGAGCGCAGTTCGTCGGTGGTCTCCAGCAGCGGGACGATGCCGATCTTGGCCCAGCCGCCGTGCAGATCGATCAGTCCGGCCTCGCGGGCCAGTACGGCGGCGGCGAAGACGTCGTCGGCGCCCTGGCACATGGAGATGATGTACGACTCGATGACTTCGGGGCCGAAGCGCTCGAAGGCTTCCTTGACGGTGAGGAAGACGCCGAGGGTCTTGTGTCCGGCGGCGTCGAGGGGGGCGGGGCTGGGGGCGAGGGGGCGGCGCGAGCGCAGTTCCTTGGCGAGCAGTTTCTGCCGGTAGTCGCGCGGCATGTCGCTGTAGCGCCAGGATTCCTCGCCGAGCCGGTCGAAGAGCTGTCCGAGCGCGTGGTGGTGGGCGTCGGCGTGTTCCCGTACGTCCATGGTGGCGAGCTGGAGGCCGAAGGCGGCGAGCGTACGGATCGTACGGTCCATGCGGCCGTCGGCGAAGAGGCCGCCGCGGTGTTCGCGCAGGGAGGTCTGGATGAGGGTGAGGTCGTCGAGGAGTTCGGCGGTGCCGAGGTAGTCGCGGCCGTCGTCGTGCGGGGTGCCCTTGGCGAGGCGCTCGCGGGTGTTGACGAGCTTCTGGCGGATGCAGGTCGCCTTGAGGCGGTAGGGCTCCTCGGCGTTGAGCCGCTTGTAGCGGGGGCTGATCTCGGGGAGCCGTTCCAGGTCGGTCCGCAGGGAGGTGAGCAGTTCCTCGGTGGCGCCGGTGTAGCGGATGGAGTTGGAGAGCTGGCCGCGGAGCTGGTCGATGAGTTCCAGCGCGTCGGTGATGCCGTGCTCGTGCTGGAGGATCAGTACTTCACGGGTGACCTGGGGGGTGACGTTCGGGTTTCCGTCGCGGTCGCCGCCGATCCAGGAGCCGAAGGTGAGCGGCCTGGTGCCGGGGGGCAGTTCGACGCCGACGCGCTCCAGCTCGCCGACGAGGTCCTCCAGGACGTCGCCGACGGCGCCGGCGTGCAGTTCGTCGAGGTAGTAGATGGCGTTGCGCGCCTCGTCGACGGGCTCGGGCCGGACGACGCGGAGTTCGTCGGTCTGCCAGATGAGGTCGATGGACTCGGCGAGCCGCAGATCGTGGCGGCGCCGGTCGGAGGCGATGACGGGTGCCTCCAGCAGTTCGGCGACGCGGCGGAGCTTGTTCAGTACGGAGCGGCGCGCGGCCTCGGTGGGGTGCGCGGTGAACACGGGCCGTACGTTGAGGTTCTTGACGGTTTCGCGCAGGTGCTCCGGGTCGGCGTCCTTGAGCCGGTCGGCGGTACGGGCCAGGAGCCCGCCCTCGGCCGCGCGCCGTTCGCGCATCTCCCGGCCTCGGTGGACCTGTTCGGTGACGTTGGCGAGATGGAAGTAGGTGGAGAAGGCGCGGACCAGTTTGGCCGCGGTCTCCAGGTCGGTGTCGCCGAGGAGTTCGGCCGCTGCCTCGCCGTTCTCGCGTGTCAACGCGCGTACACGCTCGACCAGGTCGAGAAGTTCGGGGCCTTCCTGGCGTACGAGGGTCTCGCCCAGCAGGTCACCTAGACGGCGGATGTCTGAGCGCAGCTCCGCGCTGGCGGATGGGGTCTGGTCGGCACTGCTCACAGGTGCGGCTCCTTGCAGTGTTTGAGCACGTCTGGAGGGTTCTGGAGACTTCGCGGACCGCGCTGTCCGACGTCCACAAGGATAGGTGTCCTTCGCCTGGTGTTATCCACAGGCCTCTTGTCGCGGCGTTCGGCGCTGCCATACTTACGATGCCGTAGGTTACGCACCCGTATCCAGGTTTCTGCCCCATTCCTCACCCCAGGGGACCCCAATGACCACACCCCCCGATGTGATCGAAGATTCCTCCCTTCCTCCCCAGTCCGCAGACGGCGCCCCGCTTCCCTCCGCCACGCTCGGCGGGGACAGCAAGGGGTCCATCGAGCAGATCGCTCTGCTGCTCTTCATCGTCATCCCTTTCCTCGCCCTGCTCGCGGCGGTGCCGCTGGCGTGGATGTGGGGAGGGGTGAGCTGGCTCGATCTGGGCCTGATGGTGGTCATGTACTACATCGGCTGCCATGGCGTCACGATCGGCTATCACCGTTACTTCACCCATGGTTCCTTCAAGGCGAGGCGCCCGCTGCGGATCGCGCTCGCCGTGGCCGGTTCGCTGGCCGTGGAGGGTCCGCTGGTCCGCTGGGTGGCGGACCATCGCAAGCATCACAAGTTCTCGGACGCCGAGGGTGATCCCCACTCGCCCTGGCGGTTCGGCGAGACGCTGCCGGCCCTGATGAAGGGGCTGTGGTGGGCGCATATCGGCTGGCTGTTCGACGAGGAGCAGACTCCGCAGCACAAGTACGCGCCGGATCTGATCAGGGACCCGGCCATCCGCTCGATCTCCCGGCAGTTCGCGCTGTGGACGGTCGTCTCGCTGGCGCTTCCGCCGCTGGTCGGCGGTCTGGTGACGATGTCCTGGTGGGGTGCCTTCACGGCGTTCTTCTGGGGTTCGCTGGTCCGGGTGGCGCTGCTGCACCATGTCACGTGGTCGATCAACTCGATCTGTCACGCGGTCGGCAAGCGTCCTTTCAAGTCGCGTGACCGTTCGGGCAATGTGTGGTGGCTCGCGGTGCTCTCCTGCGGCGAGTCGTGGCACAACCTCCATCACGCGGACCCGACGAGCGCGCGGCACGGTGTGCTCAGGGGCCAGGTCGATTCCAGTGCCAGGATCATCCGCTGGTTCGAGCTGCTGGGCTGGGCTTCGGACGTGCGCTGGCCCAGCGCTTCCCGGGTGGACTCACGGCGCAAGAGCGCACCTGCCAAGGCATGATGGGCACCGTGGCGATCGACGGCAGTACCAGCAAGCAGGGCAGCACCGAGAAGGGCCGGACCACGGGGAGCCGACGCGCCCGCCGGGTCCGGATGACCGGTGCGGAACGCCGTGAGCAGTTGCTGGACATCGGCCGTACCGTCTTCGCGGAGAAGGGCTTCGAGGCCACGTCGGTGGAGGAGATCGCGGCGAAGGCCGGGGTGTCCAAGCCTGTCGTCTACGAGCACTTCGGCGGCAAGGAGGGGCTGTACGCGGTGGTCGTGGACCGCGAGATGCGTCAGCTCCTGGACATGGTGACCGGTGCGCTGACCGCCGGGCACCCCCGTGAGCTGCTGGAACAGGCCGCGTTCGCGCTGCTCGACTATATCGAGACATATACGGACGGCTTTCGCATCCTGGTCCGTGACTCCCCGGTCGCGCAGTCCACGGGCACCTTCGCGTCACTGATCAGCGATATCGCCACCCAGGTCGAGGACATTCTCGGTATGGAGTTCAAGGCGCGCGGCTTCGATCCGAAGCTGGCGCCGCTGTACGCGCAGGCGCTGGTGGGCATGGTGGCGCTGACCGGTCAGTGGTGGGTGGACACGCGCCGGCCGAAGAAGGCCGAGGTCGCCGCGCATCTGGTGAATCTGGCGTGGCACGGTCTGGAGGGGCTGGAGCCGAAGCCCCGGCTGATAGGCCACCGCAAGATCTGAGGGGCTCTGAGGGGCGGGGACCCTGGCGGCTCCGCCGGGTCGCCGCACACCGCGAACGCCGTACGGGGATGCCGCCCGTGCGGCGTTCGCGGCTTCCGGGATCCCCACCCGTACGTCCACCTAGTAGCCGCGCAGGGCGTCCTCCGAGTCGGGTGGGGCGGCGGGCAGGACATGGTGGACGGCGGTGATCACGGTCTCAGTCCTCCTTGCGGGCGACGGCGAAGATCCGGCGGAACGGGAAGACCGTGCCGTGCGGTCCCGGCGGGTAGGCCGCGCGGAGCAGCTCGCGGTACTCCCCCACGAACTCCTCCGTCGCCTTCGTGTCCCCGTCGAGCGCGGTGAGGACGGGCCGCAGCGCCGTCCCCTTCACCCAGTCGAGGACCGGATCCTCGCCGGTGAGCCGCTGGAGGTAGGTGGTCTCCCAGACGTCCGCCGCGCAGCCGAGGTCCGTCAGCCGCGCGAGATAGGCGGCGGGTTCGAGAACGGTGTTGACGCGCCGGTCGGGACGGGCCAGCCGCTCGCGCCAGCGCGGTGACTCGCACAGCTCGGCGAGCAGGGCGTGGCTCGGGGCGTTGAAGTTGCCGGGGACCTGGAAGGCGAGGACACCGCCGGGGGTGAGGCCGTCGAGCCATCCGGCGAAGGAGTCGGCGTGGCCGGGGACCCACTGGAGGGCGGCGTTGGAGACGATCAGTCCGTACGCCTGTTCCTCGGGGGTCCAGCGCGTCAGGTCGGCGGCCCGGAATTCCATCGCCCCGCCGCCCTGGGTGCGGCCGGCGTACTCCTTCCCGGCCCGGTCGAGCATCTCCGGCGAGTTGTCGAAGCCGGTGATACGGGCGGCCGGCCAACGGTCGGCGAGCAGCGCGGTGACATTGCCGGGGCCGCAGCCGAGATCGGCGATCCTGAGCGTCCGGGGGGAGGCGGCGGGACCGGCGGAGGCGCCTGGCGGCTCGGGGACGCGGGCGAGCAGGTCCAGGAACGGGCGGCTGCGGAGGCCCGCGTGCCGGAGGTACTGAGCGGGGTCCCAGGTCGGTGCGGACGGTGCGGACGGTGCGGAGTGCATGGTCGAGCCCCCATCGCGGTCACGGGTCGGGCTGCCGGAGCGGCCTGCGGCGGTTCGGTCCCAGCCTGCACCCGAATATATCTTGACGTCAAGAGACTTCATGTCGAGGGACCCTCTACACTGATCGTCATGGAGGACGAGGTCGACCGACTGGTAGCGGCATGGCGCCGAGAGCGCCCCGACCTCGACGTGGAACCGCTCGAGGTCCTCAGCCGTGTCAGCAGGCTGGCCCGCCATCTCGACCGCGCGCGCCGGATCGCGTTCTCGGAGCACGCGCTGGAGCCGTGGGAGTTCGACGTACTGACCTCGCTGCGGCGGGCGGGGGATCCGTATCAGCTCTCCCCCGGGCAGCTGCTGACCCAGACCCTGGTCACCTCCGGCACGATGACGAACCGTATCGACCGGCTGGCGCAGAAGGGCCTGGTCGAGCGGCTGCCCGACCCCAGCGACCGGCGCGGGGTGCTGGTCCGGCTGACCGCCGAGGGCCGCGACCGCGCGGACCAGTCGCTCGCCGGACTGCTGGCCCAGGAACGCGCGATCCTCGCGGAGCTGTCCCGCACCCAGCGAGCCGAACTGGCCGCACTGCTCCGCCAGTTGACGGCGCCGTTCGACAACGTCCCGAGCTAGGGCCGCTCGTTCGGATCTTGCTGGGCTCGCGTGCCCCGGCACCGCACCGGAACACACCGGCCGGCCCTGTTCCCCGCGCGCCATGTCGTGTGGCCGGGTCGGCCGCGTACATGGAATGGCGCACCGGCGACGGCGCCGGACGGGTACGGAAGACCCCGCCCGTCCGGCGACCGCCGCCGGTCAGCCCGTGGATGTGGCGGGCTGGGCCGCCAGACTCACCGGGCCCACACCGGCCCTGCGCGCCAGTGCCACGGCGGCCAGCGTCGAGTGCACGCCCAGCTTCCCCAGCACGTTCTGCATATGCGTGCGGACGGTGTGCGGAGAGAGGAAGAGCCGCTCGGCGACGGCCTTGCGGCCGAGGCCCGCGACCATGCAGCGCAGTACCTCGCGCTCGCGCGGGGTGAGCGACTCGACCAGCCGTTCGCTCTCCGTGCGGTGCTTGCGCGCGGCCGTCAGCTCCCGCAGCACGCCCGTGAGCAGGGCGGGCGGCAGATGCGTCTCGTCCCGCAGGACGCCCCGCATCACGGCGAGCAGCCGTTGGAGCGAGCAGTCCTTCGCGACCCAGCCGGACGCGCCCGCCTGGAGCGCCAGCGCGGCGCGGCGCGGGTCGTCCTTCTCGGCGAGCACGACCGTACGGACGGACGGCTGGCCGGAGCGGACCCCGGCGACCAGCGAGATGCCGTCGACCGGCACCGTCTCACCGTCGTCCGGCACGGCGCGCGCGACCGGCACCTGAACCGGTCCCGCCGCCGTGCCTCCGGCCGCTCCCGCGACCGTGCCGAGGTCGGCGTCGACGAGCATCACATCGAATCTGCGCCCCTCGGCCGCTCCCCGGTCCAGACAGCGCAGCGCGGCGGGACCACTGCCCGCCGCCGCGACATCCACATCGGGCTCGGCCGCGAGCGCGGCTGCGAGCGATTCGGCGAAAATACGGTGGTCGTCCACCACCAGAACCCGGATACGTACCAATGGACACCCCCTGAAAGGCGGGGAGCGGACAGCGCGGGCACGGCGCCCGGTGTGCGGTGGTACGTCAGTGGCACGGCCGCCGCCGTGTGATGACCCCTACCCCACCCCGGGCGTCGTACCCGACTTGACTCCACCCCTGATCAGCACCGGCCCCCACCGGTGCTGTGCATCAGCGTACGGCCGTCGGCCCGGAGGGGAAGGAAATTCGCAGAACTCGTCGGCCGGGCTGTGCGGGAGGGGCCCCGGGCGCACTCCCAGGACACCTGGTGCGCCCCGAGCGCACTCCTGGGAGACCCCGGTCACGGGAGTACTCCTAGGACACCGGGAGTGCTCCTAGGACACGCGGTGCGCGCCGGGGGACGGGACGGCCGGGAAGACGCGCGGGGGTGTGAAGCCCGATGCCGCGAAGGCCTCCGTGACCGCCTTGGTGACCCCTTCCGTGTCGGACTCCTCGACCAGGACGATCGCGGAACCGCCGAAGCCGCCGCCCGTCATACGGGCGCCCAGGGCGCCGGACGCGACGGCCGTGGTGACCACCAGGTCGAGTTCCGGGCAGGAAACGCGCAGATCGTCGCGGAGCGAGGCATGCCCCTCGACCAGGACGGGGCCGACGGCGCGCAGATCGCCCGCGTCCAGCAGCGCGATGGTCCGCTCGACGCGGTGGTCGTCGCTCACCACATGGCGGACACAGCGGCGGACCTCCTCGCTCTGTCCGGCCAGCCGGGCGAGCGCGTCGGGCAGTTCGCCGTACGGGATGTCGCGCAGCGCGCGGACCCCGAGCGCCCGCGCGCCCGTCTCGCACGCCGCGCGCCGTCGCGCGTACGCGCCGTCGCCGAGCGCGTGCTTGACGCGGGTGTCGACGACCAGCAGCCGGAGCCCCTGGGCCGCGAGGTCGAACGGCACCTGGCGCTGGGAGAGATCGCGGGTGTCCAGATACAGCGCGTGCCCTTCCGTGCAGCACGCCGAGGCCATCTGGTCCATGATTCCGCACGGCACGCCCACGAACGCGTTCTCGGCGCGCTGTGCGAGCACCGCCAGTCCGGGCGGGGTCAGGCCGAGTCCGTACAGCTCGTTCAGGGCGAGTGCCATGACGACCTCCAGCGCGGCGGAGGACGACAGCCCCGCGCCGGTCGGCACGGTCGAGGCGAGATGCACGTCGGCGCCGGTGACCGGGTGGCCCGCCGCGCGCAGCGCCCAGACGACACCGGCCGGGTAGGCGGCCCAGCCGGTGTCGGAGAGCGGTTCGAGAGCGGCGGTGTCGAGCTGGACCACGCCCCCGGCGACATCCGCGGAGTGCAGCCGCAGGACCTGGTCCGTACGGCGGGAGACCGCCGCGACCGCCCGGTGCGGCAGCGCCAGCGGCATCACGAAACCGTCGTTGAAGTCGGTGTACTCACCGATCAGATTCACCCGGCCGGGGGCCGCCCACACGCCCTCGGGCTCGGCTCCGTAGAGCCGCCGGAACTCCTCGGCGACGGCGCCGGCGGCGGTACCGCTCTCACTCACTCCTGGGTCTCCCTCACTCGTGGATCTCCTGGGCCTCTTGGGCCACCTGCGCCGCTTGGGTCACCTGGGCCGCTTGAGCCTCTCGGACCTCCTGGACCACCTGGGCCACCTGGGCCACCTGGGCCTCTCGGGCCCCTTGGGCCTTTACGCCTCCGTGCGGCGCGCGAACGCCCACGCGTCCGCGACGATGCCCGCCAGATCGGCGCGGCTCGGGGTCCAGCCGAGACGCTCGTGCGCGGTCCCGGCCGACGCGACCAGTACGGCCGGGTCGCCGCCCCGCCTTGCCGCCACGACCTCGGGGACCGGGTGCCCGGTGACCTTGCGCACGGTCTCGATGACCTCGCGTACGGAGAACCCGTTGCCGTTGCCGAGGTTGCAGATCAGATGCTCGCCCTCGACGGCCGCGTCCAGCGCGCGCAGATGCGCCTCGGCGAGATCCGCGACATGGATGTAGTCACGCACGCAGGTGCCGTCCGGGGTCGGATAGTCCTCGCCGAAGACGGAGACCGAGTCGCGCCGGCCGAGCGCGACCTGGAGGACGATCGGGATGAGATGCGACTCGGGATCGTGGCGCTCGCCGTAACTCCCGTACGCGCCCGCGACATTGAAGTAGCGCAGCGAGACGGCCGCGAGGCCGTGCGCCACGCACGCGCCGCCGATCATATGGTCGACGGCGAGCTTCGTCGCGCCGTACGGACTGGTCGGGGCGGTCGGGTCGGACTCGGTGATCGGGGTGGAGACCGGCTCGCCGTAGGTCGCGGCGGTGGACGAGAAGACCAGCTTGCGCACCCCGGCCGAGCGCATCGCGGCGAGCAGCGCCATGGAGCCGCCGACATTGTTGTCCCAGTACTTCTCGGGCCTGGCGACGGACTCGCCGACCTGTGAGGACGCGGCGAAGTGCAGCACCGCGTCGTACGAGCAGTCCAGCCACTCGGCGGAGTCCTGGATCCGTCCCTCGATGAACACGGCGCCCGCCGGTACCGCTTCCCGGAACCCGGTGGAGAGATCGTCCAGCACGGTCACCTCGTGCCCGGCCTCCAGCAGATGGGCCGCGACCACGCTGCCGACATATCCCGCACCGCCCGTGACCAGGTACTTCTTACTCACTCGCTCGCTACCTCTCGCAGTCGCTCGGCCGCGGCCTCCGGTGGCACGTCATTGATGAACACACTCATGCCGGATTCGGAGCCCGCGAGGAACTTCAGCTTGCCGGAAGTACGGCGTACGGTGAAAAGCTCCAGGTGGAGCGCGAAGTCGTCGCGCCCGGCGGCCCGGAACGGCGCCTGGTGCCATGCGGCGATATAGGGCGTGGGCGGTTCACTTTCGCCGAAGATCCGGTCGAAACGCCTCAAGAGTTCCAGATAGACCTGTGGGAACTCCGTGCGGGCCGCGTCGTCGAGCGCCCGCAGATCGGGGACCCGGCGGGTGGGGTAGAGATGCACCTCGTACGGCCAGTGCGCGGCGTACGGCACGAACGCCACCCAGTGCTCGCCCGTCAGCACCACCCGGGCGCCCTCGGTCCGCTCGCGCCCGACGAGATCGTCGAAGAGATTGCGGCCGGTCGCGGCCCGGTGTTCGCGGGCGGAGCGGAGCATCAGCGTGGAGCGGGGGGTGACGAAGGGGTACGCGTAGATCTGCCCGTGCGGATGGCCGAGCGTCACCCCGATCTCCACGCCCCGGTTCTCGAACGCGAAGACCTGCTCGACCTGCGGCAGCGCGGCCAGCTCGGCAGTACGGTCGGTCCAGGCGTCCAGCACCAGAGCGGTCCGCTCCTCGCTGAGGTCCGCGAACGAGGCGTCGTGGTCGGCGGTGAAGCAGACGACCTCGCAGCGCCCGGAGTCCCCCGCGAGGGAGGGGAAGCGGTTCTCGAAGACGGCGACCTCGTAGTCGGAGTCCGGGATCTCGCTGAGCCGGCCGTCGCGGGAGGGGCAGAGCGGGCACTCGTCGGCGGGCGGGTGGTACGTACGGGCCTGGCGGTGCGAGGCGATGGCGACCGAGTCGCCGAGCAGCGGGTCATGGCGGATCTCGGAGGCGGTGGCGACGGGACCGAGGGGCCTGCGGTCGACGGCGTCCCGCACGGCGTCGTCACGGGAGTCGTAGTAGATCAGCTCACGGCCGTCGGCGAGCCGCGTCACCGTCCTCTTCATCGGTCGCCTCTCACCCATATCGCCTACACCGCTCAACAGAAGCGAACATAACAAATCACAAACCAACAGCAGCGTCAATGTGGGAAGGGCGCGTGCGGGGGGCGGGACGCGTCAGCGGGGGTGAGTGGGCGCCGGGTGGGCAAGGTGAACCGGTCGAGCGCCGGTCGAGCGCTGGATGAGCGCTGGGTGAGCCGAGTGCGCCGGGTGCGCGGAGGCAGCGCGAAATGCGCGGAGTGAGCGGAGTGAGCGCGGGGTGCGCGGGCGGGTGGGTGCGCGGGGTTGCGGGCCGGGCGGGGCCGACGGCCCCGTACGTCCGTGCGCTGCACCGCGCCCCGGCGTGCGCCGCACCGCGTCCCGTGCGCGTCAGTGATCGCGGGGGTCGGCCCGGCGCGGGTCGGCCGGGGCCGCCCGGTCCAGCAGGCCCGTACGCGCCGCCAGCGCCGCCGCCTCCAGCCGGGAGCCCACGCCCAGCTTCATCAGCACCCGCTGGACATGCGTCCTGGCCGTGCTCGGCGCGATCCCCATCCCGGCGGCGATCAGCCGGGTGTCCTCGCCCTCCGCGACCCGCACCAGCACCTCGATCTCGCGCGGGGTGAGCATCCGCAGCAGCCGCTGCCCCTCGTCGTCCGGCTGGGCCGCCGGGTTGAGCAGCTCGGTGAAGGCGCCCTGGAGCAGCTGCGGCGCCACCGCCGCCTCGCCCGCCCGCGCCTTGATCATGGCTCGTTCCACACCCTCGATGCGCTCGTCGTGGCGCACATAACCGGAGGCACCGGCCGCGAAGGCCGCGGCGATCCCGCGCGGGCTCGGCACCGGACCCAGCACCACCACGGCCACCTGCGGCCGGTCCCGCTTGATCCGTACGATCGGGTCGAAGGCGCCCGGCTCGGCCGGCGCCGCCGTGCCCAGCAGGCACACCTCCGGCGCCCTGCTCACCACCAGATCGGCGACGCCCGCCGTGGGCGCCGCCGCCGCGAGCACCCGGTGCCCGCGCAGTTTCAGTGCCGAGGCGAGCGCCTCGGCGAGCAGTCGGTGGTCGTCGACCACCATGAGCCGAACGCCCATAGAGAAAGCCCCCATCCCCACAGAAAACTGGCCCCCCGGCCTCCTGACCCGGCAAGCTACACGCTTGTTCGAGATCGCGCGCCCCCTACCGTTCAGAAGCCCCTCGGATTGCCGAATTCCCGGCCATTCAGGACTAGTCGACGACCAGGGCCGCTATGGAACGTCCACAACGGCACGGAAGGGCCGCGGGGGACGGGGGCACCGGAGACGGGTCGTACGGGCCGGGCCGTACGGAGCGGGCCCCGGTCCGTGGCGAGTACGTCCCACGGGCCGGGGCCCACCGCGCGCCGCGACGCCCACCGCGCGGACGCCCGCCGCGCTACTTCGTGCTGAACGAGACCGCGAGATACGACTTGTCGTCCAGCGACGAGTTCGACGGCTTGCTCAGTACGGTCTCGGAGAGGAACATCCGGCCGTCCCCGTAGAGGATCTCGGCGTGGTCCGCGGAGAAGCTGGTCTCCGCGTCCCGGACGGCCTCGTCGGCCGGATTCTCCATCAGCACCGTCTCCTTGAAGGTGGCGCCGTCGATGGAGACGATCTGGCCGCCCTTGTCGTACGGGGGCACCTTGTAGGCGATGACGTTGCCGCCGTCCATGCGCAGCGGGAACATCGTGTAGCGGTCGCCCGCGTCCGCGCGGTCCGAGGTGCCCTTGCCGGTGGTGAGGTCGAAGGACACGATCTCGTTCGTGTCGCCGTACTCCCCGCCGCCCTCGTGCCCCTCGGTCGGCAGATAGAGCCTGCCGTTGCCCACCACCAGCTTCTGGCAGGACTCGACCTCGGTGGAGCCGCACCGCGCCGCGTATCTGTCGGCGTCGGCCGGGATCTTCGCCAGCAGCTTGCCGGTCTTCTCGTCGATCGAGAAGAAGTCCGAGATACCGCTGCCGTCGCCCGCCGTGTCACCGACATCGGCGGCCACCACCAGGGGCTTGGTGGAGACGATGCTCGCGTAGGCGACACCGGCCGGCATCTTGTACGAGGAGAGCGGGGCGCCGGTGACCGGGTTCAGGGTGTCGATGGAGATCTGCGGGTCGTCGTACGAACCGCACTTGCGGGCGGCGACCAGACCGGCCCCGCCGCCGTACCCCATGTCGTAGCAGCCGTCCGCGCCGACCTCGGGCTTCCAGCGGATCGCGCCGTCGGCCAGGTCGAAGGCCGCGCCGCCGTCCGTGCCTCCGGCCGCGACCGTCGTACCGCTGAGCGTGATCTCGTCGAACCGGACCTTCTCGTCACCGGCGCTGGCGCCCGTGACCGACTTGCTCCAGAGCAGTTCACCGCCCATCAGGTCGATCGCGCCGACCTCCGTGCACTTCTGGTACTTCTCGGTGGCGGTGCGCTTGGCCGGTTCGAAGGCGATCGCGGTCCTGTCGTCCTCGGTGACATGCTTCGTCGCCGCGCACACCTGGCCGGGCAGCGGGATCGTCCAGAGCCGGGTGCCGGTGTCGAGGTCGTATCCGACGATCTCGTTGATGCCCGTCTTCACATAGGCGGTCTCGGTGACCCAGGAGCCGTTGACGCCCGTGACATCGGTGACCTTGGGGGGCGGAAGCCGGAATCCGGCCTTGGACCTGGTGTTGTCGGGGGCCTTCTCCTTGCCACCGCCGCCGATGGCCTTGTCGCCGTCCTTGCCGCCCTTGGCGCCGTCGGTGGCACCGGACGACGTGCCCTTGGACTCGTTCCTCCCGCCGTCGCCGCCGGACGAGGCGAACCAGATGCCACCGCCGATGATCAGCACCACGGCGACGGCCGCGGCGACGATGATCTGCGTCTGGGCGGACAGCTTCTTGCCGCCACCGCCGTTGCCTTCGCCAGTGCCGCCGTTGCCGCTGTTGCCGAAAGCGCCGCCGTTGCCGAAACCGCCGCCCTGAGGGGGCTGCTGGTACGGACCCTGCGGCCCCATGGGCCGCGTCGGATAGCCGTACGACGGCTGGCCGGAATAGCCGGTCCCGCCCGGCTGGGCGGGATAGCCGTATCCGGGCTGCGCGGGGTACCCGTACCCGGGCGGAGCGCCGGGACCGGCCGGTACTCCCGCGGCCCCCTGTGGCGGCTGCGGTTGCTGTGGTTGCTGCGGTTGCTGCTGCGGCGGGTAACCGTACGGAACGTTCTGCGGGGGCACGTTCTGCGGGGGCTGCGTCGGAGCGCCGTACCCGTACCCGCCGGGCGGCGGGTCCTGCGGAGCGCCGAAGCCACCGGCCGGAGGCTCCTGCGGTGCTCCGAACCCTCCCCGCGGAGGCTCGCCGGACGGCTGCGGGGGTTCGCTGGACGGTTGCTGGTGCTCGCTGGACGACTGCTGAGGCGGCTGGGGCGGCTGCGTCATGGCGTACGTACCTCGTCGGAAGGAAGCTCGGGGGTCGGGAGGTCGGGGGCGTACGGAGGGACCGGCCGAGCGAGTGCCAGGTCCCGACGGGAAGGTCTCAGGTCCCTGCGGACAGGTCCCGGGGCCCGGCGGACAGGGACAGCGTCGACAGGTCCCGGGGCCCTGCGGATCGGTCCCGGGTCCCGGCGGGGCCGGCCCCGTTCACTCACCGAACGCCATCATGGTCGACTTCTTCATTTCCTCTTCGTCGTTGCTCGCGCTGACCCGGCCGCTGGTCACGAAGAACCGGCCGTCCACATAGGCCAACTGCGCCGAGTAGAAGGAGTTCTCGATCTGGGCCGTCGACGCCGGGTGCCGCTGGAGCATCGTGGGGGCGCCACCGGTCGCCGCGACGGTCGCGACCGCACCGCCCTTGTCGTACGTGGGGTCCAGATACACCAGCACCTTGCCGCCCTCCATCCGCAGCGGCGTCATCTGCCGCCCCGCGGGCGCCTTGGCACGCCACGTGGCCTTGCCCGTGTCGAGACTGAAGGCGATGACCTCGTTGGTGCGCGCGGTGCCGCCCGTGTCGGGCTCGGTCGACATGTAGAAGGTGCCCGCGTCGGCGGCGACTCCGACACAGCCCTCCAGATTGCTGCCGAAGACGACGAAGCCGCCGCCGCAGCGCGGTGCGAACTTGTCCTTGCCGCCCGCGATCTCGGAGCGCAGGGTGCCGTTCGCGTGGAGCGCGAAGACGCTCCAGGACTTCTCGTCGTCGTTCTTCGCGGAGATGACCAGGGGGTCGACCGAGTAGACCTTGTCGACCTCCCAGTCCTTGGCGAGCTTGTAGGTCCATCTGGCCGCGCCGCTGACCGGATCGAGCTCCTGGATCTGGTTCTGCGTGGTCTCGTAGTCGGCGGTCGGGCAGCTCTCGGCGGCGATCAGCCGGGCGCCGCCGGCGAACGCGTACGGCTGGCACTCGCCCGGCAGCCTGGCGAACAGGTCCTTGCCGTCGCTCACCCGGTAGGCGTTGGAGTTCCCGGTGCGCGCGGCGGTGACGGTGTCCCCGCTGATCGTCAGCGTGATGTCGGTCAGGATGTCGAACACCCCCGACTCCACGACCTCCTTCTTCCAGCCGCCCTTGCCGGTCTTCAGATCGACCATCTGGAGCTGGTTGCAGAGGCTCTTGTCGGTCGTGCCGTCCTTGACCCCGATCACGATCTTGCCGTCGGCCGTGGGCGCGACGGGCGCGGAGCACACCTCGGCGGGCAGCGGAAGCGTCCACTTCTTGCTGCCGTCGGCGGCGGAGTAGCCCACGACCTGGCGGTACATGGCCTTGACGACCGTGTCACCGACGAACCAGGGGCCGTACACGTCCGAGCCGTTGCGGGGCAGATCCACATCGTTGGTCTGGAGCCAGAGCACCTTGGACTCGCCGTCCTTGCGTCCGGCGTTGAGATCGTCCCGCTCCTCGCGGCCCCCGCCGGTGCCGTCCCCCTGGTCGACGCTCTCCGACGCGTTCGGATCGGCGCCCTCGCTCCGGCCCGCGGTCGGCCTGGTGTCACCGTCGCCGTCACCGCCGCCGAGGGCGAACCACGCGCCGCCGCCTATCAGCAGCAGCGCGACGGCGGCCGCGGTGACGATACCGGGCGTGGACCTGAAGAAGTTCCTGCCGCCACCGCCGCCACCGCCGCCAGGACCGCCGGCACCGGGCGGCGGGACGGGCGCTCCGGGGAACTGCTGGGGCGGATAGCCACCGTAGGACCCGGGCTGCTGACCGTAGGGGGTGGGCTGCTGACCGTACGGGCCGGGAGGGGAGTTGTACGGGCCGGGCTGCTGACCGTAGGGCCCCGGCGGGGAGTTGTACGGTCCCGGCTGCTGACCGTACGGCCCCGGACCGGGGTTGTACGGACCCGGCCCCTGCGGATAGCCGTAACCGGGCTGCGGGGACGGTGGCGCCTGGGGCGGCGGCTGTGCCGACTGAGGTGGCTGTACGGGCGGTTGAGCAGGTGGCTGAGGCTGGGCCGACGGTTGCGGAACTCCCTGCTCCGGTTCCTGCGGAGCGCCGAAGCCTCCCTGCGGCTGCGGCTGGCCGGATGGCTGGCTCATCAGCGCTGTTCCCCCTTTTACATCTTTACATCCATACGGTCCGCTACCCGGTCGGTCTCCCCCGCGATTCCGGTGGCCGGCCCCGTCGGGAGGGAGCGGTTCGGGTATGGATTCCGCATCGTCACACCGGTCGAGCGGGGCTTCTTTCTATCACTCGGACATCCGTACGGGACGGGCCGGTCCGTCCCCTGTTCCCAAGGGAGAACCGGCCCGTGATGCGCCTGTTACGCGTTCCGCGCACCGCCGCTACGCGTCCTCCGCCAGCTCCAGCCAGCGCATTTCCAACTCATCCCGTTCGCCGCCGAGTTCACGCAGCTCGGCGTCCAGTTTCGCCACCTTCTCGAAGTCGGTGGCGTGGTCGGCGATCTGCTGATGGAGCGTGGTCTCACGGCCGGCGATCTTGTCGAGCTGACGCTCGATCTTCTGGAGTTCCTTCTTCGCCGCGCGGTTGTCCTTCGCCGACACGGCCGCCGCGGGGCGCTCCTCGGCAGCGGTGGCGCCCGGAGTGGCGGCGGTCGTGAGGGACTTCGGCGCCGAGGACTTCGACGGCGCGGACTTCGACGGGGTGGACTCGACCAGCCTGCGCCGCCGCTCCAGATACTCGTCGATCCCGCGCGGCAGCATCCGCAGCGCCGCGTCACCGAGCAGCGCCATCACCTTGTCCGTGGTGCGCTCGATGAAGAACCGGTCGTGCGAGATGACGACCATCGACCCCGGCCAGCCGTCGAGCAGGTCCTCCAGCTGGTTGAGCGTCTCGATGTCGAGATCGTTGGTGGGCTCGTCGAGGAAGAGGACGTTCGGCTCGTCCATCAGCAGCCGCAGAAGCTGGAGCCGGCGCCGCTCACCGCCGGAGAGATCGCCGACGGGTGTCCACTGCTTCTCCTTGGTGAAGCCGAACTGCTCGCAGAGCTGGCCCGCCGTCATCTCCCGGCCCTTGCCGAGATCGACCCGGTCCCGGATCTGCTGGACCGCCTCCAGCACCCGCAGCGACGGGTTCAGTTCGGTGACCTCCTGGGAGAGATACGCGAGCCTGACGGTCCTGCCGACGACGATCTTCCCGCCGGCGGGCTGGACATCGCCCTGACTGCGGGCGGCCTCGGCGAGCGCGCGCAGCAGCGAGGTCTTGCCCGCGCCGTTCACCCCGACCAGTCCGATCCGGTCGCCGGGGCCGAGCTGCCAGGTGAGCCGGTCGAGCAGCACCTTCGGGCCCGCCTGGACCTTCACGTCCTCCAGGTCGAAGACCGTCCTGCCGAGCCGGGCGTTGGCGAACTTCATCAGCTCGGAGGTGTCCCGGGGCGGCGGTACGTCCGCGATCAGCTCGTTGGCCGCCTCGACGCGGAAGCGGGGCTTGGACGTACGGGCGGGGGCGCCGCGGCGCAGCCAGGCCAGCTCCTTGCGGACCAGGTTCTGCCGCTTGGCCTCCTCCGTCGCCGCGATGCGCTCGCGCTCGGCGCGGGCGAAGACATAGTCGGAGTAGCCGCCCTCGTACTCGTGCACCGCGCCGCGCTGCACGTCCCACATCCGCGTACAGACCTGGTCCAGGAACCACCGGTCGTGGGTGACACAGACGAGCGCGGAGCGCCGCGTCCGCAGATGCTGGGCCAGCCAGGCGATGCCCTCGACGTCGAGATGGTTGGTGGGCTCGTCGAGCACGATCAGATCGGGCTCGCCGATGAGTAGCTTGGCGAGCGCGATCCGGCGCCGCTCACCGCCGGAGAGCGGCGCGATGACGGTGTCGAGGCCCTGCGGGAAGCCGGGCAGGTCGAGCCCGCCGAAGAGCCCGGTGAGCACGTCCCGGATCTTCGCGTTGCCCGCCCACTCGTGGTCGGCGAGATCACCGATCACCTCGTGCCGGACGGTGGCCTCGGGATCGAGCGAATCATGCTGGGTGAGCACTCCGAGCCGTAGCCCGCCGCTGTGTGTGACCCGGCCGGTGTCCGTCTCCTCCAGCCGGCTCAGCACCCTGATGAGGGTCGTCTTGCCGTCGCCGTTGCGCCCCACGACGCCGATCCGGTCTCCCTCGGAGACGCCGAGAGAGACACCGTCGAGCAGCGCACGGGTGCCGTACACCTTGGTGACTGCCTCGACATTGACCAGATTGACGGCCATTTTTCTCCTGTACAGGGGGGATCGGTCGACGTCCCAGCGTAGTCGCCGCCACGGACACCCCGACGGCCCGTCCGCCGACCGGGCAGGAACGCCCCTGCGACCGGGCCGGAACGGCCCGGCGAGCAGCCGTCAGCCGAGCGCGTCGATGGCCTTGACGATCAGCGCGCGGGCGTCGCCCCCGTACACGGCCAGGCCCCGCAGCTCCTCGAAGGCCTTCAGATAGAGGGCGACCTCGTTGGGCTGGACGATGTTGAGCTGCGCCGATGTCAGCTCGACCGATACGAACGTGTCGTCGTACACGTGGAACGTCTCATGGGGCCACATCCCACGCTCACGCCGCGCCATCGGGATGATTCCCAGCGAAACGGCCGGCAGGGCGCCCGCGGTCAGCAGATGGCCGAGCTGAGCGGCCATGGCCTGTGCGTCCCCGAGCTGGTAATACAGCACCGCCTCTTCGACGAGGAAGACGAACCGGTGCCCGGGTTCATGGATGACGCGGGAGCGCTCGACCCGGGCCGCCGCCGCTTCCGGTCCGTCGTTCACCGGGATCTCCCGGAAATCCGCGATGGCACTCAGCAGCGCCGCCGCGTACCCCTCGGTCTGGAGCAGACCCGGCACCATGGTGGACGAGTACACCCGGAACAGTTCGGTCTCATGGAAGAACTGCACCCAGCTCTCCTGCAACCGCTTGAGCCCACCGCGCACCTGAAGACGCCACTCCCGGTACATCGACTCGGCACTGAGCGACTGCGCGATGAGATCGGCCGCCTGATCGTCGGCCCCACAGGCTCGGCACCACAGGTGTATGTCCTTGGCGGAGGGCGCGGTGCGGGCGTTCTCGATACGAGACGTCTTCGCGTGATGCCAGCCACACCGCTCACCCAGCTCGGTGACGGTCAGCCCAGCCCCCTTCCGCAGATCACTGAGCCGCCGCGCGACGGTTTCGCGGGCGGCTTGAGCGGACGACGATGGAGAGCTGGGCATGTGCAGGGTCTACCGGTGCTTCCTGTCAGTGGATCTCGTACTGATCGTGTGGAACACCGCGTGCCCAGACCGCCTCGAACGCCTCGGCGCACAGCTTCGCGGCGGCCGGGTTTTCGGTGATCTCCTCATCCATGGATGAGCCATCGCCCGCGAAGTGATTCCAGTGGACCCATCGCCCGTCAAAGAGCCAGAAATCATTGCCGGGCAGCGCGATGTCCGAAGCCTGACGGCGAGGCAGCCACCGGACCTGTTCACCGGCGGCCACGTTGGTGAACGTACCGGAGTGCTCGTAGCGAATGTATTCGCTGACCGGCTCCGACACGATCCGGGCTCGACGGACGACAACCCCGCGCGCCACCGTCCCGGAGATGAGATCGAGCCAGGGCCGCCACCAAGAGGCCCGGTCGGCCGGGTCGAGGCGGACTCCCGCACGCCAGTCCGCGAACGGCCCTTCCTCGTATTCCACCGCGTAGGAGTCACGCATCTCCAGATGCACGGCGGACCGCGTGCAGCCGGAGATCAACTCATCGAACGTCGGGACGCTCAACCGCATCGCACGCCTCCCTGATCATGTCCACGTCGTCGCCCGGTCTGGGGATCGATTCCGATGAACTGTAACGGCACAGTCACCTCCGGTCACGATCTGTGCATCTGTGCGCACCACGGTCACTCATCGCCGTCCAGGGCGTCAAGGGCATGAGTCAGCCACTGCCTGGCAGCAATGCAGGCGTGCACACATCTGCACATCGGTGGAGATGCGCGCTCGGAGCGCCCTAGCGTCGTAAAGCCGGAGCACCTCACCCGGCAGGGAGATCCCGTGATGACGATCAAGGTGTACCGCGCGGCCGCGACAGGACAGAGGCAACCAGTGCGGCCCTTGGTCACCGTGCCCACAGGCGACCCCGAGCGTCTTCCGGAGTCGCTCGAATTCCCGCCCTGCGCCTGCCGCCGCTGCTTGCCCACAGCCCGCGCGCGGCCTCACTGATCCCCGCTCCGACCGCCCATTCCCTGGCAGGACAGCGGCCGAAGCGGGTCATGCACCGCCCCGTCGAGAAGAAGTGACCGTGCTGCCGCTGCTGCACACATGGCCGGACCAGTACGACGTCATCGCGTACGCAACCACCGGGGACTTCGGGCAGACCGCGGTCATCGGCCGGCTCTCGGTGCCACAGCTGCCGGACGTGGCACTCATGGACATCGCGGCCCGGCATCAGCCCACGCGCGTGTACGGCTCTTCCGGCGGCAGCACGTTCGCCGAGGCCTGCTGGCTGATCTGTGTCGGCTGGAGCGGACGCAGTGTGCCCAAACCCCGTACCCGGGAGTTCCACGCGGTGTCCTGGTCGGTGGAGTTGGACCGGACCACCGAGCTGAAACAGCCGATGTACGGACACGACCGGCTGCATGTCGGCGGCTTCACACTGGACGATCCGCGTCTGATGGATCAGGCCCTGGCCGTGCTGCCGACCCGTGCGACGGTGAGCTGACGCGGCGCGCGGGTCGGCCGGCCGGCCGGGCCGGGGGCCGGTCAGGTCCTTCTGTCGTGGGGTACGACCGTCGCGCCCTGGGCGGGCGCGGTGGCGACGCGCGCCGTGCGGCAGGTGCCCGAGGCCAGGAGCGTTTCGGCGATGCGGGCCGCCGACGCCGGGTCCTTCGCCAGGAACGCCGTCGTCGGGCCCGAGCCCGAGACCAGCGCGGCCAGGGCGCCGGCCGCCGTGCCCGCCGCCAGGGTGTCCGCCAGGGACGGGCGCAGGGCGAGGGCGGCGGGCTGGAGATCGTTGGCGAGGGCGCCCGCGAGCGCGACGGCGTCGCCCGTACGCAGGGCCTCCAGCAGCGCGGGATCGGCGACCGGGACCGGTACGTCCGTACCCTCGGCCAGCCGGTCGAACTCCCGGAACACGGTGGGGGTGGACAGCCCGCCGTCGGCGACCGCGAACACCCAGTGGAAGTCACCGCCGACGCCGAGAGGTGTGAGCCGCTCGCCCCGGCCGGTGCCGAGCGCCGCGCCACCGATCAGGCTGAACGGCACATCGCTGCCCAGTTCGGCGCAGATGGCCAGGAGCTCGTCCCGCGAGGAGCCGAGCGACCAGAGCATGTCGCAGGCCAGCAGGGCGCCGGCACCGTCCGCGCTGCCGCCCGCCATCCCGCCCGCGACCGGGATGTCCTTGGCGATATGGATATGGACGCGCGGCTCGATCCCGTGCCGTGCCGCCAGCGCGAGCGCGGCCCGCGCCGCGAGATTGGTGGTGTCCAGCGGGACCTCGCCGGCGTCCGGACCCGAGCAGGTGACGCGCAGCTCGTCCGCGTGCGTCACCGTGATCTCGTCGTAGAGGCCCACGGCCAGAAAGACATTCGCCAGGTCGTGGAAGCCGTCGGGGCGGGCGGCGCCCACCGCGAGCTGCGCGTTGACCTTGGCCGGCACCCGCACGCGTACCTGTGCCGTCGCTGGCGACAGCACCGTCGCCGGCGCTGATGCCGGTGCCGTCGTCGGTGCCGTCGTCGTTGTCGCCGTATCCACGTGCGTCCCTGCCCCTGCCCGTACCGCTGCCTGTTCCTCGACGCTCACGCGCCCGCCCCCCTCGACTCCGCGCTCTTCGACTCCGCGATCCGCGCAAACTCCTCCACCGTCAGTGCCTCACCGCGCGCCTGCGGCGAGATCCCCGCCGCGACCAGGGCCGCTTCCGCCGCCGGTGCGGAGCCCGCCCATCCCGCGAGCGCCGCCCGCAGGGTCTTGCGACGCTGCGCGAAGGCCGCGTCGACGACCGCGAAGACCTCGGCCCTGGAAGCCGTCGTCCTCACCGGCTCCGCCCTGCGCGTCAGCGCGACCAGCCCGGAGTCCACATTGGGCGCGGGCCAGAAGACCGTACGGCCGATCGCCCCGGCCCGTCTGACCTCCGCGTACCAGTTGGCCTTGACCGACGGCACTCCGTACACCTTGTTCCCCGGCGCGGCGGCCAGCCGGTCGGCGACCTCGGACTGGACCATCACCAGCGTCCGCTCGATGGTGGGAAAGCGTTCCAGCATGTGCAGCAGGACCGGTACGGCGACGTTGTACGGAAGGTTCGCGACCAGCGCCGTCGGCGCGGGTCCCGGCAGCTCCCGCACTCGCAGCGCGTCCGAGTGCACCAGTGAGAAGCGCGCGGCGCGCGCGGGCATCCTGGCCTCGACCGTCGCGGGCAGCGCGGCGGCCAGGACGTCGTCGATCTCCACGGCGGTCACCCGGTCCGCCGCCTCCAGCAGCGCGAGCGTCAGCGAGCCGAGCCCGGGGCCGACCTCCACGACGATGTCGTCGGGGCGCACCTCGGCGGTGCGCACGATCCTGCGGACGGTATTGGCGTCGATGACGAAGTTCTGCCCGCGCTGCTTCGTGGGACGTACGCCCAGGGCCGCGGCCAGTTCGCGGATGTCCGCGGGCCCCAGCAGCCCCAGAAGGGCGTCGGAACCGCCGGGAGCCCCGGAACCGCCAGGGGCCCCGGACCCGCCGGGGGCACTGGGGCTGTCCGGAGTGCCGGGGCTGCCGAGGCCGCCGAAGGCCGAGGTCTCTGCGTCATCCGGGGTGTCCGGGGTGTCCGGGGTGTCCGGGGCTTCCGAAGTGTCCGGGGCTTCCGAAGTGTCCGGGGCACCCAGGGCCTGGAGGGCGTCCGGGGCGTCGGGCTCAGTGGTACTCACCCGGTCAGCCTACGGCCGCAGTACGGCCATGGACTCGCCCCCCGCTGCATGTAGAGCTTCTTCGCGCGGTACGTCTGCTCCTCGGCCGTGGCGTCCTGTGGACGTCCCTGACCGCCGACGGAGCGCCAGGTCGCGGCGTCGAACTGATAGAGCCCGCCGTACTTGCCCGACGGATCGACCGCGTTGGGACGGCCGCTCGACTCACAGGCGGCGAGCCCCTTCCAGTTCAGATGGTCCACGCTGGCCGTGGAGGTCGGCCGCTCCTTCGTACCGACCCTGACCCGCCGGGTGACCGGCGCGCGGATCACCTCTGCGCGGAGTACGCGCGGCTCCTGCTGGACGCCGTTGACCGTACGCAGACCGTAGGTCACCCGGCGGAGTCCCGGCCGCCCCTGCTGGTCGACGACCTCCGTGCCCCGGAAGAGGGTGGGGTCCTCGGTACGCACGGTGTCGTACGGGATGGCCTCGTCCCGCACCTGCTCACGGGACGTGATGTGCTCGACGCCGGTGGTCTGGTCGTCAACGACTTGGCCGTCGACGATCTGATCGCCAACGATCTGGTCGCCAACGATCTGATCGTCGATGACCCGGCCGTCCTGCGCGGAGCCGTCGTGCGCGGAGCCGTCCTGCGCGGAGCCGTCGTGCGCGGAGCTGTCCTGCGCGGAGCCGTCGTGCGCGGAGCTGTCCTGCGCGGAGCCGTCGTCCGGCAGGGACGTCGTGCCGTCCTCGTACGGCGCGAGACCGTCCTCGGCGAGCGCCACGTCCACGGCCGCCACGCTCGTACGGACGGTCCCCTCACCGCGGTCGGCCCGGACAGCCAGGGCCCGCTCGGCCCGCAGGCCGGCACGTACCACGGTCCGGCGTGGAGCCGCGTCGACCGTACGGGCCGTCGTCGCGGCCCGGGTCCGGTGTCCGTCGAGGATGTCGAGGGTGAGCAGGACGGGCCGGCCGTAGCGGACGCCACCCGCCTCGCCACCCGCCTCGCCACCCTCGTCACCGCTCACCTCAACGCTGATGAGACCGGCACCGGACGCGGGGGCGCCGATGCCGTGCGGGCCGACAGCCACCCCCTCGTCGGTCAGCGGCTCCGCCGCACCACCGGCCAAGGTGTGCGTGGTGCGCGGTACCCCACGGCCGCCGAGCTCGACGGCCTTGTCGCCGACGAGGAAGGCCGAGGTGCCGCCGGCCAGGAAGGCGACGACGACGGCCCGGGGCAGCAGTCGGCGCAGCCCCGGCCAGTACGACCCCTGGGCGCCGCGCCGACCGGAATCGCCACGCCTCGGCTCGCCACCTCCGCCACCGCCACCGCTCCCACCGCTCCCACCGCTCCCACTGCCGCCACCGCTCCAGGACTCCTGAACGGCAGGACTGGTCTCGGCGACTCGGTCGGCCTCGGAGGAAGTGCGGCCCGCCTCAGCGGCGCCGCCGGTCTCGGAAGTACGGCCGGTCTCAGCCGCGGCGCGGGTCTCGGTGCCTCGGCGCGCGCCACGTGCCGCGCGGTGGCTGCCCTGCTTATCGCTCTCGACGGTATTGCTCATTGCTCACGACGCTCCACTTGCTCACGACGCTCCACAAGACCCGGTCCGGTCCGGTTCGGCCCGGTTCGGTCCGCCACGAAGGCAGGGCGGGGCCCGGACATTAGCCGAGCGACGGTCACTCTCCCAAGCAGCTCGACTACGCCGTGTCGCGACGCTCGCGATACGTCAGTACTCGTGATACGGAAGCGGTACTCGTGATACGGAAGTGGCACTCGCGATACGTCAGTACGCGATACGTCAGTAACCGAACGCGCGGGCCGTATTACCCGCGATCGCCTCGGCCATGGCGTCCTCGCCGATCCCCCGCACTTCGGCCATCGCCCGCAATGTGACCGGAATGAGATACGGCGCATTGGGCCGTCCGCGGTAAGGCGCCGGAGTGAGAAAAGGTGCGTCCGTCTCGACCAGTACAAGCTCCAGCGGCGCTATGGTGAGCGCGTCGCGCAACGGTTGAGCGTTTTTGAAAGTCACATTGCCGGCGAAGGACATGTAGTAACCGGCCGCGGCACACACTTCGGCCATTTCCGCGTCGCCGGAATAGCAATGGAACACCGTACGTTCCGGAGCGCCTTCCTCCGCGAGGATACGCAGCACATCCGCGTGTGCTTCCCGGTCATGGATGACCAGCGTCTTCCCATGGCGCTTGGCGATCTCGACATGCGCGCGGAAGGAACGCTCCTGCGCGGCCATGCCGTCGGGCCCTGTCCGGAAATAGTCCAGCCCCGTCTCACCGACCGCCAGCACCCGGGGCAGCGCGGCCAGCCGGTCGATCTCGGCCAGGGCGTCGTCCAGCGCCGCGTCCCCGCCGCTCCCGCGCGCGCCCTGCCGCGACCAGCCGTCGGGGTCGCCGTGCACGATCCGGGGCGCCTCATTGGGGTGCAGGGCGACCGCCGCGTGGACGTTCTCGTACGCCGCGGCCGTCTCGGCGGCCCAGCGGGAGCCCTTGAGGTCGCACCCCACCTGGATCACCGTCGTCACACCGACCGAGGCGGCCTTGCGCAGGCTCTCCTCGACGCTGCCGTCCTGCATGTCCAGATGGGTGTGCGAATCCGCGACCGGTACCCGGAGGGGTTCGGGCAGCGGTGGCGGAGCTTGCTTCGAACTCATGGGCGCGATCCTACGAGGGTCGCGCCCCCCGGCCTCGGCCGCGTGCGCTCACGCACGCGGCGAGGGGGTGGGGCAGGTCGAGCGGATGGAACAGATCGAGCGGGTCGAGCGGGTCGAACAGATCCAGCAGGTCCAACCGGTGGTACGGGTGGTACGGGTCGAGCGGGTGGTACGGGTCGAACAGGTCGCTCACTTGCGATGGTGGAACGGGTGCAGCAGGTCCGAGAGGTGCCAGTGGTGATGTCCCGCCGCCTGCCCCGTCGCCGTGCTGCCCTGCGCGGATCCGACGGGTATCTCCTCGGCGGATCCCGCGGGTATCTCCTCGGGCTCCGCGCCCGTCGCGGTCGTCGCCCCGCCCGCCGCGGCCGCCGCGCCCCGCTTGTTCTTCGCCGGGTGGTACTGCTCCGTCATCAGCGCCCGCACCGACGAGACCTGTCCCGAACGCATGATGCGTACGACATGCCCGCCGCAGTTGGTGCAGGACGGGCTGGACAGCGGGGAAGGGACCCGTATCCCGTCCGCCTTGTAGACAACGAAATTCCGTCCCGAGCCGTCGACGTGATGCTCTATGTCGTACGCCTGCTCCCAGCCGTGCCCGCAGTGCATACAGCAAAAGGCATATGCCTCGTGGGCTACGGCGGTGCCCGTGATCTCACTCATGCCAGCTCCTCTCCACTGACCCAGTGGACGCCTTTGCCGGCGGGAGCGCATCAGCCCCTGTCGATTAATGGATTGGTCTTGGCCTTCTCATGCCCAAAAGACCCGACTCCCGGTCTGCGCTTTACATTTCACGATAGTCCTTTGCCCCGCGAAGGGGCGTGCGCCGGACCCGGGACCCCGCGGTGAGCGCGCGCCTGCCGCGGGGGTGTGCGCGCCTGCCACGGAGCTGTACGCGCCTACCGCGGGGGCGTGCGCGCCTCGTTCTTCGCCGCCACGTTCGCCTCGTTCTTCGCCGCCTCGTTCGCCTCGTTCTTCGCCGCCACGACCGCGTCGAACACCTCGCGCTTGGGCACCCCGGCCTCGGCGGCGACGGCGGCGATCGCCTCCTTGCGCCGCTCCCCCGCCTCCTCCCTCACCCGTACCCGCAGCACCAGCTCGGCGGGGTCGAGTTCCCCGGGCCCCTGTTCCGGCGCGCCCTCCACGACGACGGTGATCTCGCCCCGTACGCCCTCGGCCGCCCAGGCCGCCAGCTCTCCCAGGCCCCCGCGTCTGACCTCCTCGTACGTCTTGGTCAGCTCACGGCAGACGGCCGCCCTGCGCTCGGCGCCGAAGACCTCGGCCATCGCGGCGAGCGTGTCGTCGAGCCGGTGCGGTGCCTCGAAGTAGACGAGCGTGCGCCGCTCGGCCGCGGCCTCCCGCAGCCGGCCGAGCCGCTCGCCCGCCTTGCGCGGCAGGAAGCCCTCGAAGCAGAAGCGGTCCACCGGGAGCCCGGAGAGCGCGAGCGCGGTCAGCACGGCGGAGGGTCCCGGTACGGCCGTGACCCTGATCCCGTGCTCGACGGCCGCCGCCACCAGCCGGTATCCGGGATCGGAGACGGACGGCATGCCCGCGTCGGTGACCAGCAGCACCCGCGCCCCTGCGGTCAGTGCCTCGACCAGTTCGGGGGTCCGGGCGGACTCGTTGCCCTCGAAGTACGAGACGACCCGGCCCCGGGTCTGCACACCGAGGGCCTGGGTGAGCCTGCGCAGCCGCCGGGTGTCCTCGGCGGCGATCACATCCGCTGTCTCCAGCTCGGCCGCGAGCCGGGGCGGCGCGTCCGTCACCTCACCGATGGGCGTCCCCGCGAGTACCAGCGTTCCATTCACATCCGCCATCCCGCCATCCTCGCAGGACGCGGAGCACCCCTCGCACAGCGGCGTTCCCTACGATGGCGCGGTGACCAGTACTGCGCCTGAAGCCCTCCAGGGGCACGACGCCGGCGGAACGCCGCCCTCATGGCCTCAGCGGCTGCGCCGATTCGGCCATGTGCCGCGGCCGGTGACCGGGCTGCGCGAGCGGCTGGTGCCGCCGTACACCCGGCCCTCGGAGCGGCTCTGGGCCGTGCTCGCCGTGCCGCCGGCGACGGCGGAGCGGCTCGTCCGCTGGTCCGCGTGGGGCGGTCCGCTGCTGGTGGCGGCCGTGGCGGGAGTACTGCGCTTCTGGCACCTGGGCAGCCCGAAGGCGGTGATATTCGACGAGACGTACTACGCCAAGGACGCCTGGGCACTGGTCAACCAGGGCTACGAGGGGAGCTGGCCCAAGGACATCGACAAGCAGATCCTGGCCGACCCGTCGAGAGTGCCGCTGCCGACGGACCCCGGGTATGTCGTGCATCCGCCGGTGGGCAAGTGGGTCATCGGCCTCGGTGAGCAGCTCTTCGGGTTCACTCCCTTCGGCTGGCGCTTCATGGTGGCGGTGCTCGGCACGCTCTCGGTGCTGATGCTCTGCCGGATCGGGCGGCGGCTGTTCCGTTCCACGTTCCTGGGGTGTCTGGCGGGCGGACTGCTCGCCGTCGACGGTCTGCACTTCGTGATGAGCCGTACCGCGCTCCTCGATCTGGTGCTGATGTTCTTCGTCCTGGCCTCCTTCGGGTGTCTGGTGATCGACCGCGACTGGGCACGCCGGAGACTCGCCTCGGCGCTCCCGGTGGACGAGGAGGGCCTGCTGCGCCCGGACGTCGATGTCGCCGAGCGGCTGCGGCTGGGGTGGCGGCCCTGGCGGATCGCGGCCGGGCTGATGCTGGGGCTGGCCTTCGCGACGAAGTGGAACGGGCTCTACATCCTGGCGGCCTTCGCGGTCATGGCCGTCCTGTGGGACGTCGGCGCCCGGCGCACGGCGGGCGCGGTACGGCCGTACGCCGCGGTGCTGCGCCGGGACATCGTGCCGGCGTTCTTCTCGACGGTGCCGGTCGCGATCGTCACGTATGTCGCGTCCTGGACCGGCTGGATCGTCACCGACAAGGGGTATTTCAGGAACTGGGCCACGACCCAGGGCAAGGGCGGGAGCTTCACCTGGCTGCCGGACTGGCTGCGCAGCCTGTGGCACTACGAGAACGAGGTCTTCCAGTTCCACATCAATCTGACCTCGGGCCACACCTACCAGTCGAACCCCTGGAGCTGGATCGTCCTGGGCCGCCCGGTCTCGTACTTCTACGAGGACCCGAAGGCCGGCAGCGAGGGCTGCCCGGCGGGCACCCCGGGCAACTGCGCCCGTGAGGTCCTGGCGATCGGCACCCCGCTGCTCTGGTGGGCGGCCGGCCTGGCGCTCTGCTACGTGCTGTGGCGCTGGTTCTTCCGCCGCGACTGGCGCGCGGGCGCGATCGCCTGCGCCGTCGCGGCGGGCTGGGTGCCCTGGTTCTTCTACCAGGAGCGGACGATCTTCCTCTTCTACGCGGTCGTCTTCGTCCCGTACCTCTGCCTCGCGGTGACCATGCTGGCCGGCGCCCTGATCGGCCCCCCGGGCGCCGACGAACGCCGCAGAACGATCGGCGCGGTCGGCGCGGGCGTACTGGTCCTGCTGATCATCTGGAACTTCATCTACTTCTGGCCCATCTACACCGGCACCCCGATCCCGATCGACTCCTGGCGCGGCAGGATGTGGTTCGACACCTGGGTCTGACACCGTGGTCCGACACCGTGGTCCAACACCGGGGTCCGACACCTGGGTCCGACACCGGGGTCCGACACCGGGGTCCCGGTGAGCGCGGGTGTACCGGGTCTTGGCGGGGTTGTGGTGACCGTCCCAGTCCGATAACGCACTCCTCCCCCGGCACACCCGTCCCGTAGAGTTCGGTCCGATACTTCCTTGAACATGTTCAGATGTTCAGGGGGCTCCTGGGGAGGGGGACTGCACAGATGCGCAGTGGAGCGAAGGTCGCCATAGTCGGCGGGGTGTTCGCCGTGGTCGCGGGCGGGGTGGGGTACGGCGCGTACAACGTCTACAGCGGGCTCACCGGCGGCAACACGGACAGCACCACCACATCGGCGACACAAGAGATCAAGACCGGGCCGCTGAGCGCCGACGAGATCGACAAGGCCGCGAAGGACTTCCTCGCCGGCTGGGCCGGCGGGGACGACGGCACGACCGTCGCCCAGCTCACCAACGACCCCACCGCCGCGGCGCCCGTCATCGACGGCTACCGCGACCTGGCCCATGTCACCCGCGCGGTGATCACGCCGGGCCCGGCGGTGGGCCCCAAGGTGCCGTTCACCGTCAAGGCCACGGTGACCTTCGGCGGCGCGAGCAAGCCGTGGGCGTACAGCTCCGAGCTGACCGTGGTGCGCGGACTGACCACCGGGCGCCCGCTGGTCGAATGGGCCCCGTCCGTGATCCATCCCAAGCTGACGGACACGACCCATCTGGAGACCTCCGAGGCGAAGGTCCCGCCCATCAAGGCGGTGGACCGCAACGGCATCACGCTGACGAAGGAGAAGTACCCCTCGCTCGCGTCCGTCCTGGACCAGCTCCGGGAACGGTACGGCGCCGACGCGGGCGGCTCGCCGGGCGTCGAGCTGTCGCTGAGGAGCGACGGCGACACCGTGCCGGGGCAGACCCTGCTCACCCTCGCCAAGGGCGAGGAGGGCACGCTGCGCACCACGCTGGACGCGAATGTGCAGGCGGCCGCCGAGCAGGCGGTGAAGAAGTTCAGCGAGGCGTCGGTCGCGGCGGTCAAGCCCAGTACGGGCGAGATCCTGGCGGTCGCCAACAACCGCCAGGACGGCTTCAACGCGGCCATGCTCGGCAAGCAGGCGCCCGGCTCCACGATGAAGATCGTGACCGCGGCGATGCTGATGGAGAAGGGCCTGGCCGACGCGAACCGGCCGGCCGAGTGCCCGCCGACCGCCATGTACCAGGGCCGTACGTTCCAGAACCTGGACGGTTTCTCGATCGAGGGCGGCACCTTCGCGCAGAGCTTCGCCCGTTCCTGCAACACCGCCTTCATCAAGCTGATCGACGACACCCATGACGACTCGGCGCTGAAGAACGAGGCCGAGCAGGTCTTCGGCATCGGCCTCGACAACTGGAAGACGGGGATCGCCTCCTTCGACGGAAGCGTGCCGTCGGCGGTGGGCGGCGAGGCGGCGGCGCAGTACATCGGGCAGGGCACGGTCCAGATGAACGTGCTCAACATGGCGTCCATCACCGCCACCGCGAAGAACGGCACGTTCAAGCAGCCCGTCATCGTGCCACGCTCGCTGGACGACCGCGCGCTGGCCACCGCCGCGCGCTCGCTCCCGTACGCGGTGGCGCAGCAGCTCCGCGACATGATGCGGCTCACGGCGACGAGCGGTACGGCGGCGAACGCGATGTCCGGACTCGGCGGCGACAAGGGCGCGAAGACCGGCTCGGCGGAGGTCGACGGCCAGGCCACGTCGAACAGTTGGTTCACCGGCTTCCAGAACGACGTGGCCGCGGCGGCGGTCGTCCAGTCGGGCGGCCACGGCGGAGACGCGGCGGGCCCGGTGGTGGCGGCGGTACTCGCGGCGGGCTGACCACGCGGTCCGGCCACGGGCGGCGGGTACGGGGAAACGAACCCCGCCCGCCGCCCCGCCGCCGTCCCGCTGCCCCGCCCGCCGTCCCGCCCCGCCGACGTCACCCGGCGGCACGCTCCCCCGGGCACGCTCCCCCGCCAGGCCCACCACCGTGAAGTGGCCCGTCTACCACCGTGAAGTGGCCCGTCTCCACGCCGAGTTGCGTCGCCAGGAGATGGGGGTGGCACAGACGGGGGTGGTATACCGTGGATACCGGATATCGGGGAGACGAAGGCCACCACGGAGGCACCATGACCACCATCCCGGCCGACGCCGATACGGCGCTGCCGCGTGCCGTCCTGCTGCGTGAGGTGCTGGCCCGGCTGGGGGACAAGTGGACGGTGATCGTGATCTGCCGTCTCAACGCGGGTCCCCGCCGCTTCAACGAACTGAAGCGGTCGGTCGACGGCATCACCCAGCGGATGCTGAGCGCCACCCTGCGCCGGCTGGAGCGGGACGGGCTGGTCAGCAGAACCGTGACACCGACCGTGCCGCCGCAGGTGGAGTACGCGCTCACCGACGCCGGACGCAGCCTCCACTCGGTCCTCTACCCCCTGGCCCACTGGACCGACGAGCACCTCGGCTATATCGAGACCTCACGGGCGGCCTACGACGCCGTCTCGCCCCCGTCGGACTGAGACGGGACCCGGGTCCGGCGCCGGCGGAGGGCCCTCCGGCCCGGCCCGGTGGTGTCAACGAGGGAACCAGGGCACCTTTTTGTGCCCTCTTGAAGCAATTGCCGGGGTTGAACAGAGTGGAAGGGCACCCAACGGCCGCCATTGAGCGGCCCCTTCCCCTCAACCCCCGCAAAGGACACCTCGTGGGCAAGCTCGTATCCCGTACCGCCGTGGTCACCGGTGGCACCAAAGGCATCGGCCGTGGCATCGCCCTGGCACTGGCCGCCGAGGGAGCCTCGGTGGCCGTCGCCTACAGCCGGGACGACCGGGCCGCCAAGGACGCGGTCGCCGAGATCGAACAGCACGGCGGCAGGGCGCTGGCGGTGCGCGCGGATGTCTCCCGCGCCGATCAGGTCGCCGGTCTCTTCGCCCGTACGGTCCAGGAGTTCGGCCCGGCGCACATCCTCGTCAACAACGCGGCCGTCTTCTCCTTCCAGGCGATGACGGAGATCACGGAGGAGGAGTTCCACCGGCAGTACGGGACGAATGTCCTCGGCCCGGTCCTGACCACGCGGGCGTTCGCCGAACAGGCCCCCGAGGAGAACGCGGCGATCATCAATGTGACGACCTCCGGCATGGCGCACAACCGCCCGGGATCCGCTCTCTACACCTCGACCAAGGCCGCGTTGACGACCATGACGAGGATCTCCGCGAAGGAACTGGCCGGACGGGGGATCCGGGTCAACGCGCTCGCCCCCGGGGCCACCGACACCGAAGGCGCCCGTTCCCTCGGCGTGATCGGCAGCGACATGGCGGACGAACTGATCGCCGCCACTCCCCTGGGCAGACTCGGCCGGCCCGAGGACGTCGCCGCCGTGGCCGTCTTCCTCGCCTCCGACGACTCGGCCTGGATCACCGGAGAGGTCATCCACGCCGACGGCGGAGGCCACTAGGTCCTCTTCCGATCTTCCGATCCTCTCTTCCGATCCTCCGACGTGGTCCGGGGGCGTTGTCAGACCCCTCCGCTAGGTTGCCGTCATGACCGAATTCGTACTTGTCGCAGGCGCGTGGCTCGGATCCTGGGCGTGGGACGAGGTGGTGCCGCCGCTGCGTGCGGCCGGCCACGGCGTCCACCCGTTGACGCTGTCCGGCCTCGCGGAGAAGCGGGGCGTGCCGGCCGGGCAGCGGACCCATGTCCAGGACATCGTGGACGAGGTCGAAGGCCGGGATCTGCGCGATGTCGTCCTGGTCGGGCACAGCTACTCGGGCATCCCGGTCGGTCAGGCCGCCGAGCGGATCGGCGACCGGCTGGCCCGTGTGGTCTTCGTCGACTCCGAGGTTCCGGCCGACGGCGAGTCGTTCGTCTCCGGCTGGTGGGAGGGCCCGGCGAAGCTGGAGGCCGCGATCGCGGGGAACGGCGGCTTCTGGGCACCGCTGACGGCGGGCGACTACGCCGGCCAGGGTCTCACCGATGAGCAGATCACCCGGATCGTCAGCGGCTCGACGCCCCACCCGGGTGCCTCCCTGTCCGAGCCGGCCGTGCTGACACGGCCGCTCGGAGAGCTCCCGGCGACCTACATCAAGTGTCTGCTCGACGGACCGGAACCGAGCGAGGAGGTGGCCCGGTTGCTGACCGGTGAGCACTGGCGGCTGGTGGAGATGGACACCGGCCACTGGCCGATGTTCTCCCGTCCGGGCGAACTGGCGCGGATCCTCCTCGACGCGGCCGGCACCGGCGCCGCGGCCGACACCGCCGACTCGGCCGACACCGCCGGGGAGTGACCACGGGCCCACACGCTCCACGGACCCACACGCCCACACGCCCACACGCTCCATGGGTCTCGCCGCCAGGGTCTCCCACCGGAGGAAAGCCGGTGGTACGGGCCGTGCCGTGACCGCTAGCGTGCGGCACATGAGCACTTCCGACACCACCGCCTCCGCCGCCCACCCCCGTTTCGCCAAGGCCCTGCGCGAGTTGGGCCTCGATGAGATCAAGGGCCGGATCCGCCGCTTCCCCGACGCCACCCGCACCGCCGCGGAGGCCGCCGCCGCGATCGGCTGCGGTCTGGGCGAGATCGTCAAGTCGCTGGTCTTCGAGGCGGACGGCGTGCCCGTACTGGTCCTGATGGACGGTGCCTCACGGGTCGATGTGGAGCGCGTACGGCGGGAGTTGGGCGCGGCGGCCGTGAAGCGGGCCGACGCCGAGGTCGTACGGGAGACCACCGGATACACCATCGGCGGCGTCCCGCCCTTCGGGCACCGTACGAAGACCCGTGTGCTCGCCGACCGGGGGCTGCTCGCCCACGCCGTGGTGTGGGCGGCGGCGGGCACACCGCACACGGTGTTCCCCATGGAACCGGCATCCCTGGTCGCGCACGCGGGCGGCACCCTGGTGGACGTACGCGAGCGCAAGGCGTGACACCGCTCGTCGCCGTCGCGGTCCTGGTCGCCGCTCTCACCCACGCGGCCTGGAACGCCATCGCGCACACCATGAAGGACCAGCTTGTCGCGTTCACCCTGATCGGCGGCGGCGCCGCGGCGATCGGCGCGGTGATCGCCTGCTTCGCGCCGCTGCCGCACCGGGCGGCCTGGCCGTACATGATCGTCTCGGCGCTGCTGCACATCGGCTACCAGGCGCTGCTGATGCGCTCGTTCAGCCTCGGCGACTTCGGCCAGATGTACCCGATCGCACGCGGCACGGCGCCCTTGGTGGTCACCGTGCTGGCGGCGGTCTTCGTGGGCGAGTCCCTGGACACCTGGCAGGCGACGGGTGTGGCGGTCGCCTCGGCGGGACTGCTGGGCGTCGCGCTCTGGGGGATACGGGGCTCGGGGACGCGAGGAACGCGAGGAACGGCTGACACGACGGACACGACGGGGACAGCGGGGAAGACGGGCACGGCAGGCACGGCGGGGCACGGGCCCCACTGGGCCGCGCTGCTCGCCGCGGTCGCGACCGGTCTCTCGATCGCCGCGTACACCGTCGTGGACGGCCTGGGCGTACGGAACTCGGGCTCACCGATCGGCTACATCGCCTGGCTGATGATCCTGGAGGGCGCCCTGATCCCGGCGTACGCCCTGTACACCCGCCGCGCCCGGCTGCTCCCCCAGCTCCGCCCCCACGCCTTCCTGGGCCTGCTCGGCGCGGCCCTCTCCATGCTGGCCTACGGTCTGGTCCTGTGGGCCCAGACCCGCGCCCCTCTCGCACCGATCGCGGCACTGCGCGAGTCATCCATCATCGTGGGCGCGGCGATCGGCGCGCTCTTCTTCAAGGAGCGCTTCGGCACCCCGAGGATCGCGGCGGCGGGCCTGATGGTGGTGGGAATCGGTCTCATGCTGCACACCGCCGGCTGAGCCCAGCGCCTGCCGCAGACCCACATTGCTCGTCAGCAGCCCGCCGTCCACCGGCAGCGTCACCCCCGTGATCCACGCCGCGTCCCGGGACGCCAGGAACGCCACCGCCGACGCCACATCGCCCGGTGTGCCCACCCGGCCCATCGGGTAGTGCGGCGCCGCGCGGCCCAACTCAGCCTCCCGGCCCGCCCAGGCGTCCGTGGCGATCGTGCCCGGGGCGACGAGGTTCACGCGGACACCCCGTGGCGCCGCGTGGCCCGCGAGGGTACGGGTGAGGCTCGCCAGGCCCGCCTTGGCCGCGCTGTAGGCGTGATTGCCGAAGTCCTGCTCGCCGTTGACGGACCCGATCGTGACGATCGCGCCCCGGCCCGAGGCGACGAGGTGCGGAAGCGCCGCGCGGGCGCAGCGGAACGCGCCCGTGAGCGTGATGTCGAGATCCCGCGCCCAGACCTCGTCCGGTTCGTCCTCGAAGAGCGGGGCGTCCGGCGCGCACGCGTAGGCGTTGTTGACCAGCACGTCCAGTGAGCCGAAGCGCTCCACCGCGTAGGCGACCGCCGCCTCCACCGACGAGCGGTCGGCCACATCGCATCCGTACGCCACCGCGCCCGGGATGGTCTCGGCCGCCCGTGCCGCCCGTTTCTCGTCCAGGTCCGTCACCAGGACGCGCGCGCCCTCCTCGGCCAGCCGGCGCGCGGTCGCCTCGCCGATGCCGCGTCCCGCTCCGGTGATCAGTACGCCGTATCCCTCGAAACGTGTCATGCGGCGATCATGTCGCCGACCGGGCGCCCCGCACCAGAGTTCCCCGGGCGTCCGGGCGTCCCTCATGGATCGCGCGCCCCGTCGGATCATGTTTTGATCGCGTCACGGAGGTACAAAGGTGATGAGCGGAGACGCGGAGCACGAAACCAAGACGGACAACACCAGGACGGACAACAGCAGGACGGATGAAACCGGCGCGGACAGACCCGCCGCGGACGGCCCCGGCGCGAACGGAGCCGACGCACCGGACACGGCAGCGGCAGCGGCGCCCCGCCGGCGACTGCTCGTCGCCGCCGCGCTGGCACCGGTGTTCGCCGGTATGGGGACGATGGTCGCCCAGGCCGAGCCGGCGAGGGCCGACGCGACCGAGGTCCCCGGGGCGAAGGAGGGGATGGAAGGGGGCGGCGGCCCCGCGCATCTCACCCCGGTGCCCACGACGACAGGGCACTGGAAGGAGGTCGCGGACGTGCTGGGCCGTCCGGGCAGCCTCGTACGCGGCCTCTTCTACCACACCCGCTTCGCACGCGACGATCTCAAGGTGGTCTCCTACGGCGTCGAGGTGGCGCCCGAACTCGCCCTGGGTTCCCACATGGCCTTCGTCCGGTACAGCGACGACAGCGTCCTGGTCATGGGCGATCTGAATGTCACCGAGGACGAACTCCAGAAGGTGATCGACGCGTTGGCCGATCACGGAATCGCGGTGACCGCCCTTCACAAGCATCTGCTCGCCCACTCACCCGACGTCTGGTGGACCCATATCCACGGTCACGGGGACGACCCGGTGCCGCTGGCCCGCGGGCTGCGCGCGGCCATGGACCGGACGTCGAGCCCGCCCGCCCGGCCGACGGGACGTCCGCCGCGGCTCGATCTGGACATCGATGCGATCGAGGCCGTGATGGGCGTCAAGGGCGACAACGACCGCGGGATCTACAAGTCCGTCTTCGCCCGCCGCGAGCCCATCATCGACAGGCACCTGGTGCTGCCCCCGGGCCTGGGGGCCACCTCGGCCTTCAACTTCCAGCCCCTGGGCGGCGGCCGGGCCGCGCTCAACGGCGACTTCGCCATGGTCGCCGACGAGGTACAGGACGTCCTCACGACACTACGGCGCGGCGGCATCAGTCTCGTCGAGGTCCACAACCACGGGCTGACGGAGGAACCGCGCCTGTTCTTCACCCACTTGTGGGCCGTGGACGACGCCGTCAGGATCGCCGAGGCGCTGCGCCCCGCCGTGGACCTCACCAACGTCGTACCGGTCGGCCCCGAGCGCGATTACGGGTGACCCTGCCGTCACGCCTCCGGCCGCACCGACGGCACCGAGCGCACCGCCCGCACCAGAGCCTGTGCGCGGGGGTCCGCCGTGACCCCCTTGCGCATACCGTTCGTCACATACCCGAACGCGATCCCCGACTCGGGGTCCGCGAAGCCCAGCGAGCCGCCGCGCCCCGGATGTCCGAAGGAGCCGGGGCCGAGCAGCGGCGCCGCCGGTCCGTGCAGCATGTAGCCCAGACCGAAGCGGGTGGCGACGACCAGGACCCGGTCCGGGCCCGCCGACTCCTCCGTACGCGCCAGGGTCAGCGTGGCGGGCGCGAAGAGCCGGTGGCCGTCGACGGGGCCGATCATCGCGGCGTAGCACCGCGCCAGGGCACGCGCCGTCGAGATACCGCCGGAGCCGGGGAGCATGGCGGCCCGGTACGCCGGGTCGTTCTCGTCGGGCCGCGGATCGATCACCCCGAACGCGCGGCGGGTGAGCGAGTCCGTGTCCCGGTACGCCTCGGAGACCGACCGCTTGGGCCGTAGCCGCAGCGCGCCGCCGGACGCGGCCGGCTCCGTCAGCCGTCCGATCCGCCCCACCCGGTGGGCCTCCTCGGCCGGCAGCCCGACCCAGAAGTCCAGCCCCAGCGGACGGGCGATCTCCTCGGCGATCCACCGGCCGACACTCCGCCCGGTGACGCGCCTGACCAGTTCGGCGATCAGCCAGCTGTAGGTGTGCGCGTGGTAGCCGTGGTCCGTGCCCGGTTCCCAGAAGGGCCGCTGGGCGGCGAGCGCCCGCGCCCCCGACTCGCCGTCGAGCGCCTCGGCCGGGGTCAGCGGCCGGTCGAGCACGGGTACGCCCGCGCGGTGCGAGAGGAGATGCCGTACGAGCACCCGCTCCTTGCCCGCGGCCTTGAACTCCGGCCAGTACGTGCCGACCGGGGCGTCGAGATCGATCTGTCCGCGCTGGTGCAGCAGGAGCGGTACGGCGGCGGCGACGCCCTTCGTCGCCGAGCGGACGATCTGGGCGGTGTCCACCGCCCAGGGCGCCGGATCCGGGACACGGCCCTCCGGCACCCGCCCGGGAGCGCCCCCGTCCGTCCCCGTACCCGTACCGCTACCCGCACCGATGCCGAAAGCCGTCCCGCTACCGGAACCCGTACCGATGTCCGTCCCCGTACCGGTGCCCGCGACCGCTCCCGCTCCCGCTCCCGGCCCCCGCGCCGCTCCGTCCACATCGCGCGTGCCCGCCCACAGGTCCACGACCTTGCGCCCGTCCTGGAAGACGGCGACCGCCGCGCCCCGTTCACCGAGCCGCTCGAAGTTCCGTACGAATGCGTCCCTGACCGGCTCGAAGCCCGCCGCCACCGTGCCCTGGACGTCCACGCCCGCGCCACCCACCCCGTCATCGCGCGCCACACCCCGGCGGCGTGACCCCCTCTATGGTGCAACGTGTCCGGGCGACACGGAACGCGGGTCGAATCCGAACGGCAGCTCCAGCCGGTGCGCGGCCATCAGCTTCTCGTCGCCGAGCAGCCCGTGCGTGGGTCCGTCCGCCACGATGACACCGTCGCTGAGGATCACCGCGCGGGGGCAGAGTTCGAGCGCGTACGGCAGATCGTGCGTGACCATCAGCACGGTGATGTCCAGCGACCGCAGGATGTCGGCGAGTTCACGCCGGGACGCCGGATCGAGATTGGACGAGGGCTCGTCGAGGACGAGGATCTCCGGTTCCATCGCCAGTACGGTCGCCACGGCGACCCGGCGCCGCTGCCCGAAGGAGAGATGGTGCGGCGGGCGCCCCGCGTACTCCGCCATCCCGACCCGGCCCAGCGCGGTGACCACCCGTGCCTCCAGCTCGGGCCCGCGCAGTCCGGCGGCGGCCGGGCCGAACGCCACGTCCTCCCGTACCGTCGGCATGAACAACTGGTCGTCCGGGTCCTGGAAGACGATGCCCACCCGGCGCCGGATCTCGGCCAGATTCCGCTTGGCCACCGGCAGCCCGGCGACCGCGACCGAACCGGCGCCCGCCGTGAGGATCCCGTTGAGATGCAGGACGAGCGTGGTCTTGCCGGCGCCGTTGGGGCCGAGCAGCGCGACCCGCTCACCGCGTCCCACGGTCAGATCGACACCGAAGAGGGCCTGATGGCCGTCCGGGTAGGCATAGGCGAGCCCGCTGACCTCAAGGGACGGCGGGGCCGGCGCCGGGGGTCCGGCGGAGGGGACGGAAGAGACGGTCATAGGGTCCAGCCAAGCAGACAGACGGCGAGCGCCGTCAGCGGGAGGGCGGCGGCGTGGGCCCACTGCGCCCGGGACGCGGTCACCTCGTCGATGACCGGCATGGTGCCCGTGTACCCCCGGCTCACCATCGCCAGATGCACGCGTTCACCCCGCTCGTAGGAGCGGATGAAGAGCGCGCCGGCGGATTTGGCCAGCACCCCCCAGTGCCGCACGCCCCGCGCCTCGAAGCCGCGCGAGCGCCGGGCGATCGACATCCGGCGCATCTCGTCGGTGATGACATCGCCGTACCGGATCATGAAGGAGGCGATCTGTACGAGCAGCGACGGCAGCCTCAGCCGCTGGAGGCCGAGCAGCAGGGAACGCAGCTCGGTCGTGGACGCGAGGATCACGGACGCGGCGACGCCCAGGGTGCCCTTGGCGAGTACGTTCCAGGCCCCCCAGAGACCGGGCACGCTCAACGACAGGCCCAGGAACCGGACCTGGTCGCCCGGGACCACGAACGGCATGAGCACCGCGAAGGCCACGAACGGGATCTCGATCAGCAGCCGGCGCAGCAGGAATCCGGCGGGGACACGGGCCACCGCGGCGACCACCGCGAGCAGCACCCCGTAGAGCACGAACGCCCAGACCGCCTCGCGCGGGGTGGAGACCACCACGATCACGAAGCAGAGGACGGCGGCGAGCTTGCAGTGCGGGGGCAGCCGGTGGACCGGCGAGTGCCCGTGCCGGTAGAGCTTGTGGGCGTGACCCGCGCCCATCTCAGGCGTTCCCGCCGACGGCGGACCCGGTGGACGGGGACCCGGCGCTCCCGTGACGGCGGCGGCGCACCGCCCAGAAGACACCGCTGCCCACGGCGACCGTGGCGCCCACACCGATCACCCCGGCGAGACCGCCGGAGAGCCGGGCGTCGGAGATGTCCTCGACCCCGTAGTCGGCGAGCGGGGAGTCGGCGGAGGCGTGCTCCTCGGTCTTGCTGTCGATGCCGTGGTCCGCGGCGACCTTCTCCAGACCGTCGGGGTCGGCGGAGGCGTAGAAGGAGACGAATCCGGCCAGGACGAGGGCGGTGACCAGGCCCGTGGCCCAGAGCCGCCGGGGCGAACGCGCGACCGGCGTCCCCGTCGCGGCCCCGGTCCCGGCCCCGGAGGCGGCGGGCGTCCCGGCCACGGCGGCCGCGGCGGGCACGGCCGCCGGCGCGGCGTCCACCAGCTCCCCGCCCACGCGCAGCTTCAGCGGCGCGGTGAGCCCCCGGGCGCCATGGACCAGGTCGGGCCGTACGGCGATGACGGCGCCGACCGTCAGCGCGGTGATCACGGCCTCGCCGATCCCGATGAGCACATGGACACCGACCATCGCGGTCAGCACCTTGCCGATCGGTACGTCCGTCGTCCCCCCGACGGCGTAGATACCGGTGAAGGCGAGGGCCGCGGCCGGTACGGAGACCAGCGCGGCCACGAAGGCGGAGACGGTCACGGAACGGCGGGTGCGCGGCAGTACCCTCACCAGGCCGCGGAAGAGCGTGTACGAGACGACGGTCGTCACCACGGCCATGACCGTGATGTTCACACCGAGCGCGGTGAGCCCGCCGTCCGCGAAGAGGATGCCCTGCATCAGCAGGACGACGGAGACACAGAGGACCCCAGTGAAGGGACCGACGAGTATCGCGGCCAGCGCCCCGCCCAGCAGATGGCCGCTCGTACCGGCGGCCACGGGGAAGTTGAGCATCTGCACGGCGAAGATGAAGGCGGCGACCAGTCCGGCGAGCGGCGCGGTGCGCTCGTCCAGCTCACGGCGCGCGCCGCGCAGACTGACCGCCACGGCACCCGCGGCGACGACGCCGGCGGCGGCCGAGACGGGCACATCGATGAATCCGTCGGGGACATGCATGAACGGGCTCCGCTTCCTGCTGGTGGTGCGCGCGAGGGGTGCGCCGGGGGTGCGGCGGGGGGTGACGAGCAGTTCCAAAGTAGAGCCCTGTTGCGAACAGTTCGCAAGAGCAGGTTGTACGCGAGTTGCCGTATCGGTGATCGGCCGATACCAGTTCCGGGAAAATTAGGGATAAATGCATATTCTTTGTAGGATTAAGTACTAAACCTCTCTCAAATGGAGGAGGTTTGCTCCAGTTCCCGAGGCGAGCCCAGCCGCCGTAGCAGCCGCACCCGCGTCCCCAGCCGTGTTCGCGGCCACCGCAGCAGTGCAGAGGAGCCAGCCGATGTCCCCCGTCGTCGAGCAGCCCGCCAAATGCCGTCTCATCACGGACGCCCCCCACCACAAGGCCGTCTCCGTCACCCTTCGCTACGACGGCGACGACCCGCTCGCCATGCGCATCGTGTTCCCGGCCGAGGTCTCCCTCGACGACAGAGAGGTGGTCTGGGCCTTCGCCCGGGATCTCCTCGACGAGGGCCTGCGACTCCCCTCCGGCGACGGCGACGTCCAGGTCTGGCCGTGCGGCCGGGCCCAGACCGTACTGGAGTTCCACTCGCCGGAAGGCGTGGCGATGGTGCAGTTCGACTCGGCGCCGCTGCGCAGGTTCCTGCGGAGTTCGTACGCGATGATCCCCGCGGGCGAGGAGCGCCACGACATACAGGTCGACAACGAACTGGGCAGGCTGCTCCACCGGACATGAGCGACCCGGGGACAGCACGACGGCCCGGTCCCACACCTCGCCCAGGAGGTGTACGACCGGGCCGTGCGCGTCGCTCCGGCTCCCGTCCCCACGGCTGCCGGCGCGTACCGGGACCATGCGCCGCTCACGCCGCGGTCCCGGCGTTCAGGGTGGGACCGTCGTCCCCCGGTGTTCCCGGGACGTCCCCGGTGGTTCCGGAGGACTCGGTCCCGGCGCGTCAGACGCCGACCAGCTCACGCTCCGGCCCCGGACCGCCGTCCGCACCGGCCGTGTCCCCGAGCCGCTTGCGCAGCGCCTCGCCCTCGACGTCCACATTGGGCAGCGCCCGGTCCAGCCAGCGCGGCAGCCACCAGGCCTTCCCGCCGAGCAGCGCGAGCACCGCCGGCACGATCGCCATCCTGACCACGAACGCGTCGAAGAAAACGGCGATCGCGAGACCGAAGCCGATCATCTTGATCATCGACTCGCTGGAGCCGATGAAGCCCGCGAAGACGGCGATCATGATCACCGCCGCGGCCGAGACCACCCGGGCGCCGTGCCGGAAGCCGGTGACGATCGCCTCGCCGGGCCGCTCGCCATGGACATACGCCTCGCGCATCCGGGTGACCAGGAAGACCTCGTAGTCCATGGCCAGACCGAACACCACGCCCACCATGAAGATCGGCATCATCGACATCACCGGACCGGTCTGCTCGACCCCCAGCAGCCCGCCGAGCCAGCCCCACTGGAAGACCGCGACCACCGCGCCGAGCGCGGCGACGACGGAGAGCAGGAAGCCGAGCGCCGCCTTGAGCGGTACGAGCACCGACCGGAAGACCAGCATCAGCAGCAGGAAGGCCAGTCCGACGACGAGCGCGAGATACGGGATCAGCGCGTCGTTCATCTTCTCCGAGAAGTCGATGTTCATCGCGGTGGCGCCGGTGACCAGGACCTCGGCCCCGCTGTCCGCCGCGATCCGTCCGCCCGTGTCACGGATGGAGTGGACCAGGTTCTCGGTCTCGACCGACGACGGACGGTCCTCGGGGATCACCGTGATGGTCGCGGTGTCGCCCGCCTTGTTGAGGGTGGACGGGGTGACGACGGCGACGCCGTCCATCTTCTTCACGGTGTCGGCGACCTCGGTGGCCGCCGCCTTGGCGTTGTCGTCGGCCCTGCCGTCGACCACGACCATCAGCGGTCCGTTGAAGCCGGGGCCGAAACCGTCGGAGAGCAGGTCGTACGCCTTGCGCTGGGTGGTGCTCACGGGCTGCGAACCGTCGTCCGGCAGGCCCAGTTCCAGCGAGGTGGCCGGAAGGGCGATCGCCCCGAGCCCGAGGACGGCCGTGATCAGTACGGTGACGGGCCGGCGCAGCACGAACCGCGCCCAGCGGGTGCCCAGATTGGGCTTGTGCCCGGCGTGGTGGTGGTGTCCCGCGGCCTGGCTCTCCAGCGCCTGGCGGGCCTTGCGGCCGTGCACCCGCTTGCCCGCGAAGCCGAGCAGCGCCGGGATGAGGGTGAGCGCGATGAGGACGGCGATCACGACCGTACCGGCGGCGGCGAAGCCCATCTTGCTGAGCATCGGGATATTGACCACGGCGAGACCGACCAGCGCGATGACGACCGTCAGCCCGGCGAAGACCACGGCGGACCCGGCGGTGCCGACGGCCCGTCCCGCGGCCTCCTCGCGTTCTCTGCCCTCGGCCAGTTCGGCCCGGTAGCGGGAGACGATGAACAGCGCGTAGTCGATACCGACCGCGAGGCCGATCATCATCGCGAGGGTCGAGGTGGTGGAGCCCAGGTCCAGGACATTGGCGAGCGCGGTGATCGTGGAGATACCGATACCGACCCCGATGAGCGCGGTGAGCAGCGGAAGCCCGGCGGCGATCAGCGATCCGAACGTGATGACGAGTACGACCGCCGCGATGGCCACCCCGATGATCTCGGTGGCGCCGGTCTCCGGGGCGGCCTGGAGCGCGTCACCGCCGATCTCCACCGCCATCCCCTGCGCCCGCGCCTCGGCGCCGGTCTCCTCCAGTGCCGTCCGGGTCTCGTCGGTCAGCTCCATCGAGGCGACCTTGTACGAGACCGAGACATACGCCGTCGACCCGTCCTTGGAGACCGCGTTCGCGGTGTACGGATCGGTCACCGAGGAGACCTGGTCGGAACCGCCCGACAGCTCGTCCACGATCGCGCGGACCTCGGCCTTGTGGCCGGCGTCGGTCATCTTCTCGTTCGCGGGCGCCTTGAAGACCACCCGGGCGGTGGCGCCGTCGGCGCTGCCTCCGGGGAAGCGCTGTTCCAGCAGGTCGAAGGCCTTCTGGGCCTCCGTTCCCGGGATGGAGAAGGAACTGGACGTGGGCGTGGACGCGGAGACGGCACCGACTCCGGCGAGCGCCAGCAGTGCCACCCACAACAGGGCGACATAGTGGCGGCGCCGGAAGGCCAGCCGTCCGAGCTTGTAGAGAAACGTGGCCACGAGGGCGTACTCCCGGTCTATCGATGGATCAGGGCATGGGGAGCCGGCCCGACGGCGAGAGCGGCACTCGTCAGGTGAGGGGTCCTGCGGGGGACGGTCAGACGCCGAGGGAGGGGAGGACCACGGCGTCGAGATACGACCTGAGGAAAGTCCGGTCCGGCGACCGGTCCTCGATCAGCTGCCGGGCGACGAAGGCGCCGACCAGCATGTGTGTGACGTATTTGAGCGCGGGGTTGTCCGCGGCGATCTCGCCGCGGTCCACGGCACGTCGCAGCAGCGTATGGAGTCCGTTGATCTCGGGCTCGATCAGCAGCTCGCGGAGCGCCTCGTGGAGGTCGGGATTGTTGTGGACGGCACGGAACAGGCCCCGCATCAGCGCGGAGTCCCGTTCCATCTGGCAGTCGTCGCCGGCCGCGAACAGCGCGTGGAAATCGCCGCGGAGCGAACCGGTGTCGAGCTGTTCGAGACTGACGGGCTTGTTGTGCCGCATGGCACGGACGACCAGCTCGGGCTTGCTCCCCCACTGGCGGTAGAGGGTGGCCTTGCTGGACCGGGTACGGGCGGCGACGGCGTCCATGGTGAGGGCGTCGTAGCCGACCTCGCGCAGCAGATCGAGCACGGCACCGTACAGCTCGGCTTCGCGCTCCGGCGTAAGCCTGCTGCGTGCCATGACCCCGACCTCCCGAACGAAACTGTTTCGTACAGTACGAAGATAACCCGGCGGAAAGCGAAACGGACCCGTTTCGTTTGTGGCTTGCGCCACAGCCGCGGCACACCACCCGCACCACGCGCCGCAGGCGCGCCACGGTCCCCGCCGGGAGACGAGGCGCAGAGGCGGATCGGGCTCGGAAAGGGCAGCATTGGGGGGTGAGTGACGACGTCGCGTATCTTCGCTTCCCGCACCTGCACGACGACTTGCTGTGCTTCGCCGCCGAGGACGACCTCTGGGTCGCCCCCCTCGCACCGGCAGGGCATCGGCCCGAACGCGCCTGGCGGGTGACCGTCGACCGCACCAGAGTCGGTCACCCCCGCTTCTCGCCCGACGGCCGCCATATCGCCTATACGACCTGGCGCAGCCTCGACCCCGAGATACATCTGGCCCCGGTGGACGGCGGACCGGCCCGCCGGCTCACCTACTGGGGCGCCACCGACACCCGCGTCTGCGGCTGGACGCCCCCCGACAGCGACGGCGACTCCCAGATCCTCGCCGTCTCCTCGCACGGCCGGCCGTTCTCCTACTTCGCCTGGGCCTACGGCCTCCCCACCGACGGCTCCCCCGGCGGCGCGCTGCCCTGGGGCCCGGTCAACGACATCGCCGTCGCGGACATCGGCGGCGAGCACCGTACGCTCCTGCTCACCGGCAAGCCGCCGCACGAGCCCGCCGCCTGGAAGCGGTACCGCGGCGGGGCGATGGGACGGCTCTGGCTGCACGGCAAGCGGCTGCTCGCGGACCTCGGGGGCCATCTCGACTGCCCGATGTTCGTCGGCGGACGTATCGCGTTCCTCTCCGACCACGAGGGCGTCGGCAATCTCTACTCCTGCCGTCCCGACGGCACCGGGCTGCTCCGCCACAGCGACCACGACGCCTTCTACGCACGCCACGCGTCGTCCGACGGCCGCCGGGTCGTCTACCAGTGCGCGGGCGATCTCTGGCTGGTCGACTCGCTGACCGCCGATTCCGTGCCCCGCAAGCTGGACGTACGGCTCGGCGGGCAGCGGGCCGGGCGCCGGGGCTACCAGGTCCCCGCCTCCAGCCACGTCAACGGGATATCCGTGGACACGACGGGCCGGGCGAGCGCCGTCTCCGTACGCGGCAGCCTGTACTGGCTCACCCACCGCGACGGCCCGGCCCGGACGATCGCCGACACCCATGGCGTACGGGTCAGGCTCCCGAAGATGCTCGGCAGCGGCGGCCAGGTCGCCTACGTCACCGACGCGGACGGTGAGGACGCCATAGAGATCGCGTATCTGCCCCGCGCGAGCGGGGACCGGCCGCCGCGCCGACTGGCGTCCGGACAGCTCGGCCACGTACTGGAGATGGTCGCCGACCCGGACGGCGAGCGGATAGCGATCGCCTCCCACGACGGGAGGCTGCTGCTCGTGGATGTCACGGAGGAGGAAGAGGAAACGCGGGCGGAGGCGGAAACGCAGGCGGAGGGGTCCGAGGAAACGCAGGAGGGAACACCCGCACCCGAACCGGCGTCGACACCGGCACCGGAACCGGCACCGGAACCGGCGACACCGCCACCGCCGCCCGCCCCCGCACCGGCCCCGGCCCCCGCGCCCGGCCGCGTCACCGAGCTCATCCACTCCGTCAACGGACCCGTCGCCGATCTCGCCTTCTCGCCCGACGGCGACTGGCTCACCTGGTCCCACCCCGGTATCGGCCGCTCCCTGCGCCAGATCAAGCTGGCCAAGATCGCCGGGAGTTTCGCCCGCACGGTCGTCGATGTCACCAACGGCCGCTTCGAGGACGAGAATCCGGTCTTCACCAGCGACGGCCGCTATCTCGCGTTCCTGTCCTGGCGCGGCTTCGACCCGGTGTACGACGTGCACACCGGCGACCTCTCCTTCCCGCTCGGCTGCCGCCCCTATCTCGTACCGCTCTCCTCCGCCACCCCGTCGCCGTTCGCGCTGTCCCCGGACGGCCGCCCCGCCGCGGGCGGACTCGACCCGTCGGACAGCGAGTCCGGCGACGGTACGGTCACGGTCGAGGTCGAGGGTCTGGCGGAACGGGTCACCCCGTTCCCCGTCACCGCGTCCAAGTACTCGGCGCTGCGCCCGGTCAGCGGCGGCGGTCTGGTCTGGCTGCGCTGGCCGATCTCGGGCGCGCTCGGCGAGACCTTCGCCAACCCCGCGGACATGTCGGGACGCCCCACCCTCGAACACTTCGACATCGTCAAGGCCCGTAAGAGCGAACTCGTGGACCATCTGGACTGGTTCGCGACCAGCGGTGACGGCACCAGGCTGGTGGTCGTGGACGACGGCGAGCTACGGGCCGTACCCGCCACCGAGCCGGGCGACGGCGACTCGACGGTCTTTCTCGATCTGCGCCGGATCCTGCACGACGTCGACCCCGGCGCGGAGTGGCGCCAGGCGTTCGACGAGGCGGGCCGCATCATCCGCGCGTACTTCTGGGAGCCGGGGATGTGCGGTATCGACTGGGACGCTGTCCTCGCCCAGTACCGTCCGCTGGTCGAACGGGTCGCCTCCCCCGACGAGTTCGCGGATCTGCTCCGTGAGGTCCTCGGCGAGCTGGGCACCTCCCACGCGTATGTCACCCCCGCCCGCCGCAACGAGGGCCCGCCGCACTACCAGCGCCCGATCGGACTGCTCGGCGCCAATCTGGTCTGCCGGGACGGCGCCTGGGTGATCAAGCGGATCCTGCCCGGCGACTCCTCCGACTCCAAGGCCCGCTCGCCGCTCGCCGGTACGGGTATCCGCGAGGGGGCGGTCCTCAGCCATGTCGACGGCCGGCCCGTCGATCCGGTGACGGGCCCCTATCCGCTGCTCGCCGCCGCCGGAGGCACCACGGTCGAGCTGACCTTCCGGCCCGCCGGGGGCAAAACCCCCTCCCGCCGGGTCGCCGTCGTCCCGCTCATCGACGAACGCCCGCTGCGCTACCAGGACTGGGTGGCCAAACGCCGTGCCGTGGTACGGGAGATCAGCGGCGGCCGGTGCGGCTATCTGCATATCCCCGACATGGGCGGCTCGGGCTGGGCGCAGTTCAACCGCGATCTGCGCCTTGAGGTCTCGCGGCCCGCGCTGATCGTGGACGTACGGGGCAACGCGGGCGGCCATATCAGCGAGCTGGTGGTGGAGAAGCTCAGCCGCAGGATCATCGGCTGGGATCTGACGCGTGACGCCCAGCCCGTCTCGTACGCCTCCAACGCGCCGCGCGGCCCGGTCGTGGCGCTCGCCGACGAGGCGACCTCCTCCGACGGCGACATGATCACCGCCGCCTTCCGGCTGCTGAATCTGGGCCCGGTGGTGGGCCAGCGGACCTGGGGCGGGGTCGTCGGCATCACGGGACGCCACCGTCTCACCGACGGCACGGTGATCACGGTGCCGATGAACGCGGCCTGGTTCGACGCGTACGGCTGGTCCGTGGAGAACCACGGTGTGGAGCCCGACATCGAGGCGCTGCGCACCCCGCTCGACTGGGCGGAGGGCCGGCACGCCCAGCTCGACGACGCGGTGTGGGTGGCACTGGATCTGCTGGCGGGGCAGCCGGCCTCGACACCGCCGGGGTACGGAGCCGTGCCCGATCTGCGCCGTCCCCCGCTGCCGCCGCGCGAGACGGGCTGAGAGCCGGACGGAACGTAAGGACGGAACGTAAAGAAGGCGCACCCGGCGAACCGGGTGCGCCTCTTGTCAGACACTCAAGCCCTCAAGCCCTCAGGCACTCAAACCCTCGGACACTCAAGCCCTCGGGCCATTCGCTCAGGCGTCGAAGTGGTCGTCGAACTCGTCGCGCGCGTCCTGCGCCCTGCGGGGCGACTGGTTGTCGCGGTCCTGGGCACGGTCGTTGCCCTGCGGGTTGCGGCCCGCCTGTCCGTGCTGACCCGGCTGGGCCGGCTGAGCCGGCTGCTGCCCGTGCCGGTTCGGCTGGCCCTGGCCCTGACCCTGCTGGCCCTGACCCTGGCCCTGCTGGCCCTGGCCCTGGCCCTGACGGCTCTGCTGTGAACGCGGGGACTGGTCGTCCCTCTGGTTGTCGCCCATCTGCGCCTTCGCCCGGTCTCCGAGCTCTTGCGCCTTGTCCTTGAACTGGTCGGAAATGCCCATGGAATTTCAACTCCTGGAAGAGGTGGGGGGTGGGGGGTGGGGCCTCGACCAGACTTACATGCCACGACATTCCGCGCATTTCGATCAGTCACGCTGTGTGTGCTCACGCTCGTCGGCGGCCCCGCCCGCACCCACAAGTCCCTTGCGCACCACGGCCGGACGCGGTGCGAAGCGCCTCATCTCCCGCCCGGCCACCACTGCGCGCAGACATGCGCCGGGCGCCGCTCCGTCCCCGCGACGATCCGGCCGGCGGCCGGCCCGAGCGGATACGTACGGTTCGCCGGCCAGCGCAGCCGCCGGCACCGCGCGCCGCGCCCGTGACCACCGCGACCCGGCCTTCGAGATCCCCGCCCCGGCTCATGCCGCGTCCTCCCTCGGCCCGACATGGGCGGCGGCCAGCTCACGGATCCCGGCCGTGACGGCCTCCGGCGCCTCCACCGGCGTCATATGCCCGGTCCCCGCCAGTACGGTCAGACCGGCGCAGTCGGGCAGCGCGGCGGCCAGCGCCCGTGACTGGACCGGCGGGGTCAGCCGGTCCGCGGTCCCCACCAGTACGGCGGTGGGCACCCTCAACTCCCCTACGTCCGCGTCGAGATCGAGCTCGCCGAGCACCCGTGACCAGGCGACCCGGGAGACCCGCGGACAGGCGTGCACGATCCTCGCGCACCGGGCGATCCGCTCCGGCGCGGCTCCCGGACCCATCGTCCCGTAGCGCAGGATCCGCCTGGACAGCGGTGTGACGGGGCCCAGCGGGGTGCGGGCGCCGAGAACGAGCCGGGTGAGCCGCGTCCGTACCCGCCCGGCGCGCATCGGTACCACCAGCGCCTCGGCGACCAGCCGCGAACTGCCCGTGCTGCACAGCAGCGCGGCGGCGGCGTGCTCCCGGAAGGCGGGCCTGCGCGCGGCGGCCATCACGGCCATACCGCCCATCGAGTGCCCGGCGAACACGGCCTGTTCGCCCGGTGCCAGGGTGGCGGCGAGCACCGCCTCCAGATCGTCGGCGAGCGCGTCAGTGGAGTACCCGCTCGGGCCGGGCAGCGGCGTACGGCCGTGTCCGCGCTGGTCGTAGACGATCACCCGGTGGTCGGCGGCGAGGTCCTCGATCTGCGCGGACCAGAAGCGGATGGAGCAGGTCCAGCCGTGGACCAGTACGACGGCGGGCCGGCCCTCGGGGCCGAACACCTCGATATGGACACGGGATCCGTCGGCGGAGACGGCGGTCGTCGCGCGCCCCCCGGGCGGGCGGCCGGGCGTGTTCGCCGTCCGCGTCGCGCTCATCGGACGGCCTCCCTCGCGCCGCTCCCGCCGGCGCACCCCGCGACATCCGTGTGCGGTCCCGCGGCGCGGATCACCTCGTACTCCGAGAGATCGACGCGGCGCGTGGCCCTGCGGAACTCCGTTGTCGTACCGGGCCAGATGGTGGTGTTGCGTCCGTTGGCGTCCAGGTACCAGCTCGTGCAGCCGCCCGTGTTCCACACGGTCCGCCTCATCCGCTCCTGCACCCGGTGGTTCCAGGCGCGTACGGCCGCGGGCCGGGCCGCCAGCGCCGCGCGTCCGCCGACAGCGCCGAGGCCGTCGAGCTGCCGCAGATAGTCGGCCATATAGGCGAGCTGGGCCTCGATCATCAGAATCATCGAGGAGTTCCCCAGACCGGTGTTGGGGCCGATGATCGTCATCCAGTTGGGGAAGCCGGCCGCGGTCGCGCCGCGCAGCGACTCCATACCGTTCCGCCAGGTGTCTGCGAGCGTGCGCCCGTCGGCGCCGACGACCCGTTCGGCGATCGGCATGTCCGTCACATGGAAGCCGGTCCCGAAGATCACGGCGTCCGCCTCGCACTCCGTACCGTCCGCGGCGACGAGCGTCGAGCCGCGCACCTCGGCGAGGCCCGAGGCGATCACATCGACATTCGGCTGCGCGAGCGCCGGATAGTACGAGCTGGAGAGCAGGATGCGCTTGCATCCGATGCGGTACGAGGGGGTCAGCACGACCCGCAGCTCGGGGTCCTTGATCGCCTTCGCGATATTGGCCTTGGCGAGGGCCTCGACGAGCCCGAGTTCGTTCGGCCGCTTGGTGAACGACTGGACCTGCAACTCCCTGATGCCCCAGAGCAGTTTGCGCCGTACGGTGCCGGTGAAGGGCAGCGCCCGGTGCAGCCGGCGCTCGGCCGCGGATATCGCGCGGTCCGCGCGCGGCATCACCCAGGGCGGGGTCCGCTGAAAGAGCGTCAGCCTGGCGGCCTCCCGCTGGATCGCGGGGACGATCTGGACCGCGGAGGCGCCGGTGCCGATCACGGCGACGCGCTTGCCGCGCAGCTCGTAGTCGTGGTCCCAGCGCGCCGAGTGGAAGACCTTGCCCGGGAATCCGGCGAGCCCGGGGACCTCCGGGATCCGGGGATCCGACAGCGGCCCGGTCGCGGAGACCACCACCTCCGCGGTGAAGTTCCCCCGCGAGGTCTCCATCTCCCAGTGCAAGGCGTCGTTGTCCCAGCGCATCAGCCGGACCTCGTGGTGCAGCCGCAGATGCGGCCGGAGTCCGAAGGCGTCCGCGATCCGCTCCAGATAGGCCCTTATGTGCCGCTGCCCGGAGAAGACGCGCGGCCAGTCGGGGTTGGGCGCGAACGAGAACGAGTAGAGGTGCGACGGCACATCGCAGGCACACCCCGGATAGCTGTTGTCCCGCCAGGTCCCGCCGACCGAGCCCGCCGGCCTCCTGGTGGGCGATGTTCCAGTCGCCGCAGACCAGCACCTCACGCCCGTCGGCGGCGGCGCGCTTCCTCAGCTCCGCCAGATACGGGAGGAACCCGTCCATGAACCGGACCTTCTCGTCCTGCCGCTCCGTGCCCACCTCGCCCGACGGCAGATAGAGGCTGGCCACCGTGACACCCGGCAGATCGATCTCGGCGTACCGCCCGCTCGTGTCGAACTCCGCGCTGCCGAATCCGGTCCGCGTACGCTCCGGCTCCCGGCGCGAGAGGAGCGAGACACCCGCGCGGCCCTTGGCCGCCGCCGGGGCGTGCAGGACGTACCAGCCCTCCGGCTCCCGTACGGCCTCGGGCAACTGCCCCGGCTCGGCCCGTACCTCCTGGAGGCAGACCACATCGGCGGAGGTCTCCGCCAGCCACTCCACGAAGCCCTTCCTGGCGGCGGCTCGCAGGCCATTCACATTCACGGATGTCACGGTGAGCATCCCGGCACACTACCCACCCGCGGGACCGGCGCCGGCCGCCCCCGGGGTGACCCGCGCCGCACATGACGGAGGCCCGGTCCGGCGCACTGCCGGACCGGGCCTCTGTGGGCGTCAGTTGTTGCCGACACCGTTCCCGGACAGGACCGGGATGTCGTCCAGGATGTGCGACAGCGGCTCGTCGCCCTTGGCCTGGGTGGAGTTCTCGACACACTGCTGGTTCTGCGGCGACGACAGGATGTTGACGTCCTGGACCGCGATCGGCACAAGACCGATGAGGGAGCCGGCGTTGAGCTTGGCGGGCAGACCGATGCAGGGCTTGTTCAGCGAACCCTGGATGAGGGCCATCTGCGGGCTCATGTGGCCGTACGTGGCCGAGTTGCCGTAGGCCTGCCAGGCGCCGTTCCCGCTGGCGGAGGTGGTGCCGTTGTCATTGCCGATGGCCAGCGCCTGCGGAGCGGCGGCGGCCGAAACGCCGACGACAGAGGCAGCGACGGCCGCGCCGGCCATGACCTTCTTGAACATCACGATGGGTCCCCTTCTGACTGATGCCCCAAGTCCCCGGGGCCCCCTGAGCAACTTCCCACCGCGGGTTTGGTTCTGGACGTTCACTCCAATGGCCTATTACCGGCGATCAACAAGCCGATCGAGTGAAGCACCGGAACCAAACCGTGGACACGCGGTTGTCCAGGTCGCTCCACATGCATTTCTTGAGAAAAGGAACACAAAGTGATCAAGAAGATTATGGCCGGCGCGGCCGTCGCCGCCTCCGTGGTCGGCATTTCGGCTGCGGCGGCGCCCACCGCGCTCGCCATCGGCGATGACAGCGGCACCACCTCCGCCAGCGGCAACGGCGCCAAGCAGGCCTTCGGCAACTCCTCGACCAAGGGCAAGATGAGCCCCCAGCTGGAGCTGGTCCAGGGCTCGCTCAACAAGCTCTGCGTCGGCCTGCCCGCCAAGGCCAACGTCGGTTCGCTGGTCGGCCTCCTCATTCCGGTGGCCGTCCAGGACATCAACGTCCTGGCCTCCCCGCAGAACCAGCAGTGCGCGGAGAACTCCACGCAGGCCAAGGGCGACGAGCCGCTGTCGCACATCCTGGACGACATCCCGGTCCTGTCCGGGAACGGTACCGGCAACAACTGATCCGTACACGTTCGACCGCCCGGACCGCGTTCCGGGCCGACGGGCCGGCCGGGGCAACGACGCCCCGGC